>CAMLLG010000104.1 GCA_946480825.1 uncultured Lysobacteraceae bacterium
GGCACGCCGGTGAAGTCCTGCAGCACCACGCGGGCGGGCATGAAGGCGATCTCGGTGTCGGGCTCGCGGGTCGCGTCCCAGCGCGCCACCGCTTCGATGTGTTCGGGCAGAACGCTGACGCCGTCTTCGTGCCGGAGCAGGTTTTCCAGCAGGATCTTCATCGCGAAGGGAAGATGATCGATCGGGCCGAGACGTTCCGCGAGGCGCGGCAGGCTGAAGTACCGCAGGGATCGGCCGTCGACGTCGAGATGGCCGCGGGTGTCGAAGGAATCGCGCATGGCTGGGCTCCGTGTGGGGGATCGTGCGGTGCGGTCGTCGATTATCCGCCGGTGAAAGCGAAGTGCGACCGCAACATCTTGCCCGCATCATGGCGGCGGGCGCATGCACTGGATGGAGTATGCATGGAAAAGTATGTATCATATCCGCATACCAGAACCGGGGTCCGCCCATGGAAGCGACCGTCGCCGAACGAGGCCAGATCACGCTCCCCAAAGCCGTGCGCGATGCCCTCGGGCTGACCAAGGGCAGCGTGCTGAAGGTGGAGCTGGAGGGCAGCCGTATCATCCTGCGCAAATCGGTGGACGACGCCATTTCCCGCGCCCGCGGCCGGTTCCGGCTGGACGGCTTCGAATCGACCGATGCCGCCATCGAGGCGGTGCGCGGCCATGCCGCCGATGAGCCCTCGCCCGATACCGCCGCGAAAGGCGAGGGCGACGTCGGCGCATGATCGCGATCGATTCTCCGGTCCTGATCGATCTGCTCGCCGACGGCCCGCATGCCGACGCGGCCGAGGCCTGTCTGCGCCAATGCCTCACCGCCGGTCCGGTGGCGGTGTGCGACGTGGCGTTGGCCGAGGTCTGCGGCGCATTGCGCGACGGTGCCGATGTGCTGGCGGTCCTGGAGGAGATGAGCATCCGCTTCAGCCCGCTGGAGGCCAAGTCTGCCCTGCGTGCCGGCGAGATGCAGCGCCGTCATCGCCAGCGCTCCGGCCGCGATCTGCGCGCGGCCCCCGATTTCCTGATCGGTGCCCATGCGCTGCTGCAGTGCAATGGGCTGATCACCCGCGACGACAAATTCTTCCGCGAATATTTCAAAGGTCTCAAGCTCATCGTTCCGGCCGTGTCCGAACCGGTACGTTGAAGCCTGTACCCACGCCCCCACTTCAGAACACGCCCGAAAACAGGAGTCACTCATGCTCGCCGCCTATCGCCAACATGCCGCAGAACGCGCCGCGCTCGGCATTCCGCCGCTGCCGCTCACCGCGCAGCAGACCGCCGAGGTCATCGAACTGCTGAAGGCGCCGCCGGCCGGTGAGGAAGCCATGCTGGTCGATCTGATCGCGAACCGCGTGCCCGCCGGCGTCGACGACGCCGCGAAGGTGAAGGCGTCCTACCTCGCCGCCGTCGCCTTCGGCAATGAATCCTGCGCGCTGATGACGCGCGAGCGCGCGACCGAACTGTTGGGCACCATGCTCGGCGGCTACAACATCCACCCGCTGGTCGAACTGCTCGACGACGCCGTCGTCGGCACCATCGCCGCCGATGCGCTGAAGCACACGCTGCTGATGTTCGACGCCTTCCACGACGTGGAAGAAAAGGCGAAGGCCGGCAACGCCAACGCCCGGGCCGTGCTGCAGAGCTGGGCCGACGCCGAATGGTTCACCAGCAAGCCGGAAGTGCCGCAGAGCCTCACCGTCACCGTGTTCAAGGTGCCCGGCGAGACCAACACCGACGATCTTTCGCCCGCGCCCGACGCCACCACGCGCCCGGACATCCCGATGCATGCGCTGGCGATGCTCAAGAACACCCGCGAAGGCGCGCCGTTCAAGCCGGAGGAAGACGGCAAGCGCGGCCCGATCCAGCAGATTCTCGATCTCAAGAACAAGGGCCACCTGGTCGCCTATGTCGGCGATGTGGTCGGCACCGGCTCCAGCCGAAAGTCCGCGACCAACTCGGTGCTGTGGTGGACCGGCGAGGACATTCCGTACATCCCGAACAAGCGTTTCGGCGGCGTCTGCCTGGGTTCGAAGATCGCGCCAATCTTCTACAACACGATGGAGGACGCCGGCGCACTGCCGATCGAACTCGACGTGTCGAAGATGGAGATGGGCGACGTGGTCGAACTGCGCCCGTACGACGGCAAGGCGCTGAAGAACGGCGAAGTCATCGCCGAGTTCCAGGTCAAGTCCGACGTGCTGTTCGACGAAGTGCGCGCCGGCGGCCGCATCCCGCTGATCGTCGGCCGCGGCCTGACCGCGAAGGCGCGCGAATCGCTGGGGCTGCCAGCCTCGACCCTGTTCCGTCTGCCGCAGCAGCCCGCCGACAGCGGCAAGGGTTTCTCGCTGGCGCAGAAGATGGTCGGCCGCGCCTGCGGTCTGCCGGAAGGTCAGGGCGTGCGTCCGGGCGCGTACTGCGAACCGAAGATGACCTCGGTCGGTTCGCAGGACACCACCGGCCCCATGACCCGCGACGAGTTGAAGGATCTGGCCTGCCTCGGTTTCTCCGCCGATCTGGTGATGCAGTCGTTCTGCCACACCGCGGCCTATCCGAAGCCGGTCGACGTGAAGACCCATCACACGTTGCCGGAATTCATTTCGACCCGCGGCGGCATCTCGCTGCGTCCGGGCGACGGCGTGATCCACTCCTGGCTCAATCGCATGCTGTTGCCCGACACCGTCGGCACCGGCGGCGATTCGCATACGCGTTTCCCCGTCGGCATTTCGTTCCCGGCGGGTTCGGGTCTGGTCGCTTTCGCCGCGGCGACCGGCGTGATGCCGCTGGACATGCCGGAATCGGTGCTGGTGCGCTTCAAGGGCGAAATGCAGCCCGGCGTCACCCTGCGCGACCTGGTCAACGCCATCCCGTACTACGCGATCAAGGCGGGCCTGCTGACGGTCGCCAAGCAGGGCAAGAAGAACATCTTCTCCGGCCGCATCCTCGAGATCGAAGGCCTGCCGGACCTGAAGGTGGAACAGGCCTTCGAGCTGTCGGACGCGTCGGCCGAGCGCTCCGCCGCCGGCTGCACGGTGAAGCTGAACGAAGCGCCGATCCGCGAGTACCTCACCAGCAACATCGTGCTGATGAAGAACATGATCGCCGACGGCTACCAGGACAAGCGCACGCTGGAGCGCCGCATCCAGAAGGTGCAGGAGTGGCTGGCCAACCCGCAGCTGCTGGAGGCCGACAAGGACGCCGAGTACGCCGCCGTGATCGAGATCGACCTGGCCGACATCAAGGAGCCGCTGCTCTGCTGCCCCAACGACCCGGACGACGTGAAGCCGCTGTCGCTGGTGCAGGACACCAAGATCGACGAAGTGTTCATCGGTTCGTGCATGACCAACATCGGCCACTTCCGCGCCGCCGCGAAACTGCTGGAAGGCAAGCGCGACATCCCGACCCGGCTGTGGGTCGCGCCGCCGACCAAGATGGATGCGTCCGAACTGACCAAGGAAGGCCACTACGGCACCTTCGGCACCGCCGGTGCGCGCATGGAAATGCCCGGTTGCTCGCTGTGCATGGGCAACCAGGCGCAGGTGCGCGAGGGCGCGACCGTGTTCTCCACCAGCACCCGCAACTTTCCGAACCGTCTGGGCAAGAATTCGAACGTCTACCTCGGCTCGGCGGAGCTCGCGGCGATCTGTTCGCGCCTCGGCCGCATCCCGACCAAGGCCGAATACATGGCCGACATCGGCGTCATCAACGAACAGGGCGCGGAAATCTACCGCTACATGAACTTCGACCAGATCCGGGATTATCAGGAGGTTGCGGATACGGTCGCGGTCTGATCGAAGCATGTGGTGCAACGGAAACGCCCGGCATTGCCGGGCGTTTCCGTTCGGACTGCGCGCTGTTAGCATCGGCGCATGTCCGAGCACGACTCTCCCACCGGTTACACGCAGAAATCCGCAGACGGCATCGCGGAGACCACGTGTCCGCATTGCGGCTCATCGCAGATCTCCCAGCACCCGGTCACGGGCGAGTGGACCTGCCTGTACTGCCGGGCGCAGTGGGCCGCCACCAGGACAGCCGTCGTTTCGGTGGGCGACGAAAACGCGCCGCGTGGCGCGGACATCGCCACCGGACGAGTGTTCGTCTGCCCCAATTGCGGCGGAAGCCAGCTCAGGCAGGACGGCTACACCGGCAAGTGGCTGTGCCTGGACTGCCGCAACGAGTTCCTCGATGTCGATGCGCGGATGGTTGTCGTCGATGCCGCCGCCACCATCCGCAAGAATGATCTGGTCGTCGACACCGCGAACCTGCTGAGCGATGCGCAAGAGGCCGATTTGCTGGCGTATCTGCGCTCGATCGAATCGCGGTTGGTGGTTGCGGTGGAAACCGTCAACACGATCACCGAGAACGTCGAATACTACGCACGCCGCCGCGCGCAGGAACTCGGCGTCGGCCGCGACGACATCGACAATGGCGTGTACATCGTGGTGGTTCTGAATCCACGACGGATCCAGATCGTCACCGGCAACGGCGTCGCGCCGAAGATCGATGCGACGCAGCTCAACCGCATTTCCAGCCAGATCATCGCGCCGAAATTCAAGGCGGGCGACTATGTGGCCGGGTTCAAGAGCGGTGTCGCGGAGATGCTGCGGTTGTACGCGTCTCCGGCCAACAACGCCCGGGGATCGGTAGCGAAGCCGAACGGCGCAGGAAAGAAGGGGCGCGGCTACCTGGGCGTGGTGCTTGCGGCCATCACGGCAATCATCGGAGGCTGCTTCGGCTTCGCGCATTGGCAGGCCCGGCAACCGTTCCACAGCTACACGCGGATCAGCGCGGAAGGCTCGGCCTGCTTCGATCATTACTACGTGTACGACAAGCAGGCGAAAACCCATCGTCTGGCATCGAAGACCGCAGTGCCCGTCGGCAATTGCACCAGCGAGAAAAAAACCTCCAGCTCATGCACGCAGGAGATTTACACCACCTTCGAATCGATCGATTGGCGCGATGTCGAACTGAGCAGCCGGACCGTGAGCGGTGATTTCTGCAGCAGTTCCAGTGGAGATTCCGGCAGTAACAGCAGCAGTTCCTATGGTGGGGGCGACTTCGATTCGGGATCCAGCGGCGGTTCCGACTGGTAGCGTCAAACCAGCTCCGCCTCGATCGCCTGCATCATCGCCCTGCGGCTGAACACGAAGTCCCACATCGAGCCGCCCATCTGGCGCCACAGCACCGCGGAACGCAGCGACGCGAGCAGCAGGGCACGGATCTCGGCGACGACTTCCGGCTGCTGCAGGTAGTGCGGGTTGCCCTGCACGATCACCTTCGGCCGCAGATGGCTGATGGTGTCGGCGTAAAGCTGGCCCAGACGCGAGATCGCGTCCGGATGGATGCTGCCCTGGTGTTCGGCGATGCCGCCGAGGGTGCGGATACCCTCCAAGACGTGCTCGGCCATGCCTGCGTCGGCGACGAATCGCCGTTCGATCTGCAGGATGGCCTTGGCGAGTTTCGGCAGCGCGTCGTCGCCGCGCAGATCGGTGAGGTAGTCGCGCAGCAGCATCAGGCCGGCGCGGACCGACCCGGCGCCGCCGTAGACGTCGTCCACGGAATCGGCATCGATCCGGAACACGCTGTCCAGCACGACGCGCTCGGCGGCAGCCTCGGCGTGGCCGGTGTCGGCGATCTGGCGAACGAGTCTGAGCGCCTGCAGCAGGCCGGCGAGGGCGAGTACCCGGGAACGGAAATCCATGGTCATCGGTACAGGATAGCGGGGATGCGGTGCGCGGTCAGGTGTTCGTGACGATCGGCCGCGACGGGACGCCGGCGCCTTCGCGTTCCAGCGGTGCGTCGGTGGCCGCGATCACCGCGCCGCCGAGGCAGACTTCGCCGTCGTACAGGACCAGAGACTGCCCGGGCGTGACCGCGCGCTGCGGGCGCTCGAAGACCACGGCGAGCGTGCCGTCCTCGCGGACTTCGACCTCGCAGGCCTCGTCCTGCTGGCGATAGCGGGTCTGCGCGGTGCACGCGAAGCGGGCCGCCGGTGCCGTCCCGGCGATCCAGTGCGCGCGTTCGCTCCAGAGGCGGTTCGAGAACAGATACGGCGAATCCGTGCCCTGGTCGACGATCAGGGTGTTGTCGGCCACGCGTTTGCCGACCACGAACCACGGCGCCGCCGCGAAGCCGCGGACGCCGCCGATGTGAAGGCCTTCGCGCTGGCCGAGAGTGAAATAGAACACGCCGGGATGTTCGCCGATGCGGCGGCCATCGGGCGTGATCATCGGGCCGGGCTTCGCCGGCAGATACTGCGAAAGAAATTCGCGGAAGTCGCGCTCGCCGATGAAACAGATGCCGGTCGAATCCTTCTTCGCCGCGGTCGGCAGGCCGGCTTCGGCCGCCATCCGCCGCACGTCCGGTTTGACCAGTTCGCCGAGCGGGAACAGCGTCGCCGCCAACTGCGCCTGGCCCAGCTGGTGCAGGAAATAGCTCTGGTCCTTGTTGCGGTCGGCGGCGCGCAGCAGTTGCCATACACCGTCGCGTTCGCGGACCCGCGCGTAGTGGCCGGTGGCGATGAACTCCGCGCCCAGCGCGCGCGCCGCATCGAGGAAATATTTGAACTTGATCTCGCGGTTGCACAGCACGTCCGGATTCGGCGTGCGCCCCGCGGCGTACTCGGCGAGGAAATGCTCGAACACGCCCGCCCAGTATTCATTCGAGAAATCGCGGAAATGGATCGGAAGACCCAATCTGCCGCAGACCGCGACCGCGTCGCGTCGGTCGTCTTCGGCGCGGCAATCGCCGCTGCCGTCGTCGGCCCAGTTGGTCATGAACAGACCGGCCACGGACCGCGTGGGATCGGTCAGGGCCTGATCGCGCAGCAGCAGGGCGGCGACCGAGGAATCGACGCCGCCGGACATGCCGACGATGATGCGGGGAGCGCTCACGAATCGGACCGAAGCCTCAGGCCAGATGCTGCAACAGCGTCAACGGCGATCGGTGCCCGGCGAGATGATCGGCCACCACCTGCCAGACCAGCGGGCTGCGATGGCGGTCGCGGGCGTCCAGCAGTTCCTGCGGCGTCAGCCAGAGCGCCTGCACGATACCGTCGTCCAGCCGGCGTGCCGGGTCGTGACGCTCGGGTTCGGCGGCGAAGGCGAAGCGCAGATAGTGCCGCCCCGTCTCCGGGGCCTTCCATTGATACGCGCCGAGAAACGCGGTGAGGCGCACGTCCCAGCCGGTTTCTTCGCGGGTCTCGCGGAGGGCGGCATCTGCGAGGCTCTCGTCGGGTTCGAGATGGCCGGCCGGCTGGTTCAGCACCAGCCGGCCTTCGGCGCGCTCTTCGACGCAGAGCAGGCGGCCATCGGCGACCACGACCGTGGCCACGGTCACGTCCGGCTGCCAGAAGCGCCCTTCGCGGTAAGTCATGCGGTTCCCGTCCGGATCACAGGTCGTCGCGGTCGCCGCTGAACTCGATCTCCATGTCGTCGGCGGTTTCGGCGGCGATGTCCATGGCCGCTTCCAGTTGCTTGGCGCCGACGTTGTCGGGCAGCTTGATCACGAAATAGAGCACATCGCCGCCGATCTCCCAACTGCCGAACTTGTTCTTGCGGCTCTCGGCCAGCAGTTCCAGCGCCTTGGCGCCGTTGATCCCGTCCTTCTCCACACGCGCGGCCGGAGAGAAGACTTCGCGGATGGTGAATCCGCCGACCGATTCGGTCTTGCCGCTGACGAAGACCAACTGGGTGCGACCTTCCTTCGAATAGTTGTAGGTGACCTTGAAATCGCCGTCCTGGTCGACTTCGTACTTGATGCCCTGGGTATCGAGACGGGATTTGACCGAAGCGTCCTCCGCCTGGGCGGCGGGGGCGAAAGCGAACGCGGCAGCGAGCAGCGCGGAAGCGGGCAACATGGTGCGGACGAAAGACGACATGAGTGAATCCCCCGGAGTGGACGGCCGGAATGACCGTCTCGATGGCGCATTGTGTTCCGGCGAACGGATCGCCGTCCACGGTCCGAAGGTCTCACGCTCCCGTCGCGGTTGCGGGATGCGGCCTGCCGTGCAGTCCGCAAGTCCGGGCCACGCATCCCGAAACGTCCGTTCCGGGCTCGGCCGCATGGGTCGGCAAGGTGGCAGCGATGCGGTGCGCGGCATGCCCGGCCGCAACCCGACGCGGGCAGAGCGGAGGGCGGCCCCGTATAATTCGCGGATGGCCAACCATCGCGAACACGATCACGAACACGGCGTCGCCGTCGAGACCAGCAAGCCGGATCTGGCGCGGCCGCCGCTGTACTCGGTCATGCTGTTGAACGACGACTACACGCCGATGGACTTCGTGGTCGAAGTGCTGACGCGATTCTTCAGCATGAACATCGAGAAGGCCACGCAGGTCATGCTGCACGTGCATACGCGGGGTCGCGGGGTCTGCGGTGTGTTCACCCGCGAGATCGCCGAATCGAAGGTCGCCCAGGTGAACGAATACGCACGGATGAATCAGCATCCGTTGCTGTGCACCATGGAAAAGGCCTGACCCGCCCCCATTGAGCACCCGAGGTCGCGCGACGGGTCATCCGATGGCCCGGATCTTGCGTATGCGTTCTATGTGTTCATCGTGCGCGAATCCTCATCGTGCGTGAATCGCGGTGATGCGTGGATTGCCGGAGGGCCGACATGTGCATCCGTTTTTCCGCGATTCGCGTCCCGGCTTGCATACCGCCGTGCGTTGAGTGCATTGTCGTATCCGTACGGGCCGTTGCCTGCGACACCGGGCAACCGCACCGGCAGGACGCGATGTTCACGACGGAGTGTTCCAGAACTCCGGTATTCCGCTGCGGCATGGGAACACCCATGTCGTGGGAATCCGGGCCCGGCAGGTCGGCGCGATGACGCAGCGCGACAGACTTGGCCTCCATCGGCATAACTTCTTCGGAGGGCGGCAGCGACCATGTTCAGCAAAGACCTCGAATACGCCATCGGTCAGTGCTACAAGCATGCCCGCGAGGCGCGGCACGAATACATGACGGTCGAGCACCTGCTGCTCGCACTCCTCGACAACCCATCGGCGGAAACCGTGCTGAAGGCCTGCGGCGCCGATTTCACGCGCTTGCGCGGCGATCTCGAACACGCGATTTCGACCTCGGTCGCCACCCTCGTCGAAGAGGACGCGCGCGACACCCAGGCCACGCTCGGCTTCCAGCGCGTGCTGCAGCGCGCCGTTTATCACGTCCAGTCCTCCGGCAAGAGCGAAGTCACCGGCGCCAACGTGCTGGTCGCGATCTTCGGCGAAAAGGACTCCTACGCGGTCTATTACCTCAACCAGCAGGGCATCAGCCGGCTGGATGTGGTCAATTACCTGTCCCACGGCATCGCCAAGACCGGCGACGCCCCGGAGTCGCAGGGTCAGGAGTCCTCCGAGCAGAACAGCGAGGGCGAGGGCGGCGAGGGCAAGAACGATCCGCTGGCCGAGTTCACGACCAATCTCAACCTGCAGGCGCGCGAAGGCCGCATCGATCCGCTCGTCGGGCGAGCAGACGAAATCGAACGCACGATCCAGGTGCTGTGCCGCCGCCGCAAGAACAACCCGCTGTACGTCGGCGAGGCCGGCGTCGGCAAGACCGCGCTCGCCGAGGGCCTGGCGCGCCGCATCGTCGACGGCGAAGTGCCGGACGTGCTCGCCGCCGCCACGATCTACTCGCTGGACCTCGGCGCGCTGGTCGCCGGCACCAAGTACCGCGGCGATTTCGAGAAGCGGCTGAAG
>CAMLLG010000105.1 GCA_946480825.1 uncultured Lysobacteraceae bacterium
AGGTGCCGACGCCCGACGGGGAGCGGAACAGGGGGGATCCGGATTTCCCCGCCGGGGTCGGCGATTCTTACCGTGATACGTCGGAATCCGACGCAACCGGTCATTCGTCGTTAGCTTGCGACCAATTCGATCGCTTGGCAAGCGGTTTCAGGGCGTCGTAGCGCGACGGGATTCTCGTTCCTGAGGTCCGATCCGACCTCCGGGCGGCGGCGAGGGACGCGGCGCCTCCATTCGCGGACGCGGCGGCGGGTTGCTCGCGCCCGGCGAGGGCGACGGCATGCGCCGCGAAGGCTGCGACACCGACACCGGCGTCCGCGGCGTTCCGGTGATCACGCCCGGCGGCGGCGACTCCGGCGGCGGCTTGCGACGGCGAACGATGTCGTCGAGATTGCGCCATGGACCACCTTCGCGGTCGTGATCGCGATTGCGGAAATTCCCGCCACCGCCACCCGGCGGATTGCCGCCCGGGGGATTCACGATCACGCCCGGCGGCGGACCCGGCGGCGGCGGCTGATGCCCGTAGGGCGGCCGATGATGACGGCGCGGATGCCAGTAATACGGCGGGTAGTAGAGATAAGGCGCATAGCCGTAGCCATAGCCGATGCTGCCGTACCAGCCGCGCGGATAGCTGTAGCCTATCGTGCCGTAGGGCTGGCCATAGGCGTCGTAATACTCGATGTCCGGATCGGAATAGTAGTAGTCGCCGCCATCGCCGTCGCGATAGGCGTAGGTACTGACGCAGCCGGTCAGAATCAGCGCGGAGAGTGTCGCAACCAGACCAAGACGGAACATGATGGGCCCCTGGAAATGTCGCCGACGGATCGGCCCGTCGCAGTGTCGAGCATCCGCCCGGCCGATTGAACCCGTCCTTAAGCGGAACCCCATGCGTGAACCGCGTGTTGGCCCGCAGTCGGCCCGCCATCGGTCCGCCGGGACACGCACCGCCGGTCTACGTTCCGAGCCTACGCGAAGATACGACCGGACAGCATGTGCCGGCCGGCCGCGCAGGCCTCGCCTGCTACGATGTCGGCATGACTGCCGCCGTGCCGACGCCCGATCCCAAGCCGCACGGCTCTGCATTGCCCGGCCTGACGTTGCCCGGCCTCAGGTTGCCCGAATTCGCCGATGTGCTGGCCGCCGCCGCGCGGATCGCGCCGCATGCCCAGCGCACGCCGGTGCTGCGCTCGCATTCGCTGGACGCCATCGCCGGCTGCGAGCTGCATTTCAAATGCGAGAACCTGCAGCGGGTCGGCGCCTTCAAGTTCCGCGGCGCCTGCAACGCGATCTTCGCCCTCGACGCCGACACCGCGGCTCGCGGCATCCTCACCCAGAGCTCCGGCAATCACGGCGCCGCGGTCGCCCTCGCCAGCCGTCTGCGCGGGGTCCCGGCGACCGTGGTGGTCCCGGACGGCGCACCGGCGGTGAAGCTGGCGGGCATCGCCGGCTACGGCGCCCGCATCGTGCGCTGCGCCGCGACCATGGCCGCCCGCGATGCCGCCGCCGCGGCGCTCCGCGCCGAAACCGGCGCGCATCTGGTCCATCCCTTCGACGATGCCGACGTCATCGCCGGTCAGGGCACGGTGGCGCTGGAGTTGCTGCGCAGCGAAGCCGCGCTGGACGTCCTGATCGCGCCGGTCGGCGGCGGCGGCCTGCTGTCGGGCTGTTCGCTCACCGCGAAGACCCTGCGCCCCGATATCGAAGTGGTCGGTGCCGAACCCGCGGGTGCCGCCGATGCCATCGCCTCGCTGCGCGAAGGCCGCTGCATCACCGACATGACCGCACGCACCGTCTGCGACGGCCTGCGCGGGCATCTCGCGCCGCGGACGCTGGCGCTGCTGCAGCGTCATGTCGACGGCCTCGTGGCCATCGACGACGACGCGACCGTGGCCGCGATGCGGCTGCTGTGGGAGCGTCTGAAACTCGTGGTCGAACCCTCGGGCGCGATCACCTTCGCGGCGGTGCTGCAGCATCGCGAACGCTTCGCAGGCCGGCGGGTCGGCATCGTGCTGTCGGGCGGCAACGTCGATCTCGACACCCTGCCGTGGCAGGCGATGGCGTGAGCCGCGGTGCGTTGCCGCCGTTGATCCAGCGCGCCGACGGCCGGCGGCGGCGGCGACGCGGACCGTTGCGCTGGCTGCGCCGGCTGTTGCTGCTGGCCTTGCTGTGGGTCGTCGGCGTGGCCACCTACATCGTGCATGTGGGCGGGCGCGACGACGCCGCCGCTGCCGACGTGCGCGCCGACGCCATCATCGTGCTCGGCGCGGCCGCCTACGACGCGCGACCGTCGCCGGTGTTCGAAGAACGCCTGCGCCACGGCATCGCGCTGTACAAGCGCGAGGTCGCGCCGACCCTGATCTTCACCGGCGGCTTCGGCGGCAGCGGCGCGCGCTTCGCGGAGTCGCAGGTCGGCCGTCGCTATGCCCTCGGCCAGGGCGTACCGGATCGCGCGATCCTGATCGAGACCGTGTCCCGCAACACCCGCGACAACCTGGGCCAGGCCGCGGCGCTCATGCGCAGCCGCAAACTCACCCGCGCGGTCGTGGTCAGCGACCCGCTGCACCTGTCGCGCGCGCTGCGCATCTGCGCGGAGATCGGCATCGATTGCCTCGGCTCGGCCACGCCGACCAGCCGCTACCGCAGCTTCGACACCCGCTGGCGCTTCCTCGCCGCCGAGGTCTACTTCTTCCATCGCGACCTGTTCGCCGAGGTGTCCGCCGACCTCTCGCAACGCATCCAGGGAGATTCGCCATGATCATCGACGGCACCCGCGCCCACGACCGCGCCACCACCCTCGTGCTGAACTACTACGCCGCCTTCAACCGCGGCGACTGGGACGCGATGCTGGCATTGCTGACCGACGACGTGGCCCACGACCTCAACCAGGGCGGCCGCGAAATCGGCCGCGATGCGTTCGCCGCCTTCCTCGCGCGCATGGACCGCAGTTATCGCGAACAGCTGCGCGACATCGTGGTGATGGCCTGCCCGGACGGCGCGCGCGCCGCGGCCGAATACGTCGTGCACGGCACCTATCTCGCCGCCGACGAAGGCCTGCCGCCCGCGAACGGACAGACCTACGTCCTTCCCGGCGGCGCGTTCTTCGACCTGCGCGACGGCAGGATCGCGCGCGTCACGAATTACTACAACCTGCAGGACTGGATCGCGCAGGTGCGCTGAAGCCGCCGCTTGCTCAATTGCGCATCCGCTGCGCTTTGCCCCCGAGATCGCAGGGGAAACTTTCGATCCGAGATGGCGTAGCCCGGGTAAGCGCAACGCGCGCACCCGGGATGACGTCGAGATCAATCCATCCGAACATCCCGGGTGCGGCTTTCAGCCTTACCCGGGCTACTTGCTACTTGCTATAGCGCGATAGCATGCGTACGTACTTGGCTTCAACATAGCTAAAAGCTTGCGGCCATCTGATCTGTTGGAAATCTTTGCAAAAGACGTCCGGAACAATTGCCGACATAACGTCAATCCCATAGAGACGGCGAGCATCAAGAGAATGCCTATGGGCGGCAAGTTCAATAATCCCCTCCGCCATAGGCAATGCTATGTTGCGTTGAGCTGGCCAACCACTACTGCAGTTTTCCAGGATCATTTCACGCGCGACCCGAACGGCAGTGTTGCATTGCTCAACACCTAACTCAGTTCTTTTTTGGGGTAGTAATGCCAGATTGTGAATTCGGCTCTTAAGGCAGTCAAATGGGTGCATGCATTTGATTGGGATTCCGTCTACTGAAATGTCGACGGCATGTCTGAGCATTCTTGCTTCACTTTCGACCTTATAGCCGGCAAGAGCGGTGACGTAATCAATCACCATTGGCTCAGTTTGGCCGCCAAAATTTTCGATAAATATCACGGCCGCGCTCGGCGGTGGTGTATCTACTGTGGCGACCTCAAAGCGGAGCCTTGATGGAAACACCACTCTCAGTTGGGCGATGTGCGCTTGTGCTTGTTCGCGCGTGCCAAAGAAGTCCAAGTCTGTTGTTAGACCAGACTCAAAACCTTGCCCCAGCGCATCATAGTAATCACCCCAAAACGCCAATGCTTGCCCGCCAACCAGAACGACACCCGGCTGGACATGCAGTAATTCTTTTAGCTTTTCAAGAGAGAGGGGACTATCTAAAACTTCTGAGGCCACAACACTCTCACGCGCTGGTCTCGACGCGCAGACAAGACGACAGGGGCTTTCAGCGCATGGTCTTGCTTGTAACCTTGAATTTCACGCTCACGCAAATCTGCAGCCTGTTGAAAGAGGCTGGCGGCTTGCCTTTCGTGGGCGAGAGGAAGTTGCATATGGAGATGCCTGAATGGGATGCGCCGATGGCATTAAACTGCGCTCAATTGAGCGCAGTTTAATGCCATCGGACTACGCAGCGCTTAAGCGTAGACTCAAACCTACTCGCCCCGATTCTTTTTGTCAAGCAGCGCGAGGCGCGTAAGTGCCTGATTTGCAAGAGAAATGGATTGCAGGCACCTGTTCAGGAGAAATGGGCTCAGAGTGCCTTTTCGCAATGTCACCCACGAAACCGTCGATTTTCGGGGGCGAAAAGGCACTTTAACCCCTTCCTGCACCAGGAAACCACGGCCGTTCACGGTGCCGTTGCCGCCTCCAACGCCCGCACCGCATCGCGCACCCGCGCGATGCGGCGATGCTTGTCGAGGTCGTTGTACCACTCCCAGATCGCGGCCTCGGCGGTGCCGCAGCGGATGCGCAGCGATGCGGTGCTTTCGTCGGGTACGGCGGTGCGCTTGCGCTCGCGCTGCCGCCAGATCTTCAGTTCGATCAACAGCCCGACCAGGGCGCGATGCCGTGCGGCATCGACGCGCACCTCGACCCGCTGCGGCGGTTGCCCGGGCTCCGCCTGCACGCGGGTGTAGCGGCCATCGGCGTCGAGCGTCAGCGTCTTGCCGCCCCACAGTCCATGCATGTCGCTGTAGGTCACCGCGGGCAACGGCGCGCCGGTCTTCGCCGATGCCTTGAGACACGCGCGCACCGAAGGCGATTTCGCCGCGGCATCGCCGACGGCAATCAACACGAAAATGAGAAGGCATGCGAAGCGCCGTGCGGAGAATCGGGGCATGACGGGTTTCCCTCTGAGTGCGCGGCGCCTGTCGCGAGCATAGCCAACGGCGTCGGCGATCAACAAGCGGGACCGTCCGCGGGACGCGTCTTTGCCCCGACCCTCAGCCGGCGCGGCCCAGCGTCGCCATCAGCAGCGCACCGCCGCATGCCAGCGACACGATGCCGATCAGGCTCAGAAACGGCAGCGCGGCCGGGACGGCGCGCTGCGCGAAACGGCGATGCCAGCGCCACGGGACGAGCAGCAGAACCGCCGTGGTGACGACGAGAACGACGCCGATGCCGACGAAGGCCACGGGAAAATTCGTCCGCGGCGCGTACTGCAGAAAGGCCCAGCCGGCCAGCAGGCGCAACGCCATTTCCAGGAGATGCGTGGCCGGCGATGTCGCGAACCCGGTCAGGAAACGCGCGGCGCGGGCAGGCTTGAACAGACAGGCCAAGCCCAGCCAGACGAGATAGGCCGCGACCGCGGCCAGAACGACGACGGCGAACGGATCGATCAACGCCGCCGCACCGGAATGCCGCTGGCCGGAAACCGCGCGACGTCCTCGCCGCCTTCGCGGATCGCGACGCCATGTTCGGGCGCCCAGGCGAGGGCGCTGATGATTTCCCACGTCGCCGGCAGCCGGCCGTTGTCGCGATGCGCTTCGTAGGCGTTCGCGGCGGCGGCGAAGCGGGCCTTGCCGGTGAGGGTGTGGCGACGCGCACGCAATGCGTTGGTGGCGCCGATCGCGCGCAGTTCGCGCATCAGCGCCGGCAGATCGTCGTAGCGGGTGACCAGTTCGTCGCGATCGAGCACCGGATTGCGGAAACCGCTGGCGATCAGCGCGTCGCCGAACTGCGCGATCGACGCGAACGGACTGACGTGCGGCACCGCGTCGGCGGAGGCGAACGCGCCGCGCAGTTCGTACAGCGTGTCGGGGCCGAAGGTCGAAAGCACGAGCATGCCGCCCGGTTTCAGCGCGCGGCGGAAACCCGCGAACACCGCGGGCAGATCCTCGACCCACTGCAGGCACAGATTCGAGAACAGCAGATCGACGCTGTGCTCGGCCAGCGGCAGCGCGCGGGCGTCGGCGCAGAGACGTTCGGGCGCGCGCGCAAGACGCTGTCGCAATGCGCCGATCAGACCCGCGGGCGGATCGACCTGCGCGCGCAGCATCGGCAGGGCGAGATCGATCGACAGCACCCGCGCCTTCGGCCAGCGCGCGCGCATCGCCCGCGACGCACCACCGGGGCCGCAGCCCAGATCGACCACGACCGCCGGTGTCTGCACATCGGCCGCGCGGCCTTCGGCGTAGTAATCCAGCGACTCCAGCAATCGCGCTTCGACTTCGTGCTGCAATTTCGCGGCATCGGCGTAACTCGACGAGGCGCGCGAGAACGCGCGGCGCACATGCCGCGGGTCGAAGAGACTGCCGTCGACGGGCACGTTCACGCGCGGCATTCCGTGTCGCGCAGGAACGCCGAAATGTTCTCGACGACCGCATCGACATGGGTCAGGAACGGCGCATGCCCGGCATGCTCGATCTGCGCGAAGGTGGCGGACGCGTGGCCCGCGCGTTCGATGGCGTCGGCCGCCTCGCGCATCGCGCGCGGATCGACCAGGCGATCGCGGCGGCCGGCGATCCACAGGCTCGGCACGCGCAACTGCGGCAACAGCGGGCGCTGATCTTCGGTTTCGAGGATGCGCAGACCATCGACGAGCACCCGCGCCGCGGGCTCGCCGCGCGCGAACAGCTCGGCGCGCAGCGCGCGGAGTTCGTCCTTGGCGTGATCGGAGCCGAAGGCTTCCAGCGCGACGAAGCGATCGAGCGTGGCGCGATAGTCATCGCTCAGGCCACGGGCGAACTCGCGGAAGATCTCCGCGGACACGCCGTAACGCCAGTCCGGTCCGCGCACGAAGCACGGGCTGCTGCACATCGCGACCAACGCCGGCACGCGCTCGGGCGAATGCACCGCCGCATGCAGCGCGAACATGCCGCCCAGCGACCAGCCGATCCACGGCGCGACCGGCAACTGCGCGTGCAATGCGTCGCAGACGGCGTCGAAGGCCAGCGGCGTGGCGTCGTCGCGACTGAGGCCATGCCCGGGCAGATCGACGAGATGCAGGGTATGACGATCGCGCAGGCGTTCGACCAGCGGCGCGAACACGCCGCCGTGCATCGCCCAGCCATGGATCAGCACCAGCGGCGGGCCTTCGCCGCTGATCGTGGTGTGCAGACGCGCGCTCATCGTTGCGGTTCGGCGCTCCGCGCGGCGCGGATCATCGGTTCGAGCGCGCGCCATTGCAGATCGATATCGCGCGCGAACCAATGACTGATCCGGCGCCGCCAGCGCGGCTGGCGACCAACCGCTTCGATCCGTTCGACCAGCCAGTCGTGATCGAAGCCGGCCCATTCGCCGGCGACCGAGAGCAGATTCGGATACAGCGCGGGATGCACGTCGTCCATCAGCATGTCGCGCAGCGCGTCGAGCGAATACGGCGACGCCGCCAGGGTTGCGGCGATGCCATCGTGGAAGGTCGAGACCTCGGTATCCAGATAGAGATCCGACAGCGCGATCCAGACCGGGATGCGCGCGTCGGTGTCGTTCCGCGAGGCCGGCATCGGCCTCACGCCACCGCGGCCCCGCTGGTGGTGCCGGCACCGGCACCGAAGCCCATCTCGACCGCATCGCGGGCCCAGCTGAGCGCATCGATCAGCGCGTCGACCTCGGCCTGGGTGTGCAGCGACGACAGCGTGATGCGCAGCCGCGCCTTGCCGTCGGGCACGGTGGGCGGGCGGATCGACGGCACCCAGAAGCCCTGCGCTTCAAGCGCGGTGGCGAGGGCGGTGGCGCGTTTTTCGTCGCCGCACATCAGCGGCTGGATCGGGCCGGTGGACGGCAGCAGCGGCAGATCGCGGAACATCGCGGTCTGGCGGAAATGCGCGACCAGGGTCTGCAGTTTCTCGCGGCGCCAGTGATCGCGACGCGCCAGCTTCACCGCCGCCAGCGTGGCCGCGGCCTGTGCCGGCGGCAGCGCCGTGGTGTAGATGTAGGGACGCGCGGTTTCGGCGAGATGGCCGATGATCTCCTCGCTGCCGAGCACGACCGCACCGTAACCGCCCAGCGCCTTGCCCAGGGTCGCGAGCTGCAGCACACCGGAGGTCTCGATCCCGGCCTCGGCCACGCAGCCACGGCCCTCGGGACCGACGACGCCCACGCCGTGTGCGTCGTCGACGTACATCAGCGCCTGCTGCACGCGCGCGACCAGCGACAGTTCGCGCAGCGGCGCGACGTCGCCGTCCATGCTGAACACGCCGTCGGTGGCGATCATCGCCGCGCCGTCGGGCACGGTGCGCAGCTGGCGCAGCGCGCCTTCGGGATCGGCGTGCGGATAACGGCGCAGCTTGCAGCCGGCGAGCCGCGCGGCGTCGATCAGACTGGCGTGGTTGAGCCGGTCCTGCACGCAGACATCGTCTTCGCCGAGCAGCGACTGCAGCACCGCGAGATTGGCGAGGAAGCCGCTGCCGAACAGCAACGCGCGAGGCGCGCCGAGCCAGTCGGCCAGTTCCTTC
The DNA here is from genome assembly GCA_946480825.1 of uncultured Lysobacteraceae bacterium. The sequence continues at coordinate 8,641 of CAMLLG010000105.1, forward strand.
TCCAGCGCATCGTGGTTGGCGTGATGGCCGCAGACCAGATGCGAGGCGCCGCTGCCGACGCCATCGCGCGAGGCGCTGGCCTGCAGCGCGTCGACCACGCCGAAATGCTGCGACAGGCCGAGGTAATCGTTGCCGGCGAAATTGGTCAGCCAGCGGCCGTCGACTTCGCAGCGCACGCCGTCCCGGCGCGTCACCGTGCGTCGCTGGCGCACGCGGCCCTGCATCGTGCGTTGCACGCGGGCGGCGAGGATGCGTTCGGTGAGGCGCGGGCGGGTCATGGCGGGTGCTCGATCAGGCGGCTCGGATGCAGGGCGGATCGTCGCCACCTTCGCCGTCGGCGATGACGGTATCGGCGAGTGCGGTGTCGACGATGTCGGCATGGACGGTATTGGCGGTTTCGACCACCTGCATCGGCCGCAGGCCCAGGCGCGCGAACAGCGCGAGATCGCGCTCGGTGTCCGGGTTGCCGGTGGTCAGGAGTTTTTCGCCGTAGAAGATCGAGTTGGCGCCGGCGAGGAAACACAGCGCCTGCAACTCGTCGGACATCGTCTCGCGGCCGGCCGACAGTCGCACCATCGACTTCGGCATCAGGATCCGTGCGACCGCGATCGTGCGCACGAACTCGAACGGATCGAGTGCGGTGGTGCCGTGCAGCGGCGTGCCTTCGACCTGTACCAGACGATTGATCGGTACCGAGTCCGGATGCGCCGGCAGGTTGGCCAGGGTCTGCAGCAGGCCCGCCCGCTGCGCCCGCGATTCGCCCATGCCGACGATGCCGCCGCAGCAGGTCTTCATGCCGGCGTCGCGCACGTGGCCGAGGGTATCGAGGCGGTCCTGGAATTCGCGGGTCTGGATGATCTCGCCGTAGAACTCCGGCGCGGTGTCCAGATTGTGGTTGTAGTAATCGAGGCCGGCGGCCTTCAGCGCGGTGGCCTGTTCGCCGCTGAGCATGCCCAGCGTGGCGCAGGTTTCCAGCCCCAGCGCCTTCACCTCGCGGATCATCTCGGCGACCTTCGGGATGTCGCGGTCCTTCGGCGAG
>CAMLLG010000106.1 GCA_946480825.1 uncultured Lysobacteraceae bacterium
GCCTGATCAAGGTCGAGATGCACTTCCTGCCCGACGTGTACGTGCCCTGCGACGTGTGCAGCGGCAAACGCTACAACCGCGAGACCCTGGAAATTCTCTACAAGGGCTACAGCATCCACGACGTGCTGGAAATGACGGTCGAGGACGCGCTGAAGCTGTTCGAACCGGTGCCGGCGATCGCGCGCAAGCTCGAAACCCTGGTGGACGTGGGCCTGAGCTACATCCGCCTCGGCCAACCCGCGACCACGCTGTCCGGCGGCGAAGCGCAGCGCGTGAAGCTGTCGAAGGAGTTGTCGCGCCGCGACACCGGTCGCACGCTCTACATCCTCGATGAGCCGACCACCGGCCTGCATTTCCACGACATCGAACATCTGCTCGCGGTGCTGCACAAGCTGCGCGACGAAGGCAACACGATCGTGGTGATCGAGCACAACCTCGACGTGATCAAGACCGCCGACTGGGTGATCGATCTCGGCCCCGAGGGCGGCCATCGCGGCGGCGGCATCATCGCCGAAGGCACGCCGGAAGAGATCGCCGCGATGCCGCAGTCGCACACCGGGCGCTTTCTGGCGAAACTGCTGGCGCCGCCTGTGGTTGCGACCACGGCCGCGACGAAAACGGCGAAGCCGGCGAAAAAACCGGTGGCGAAAGCGCCTGCGAAAAAGAAGGGCAAGGCATGAACGAGGCAGGCATGAACGATGCGGGCACGGCCGCCGACATCGGCGACGAAGCTCCGCTGGTGCTGTTCCGGATGCCGATCGATCTGCGCTGGCGCGATCTGGATGCGTTCAATCACGTCAACAACGCCAACTTCATGACCTATGTGGAAGAGGCGCGGATCCGCTGGTTCGAAAGCGCCGGCAACGACTGGCTCTCGAACGGGCGCGCGCCGCTGCTGGCGGCCGTGCAGATGAACTACCGCGTGCCCATCCCCTACCCCGCGAAGATTTTCGTCGAACTGGTCACCGAGCGCATCGGCAACAGCAGCCTGACGCTCGGCCACCGCATCGTCGACGAAGACGGCAAGCTGCACGCCGACGGACACTCGGTGCTGGTGTGGATCGATGTCGCCAGCGGCAAACCGGTACCGTTGCCGGATGCGGTGCGCGCCGCCGCGGACATGGGCTGAACCGGGCCGACGGGCCCTGTGGCGAACGGCCTGACCTGGGTCTTCGCAACGGCGCGGCTCCAGGGTCCCGCGGCCATCCGGCGAAAGACCAGCGGCGAGCGGCGAGCGGCGAGCGGCGAGAGTAACGATGCGCGGTGCGGGCGGGCGTGGCTCTATGATAAGGCTTCACTCCTCACGCCCAGGACGACGATGGCCCCCTTGATCGAAACCCAGGACATCGGCGCGATCCGCTGCATCCGGCTGGCGCGCCCGCCGGTGAACGCGCTCGACGCCGACCTCTGCCGTGCCCTCATCGCCGCGCTGGAAGCGGCGGCCAGCGACGATGTGAAAGGTCTGATCCTGACCGGCAGTCCGAAGATCTTCTCCGGCGGCCTGGACGTGCCCTATCTGATGTCGCTGGGCGACGACCGCCGCGCGGTGCTGGAATGCTGGCAGGCGTTCTTCGGCGTGGCCCGGCTGCTCGCCGAATCGCGCGTGCCGGTGGTGGCCGCGCTGACCGGGCACGCGCCGGCCGGCGGCTGCGTGCTGGCGTTGTGCTGCGACTACCGGGTGATGGCGCGCAGCGTGGACCCGGCCAAACCGTTCTCCATCGGTCTCAACGAAACCCAGGTCGGACTGGTGGTGCCGGAAGGCATCCAGCGCTTGATGCGCCGCGTGGTCGGCGATCGCCGCGCCGAACGACTGATGGTCGCGGGCGAGATGATTTCCGCCGAGCATGCGTACGAGATCGGTCTGGTCGATGCATTGACCGATGTCGACGACGTGGTCCCGCATGCGTTGGCCTGGCTGGAAGCGCTGTTGAAACTGCCGCAGCAGCCGTTGTTGGCCACGCGCGCGATTTCGCGTCAGGCGGTGGTGGATGCGCTGTCGCCCGACATCGTGCGCGTCGACACCTTCGTCGACGCATGGTGGGAACCCGAGACCCAGGCCGCGCTGCGGGCGCTGATCGCGAAGCTCAAGAAGTAATCGGGTCGGCGCACCCGACGGTTTCCGACGGCAACAGATCCAGCACCGTTTCGGGCGGACGGCACAGCTTCGTGCCGGCCGGCGCGATCACGAACGGGCGGTTGATCAGGATCGGATGCGCGATCATCGCGTCCAGCAGCGCATCGTCGGACAGGGCCGGATCGTCGAGGCCGAACGCGGCGTACGGTGCTTCCGTCCCCCGGAGCACCTCGCGCACGCGCAGGCCGGCGGCGGCGATGACACCTGCGAGTCGCTCGCGCGACGGCGGCGTTTTCAGGTATTCGACGACGACCGGTTCGATGCCCGCGTGCCGGATCAGCGCCACCGTGTCGCGCGACTTGCTGCAGGCCGGGTTGTGCCAGATTTCGACGGGTATGTGTTGGATGCGCATGGGTTCCGGGCGTGCCGCCTCATGTCTCTCCGGTCGCGACCGGATGTCGAGGGTCTTCGATCCAACCGCTCCATGAGCCGGCGAACAACCGCGCACCGGGCAGCCCGGCATGCGCCATCGCCAACAGATGATGGCAGGCGGTGACGCCGGAACCGCACATCGCGACGACCTGCGACGGATCGCGTCCGTCGAGCAGTGCGCCGAATTCGTCCGCGAGTTCGGCGGCCGGCCTGAAGCGGCCGTCGCGCAGATTCGCGGCATACGGGCGATTGATCGCGCCCGGCACGTGACCGGCGACGCGATCGATCGGTTCGACTTCGCCGCGGAAGCGCTCCGACGCACGCGCATCGACCAGCAGATCGCCGGCCGCGAGCCGCGCGGGCAGATCCTCGGACGACGCCAGCATCGCGGCATCGAAGCGACCGCTGTATCGCATCGGCACGACGACGGGCGCTGCGGCATCGACGGGCAGACCGAGCGCGCGCCAGCGCGCCCAGCCGCCGTCGAGCACCGCGACATCGCGATGCCCGAAGGTGCGCAGCAGCCACCACAGCCGGGCTGCGAACGCGCCGTCGCCGGCGTCGTAGGCGACGACCTGCATGTCCGCGGTGACGCCGCAGCGACCGAGCCATGCGCCGAAGGCCTCGGCCTCCGGCCACGGATGGCGCCCTGCCCCGGGCATGTGCGGGCCGGACAGATCGCGGTCGAGATGGGCGTACTGCGCGCCCGGCAGATGCGATTCGCGCCACGCGGACTCGCCGGCGGCGGTGTCGTTCAACGCGAAACGGCAGTCGAAGATCCGCAGCCGCGCGTCGCCCAGCCGGGCGGCCAGCGTTTCCGCGTCGACCAGCGAGCGCCAGCCCGCGGTGCTCGCATCGATCGTCTTCGCGCTCATGCCGGCTCCGCTTGCGCGAGCCGTTCGCGCAGATTGAAGAGGATCGATGCGGTCACGCCCCAGATGCGCTGCTCCGGCGCCTGCGGCGGCGGGCGGAACTGCAGCACGTGGCGGACGCGGCCGCGGTAATCCATGGCGATGCGTTCGAGATTGTCCGGATGCATCAGGAAATCGAGATCGACTTCGAACACTTCGGCGACTTCGCCCGGATCGGGCGTCGGCACGAATCCCGGATCGATCCGTGCGACCACCGGCAACACCCGGAAGCCGGTGATGGTGATCAGCGGATCGAGAAAACCCAGCGGCGTGGCGAGTCCGGCATCGAGACCGATCTCCTCCTCCGCCTCGCGCAGCGCCGCGGCGACGACATCGCGATCCGCGGCCTCGATCCGACCGCCGGGAAAACTCACCTGGCCGGCGTGATGCCGCAGGCTGTCGGTGCGACGCGTCAGCAGCACCCGCGTGCCGTCGCCGCGCGGCACCAGACCGACCAGGACCGCAGCTTCCACCGCGACGACGTCACCGAGCAGATCGGACAGTTCGTCGTGATTCCACGGCGCCTGCACGGGCGCGGCGTGAAGCGGATGCAGCGCATCGCGCAATGTCGGCAGCGGCCATGCGGGACTCATGACGCGGATCCACCCGACGATGCCGCACCGGCGATCGCGTTCTCGCGCGCGGGCAGCACGCGGTCCATCAGATGCAGGCGCTCGGCGTCGGACATCGACAGCCAGCGGGCGATCTCGTCGCCGGTGCGGAAGCAACCGTCGCAGAACCCCGCGGGATCGAGGGTGCAGACCCCGATGCAGGGCGTGAGGACGGCGCGGGAAAAGGACGTCATGGTCGCGGAAGGCTCACAGCATCACGCCGGCGCGAAGGCCGGCGTGATGGGGGTTGCGCATCGCTCGCCGGCGGATCAGTTGCGCGGCGGCTGGGCCGGCTGCGAGCCCGGAGCCGGCAACACCGGACCAACGCTCAGCAGTTTGATGTTGAAGATCACGACCTGATTGGCCATCTCGCGCGCGCGCTCGATGCTGGTGCCGTGGGCGGCGCTGCCCGGCAGTGCCACTTCCCAGCGCGCGCCGGTCGGCATCATCTGCAGCGCTTCGCGCAGGCCCGAGAACGGGATCTCGCTCAGACGCACGGTCACCGGACCCGCCGGCTGGCCTTCGCTGGCCTTGTTGGTATCGGCGATCTCGGTCCCGTCCGGCAGCGTGCTGCGGAATTCGACGGTGATCTGGTTGGCCTGCGTGGGCTTGGCGCCGTTGCCGGCTTCGATCACGCGGTACTGAACGCCGCTGGGCAGCACCTTCACGCCGGCCTTGCCCTTGTTCTGGGCCAGGAACGCATCGCCCTTGGTCTTGTTGTCGGCCGCGCGCTTCTCCAGCTCGGCCTTGTACTTGGCGGCCATGCGGCCCTGCAGGGCCTGCATCGCGGCACCCAGCTGTTCCGGGGCCACGGCCGGATCCTTGCGGCCGGCGGCGTCCTGGAACGCCTTGACGACGGTGGCCATGTCGAGCTGCTCGCCGCTGGCGAGCACGTTGGCGATGTCCAGACCGGCACGGTAGCCGAGGGCATAGCTGACTTTGCCCTTATCGGACGTGGTGTCCTGGGCCTGGGCCGCACCGGCGGTGATGACCAGGGCCGCCAGGGTCGCGGCGGCGAGCAAACGCAACTTCATTCAGTGACTCTCCAGAGAGTGAACGCACCGGGGGTTGTCCCGGCATCATGGAATGGAGCGGCCTGAACCGCCCCGCTGTGGACTCTGCAAACGACAGGCTAGGATACTGTCCGCAGCGCTTGACCGCCACTGAAGACGGCCATTCGACCGGTCCCGGTGCCCGCAAGTTCCCGTCCGCCCCGCGCGGATCTTTCCCCACAATTTCCATACGGATCAAAGACTCGCCATGTCCCACGACTCCGCGCCTCCCGCCGCGCACGCCCCGCTCCTGTCGATCGAAGACCGGCCCGTCGAAGGACACGGCGTGATCCGCAGGATCGCCGTCGACCGTCCCGAACGGCTCAATGCCCTGAATTCCGCGACCCTCGATGCCCTGCACGCGGCGTTCGATGCCGCCGCGGCCGACCCTGCAGTGCGCGTCGTCGTGCTCACCGGCAGCGGCCCGAAGGCGTTCGTCGCCGGCGCCGACATCGCCGAGATGAGCGGGCTCTCGCCCGCCGAAGGCCGCGATTTCTCGCTGCGCGGCACGCGCATGATGCGCCGGATCGAAAAGATGCCGAAGCCGGTGATCGCGATGATCAACGGGTTCGCCCTCGGCGGCGGCCTCGAACTGGCGATGTCCTGTCATCTGCGCATCGCCGCTGACAGCGCGAAGGTCGGCCAGCCCGAAATCAACCTCGGCCTGATTCCGGGCTTCGGCGGCACCCAACGGCTGCTGCGCCTCGCCGGACGCGCCGCCACGCTCGAACTGTGCCTGCTCGGCGCGCCCATCGACGCCGCCCGCGCCCACGCGCTGGGCATCGTCAATCGCGTGGTGACGGCTGCGGAACTCGAAGTAGAAACGATGAAGCTCGCGGAACAATTGGCCGCGTCCGCGCCGCTGGCCCTGCGCGGCATGCTCGACTGCGTGAACGTCGGCGGCGAATCCGGCATCGAGGAAGGCCTGGAATACGAAAGCGCGCAATTCGGCCTGATCTTTTCGACGGAAGACATGCGCGAAGGCACGAGCGCATTCCTCGCGCGGCGCAAGCCGTCGTTCGCCGGCAAGTGAAGGCCGCGAGCTGCCCCAACTGCGACGATCCAATGCTGGCGGCGCTCGCCGACGCGGTCGCCGCGGACGACATCGACCGCGCGATCGCGCTCGATCTGCTGGATTTCGCACCGCCCATCACCGCATGCACGGACTGCACGGCGCGCATCGAAACGATCGTCGACGCACGCGACGCGCGTCGGCGCGCACTGGCGGCGCGCGAACGCCATCGCGCGCGCCAGGCGCGACTGGCCGAACGTGCGGAAGCGCGCGCCCGTCGTCGTACGGCGGCGGCCGTGTCCGCGGCGATCACCAGCGCTCCCGTTGCGGCCGCACCCATAGCGGCGGCGGCACCGGCATTGCCGCCGGCCGCTGCCGCGGCCCTCGCCCGCGCCAGGGCGAAGGCCGCGACGAAAAGGAGAGATTGAGGCATGGCGAAGAGGAAAACCGCGTCGCGCGCGCCGCGCGGCGGCATGCCGCCGTCCGATATCGTCACGATGTTCGAACGGCTGCGCGAATTGAATCCGCACCCGCAGACCGAACTGGAGTATTCCACGCCGTTCGAGCTGCTGGTGGCGGTGGTGCTGTCGGCGCAGGCCACCGATGTCGGCGTGAACAAGGCGACGCGGCGGCTGTACCCGATCGCGAACACGCCGCAGGCGATCGCCGCGCTCGGCGTGGAGACGTTGAAGTCGTATATCTCGACCATCGGCCTGTTCAACACCAAGGCCGCGAACGTGATCGCGCTGTGCGAGAAACTCATCGCCGAACACGGCGGCGAGGTGCCGCGCGACCGCGCCGCGCTGGAGGCCCTGCCCGGCGTCGGCCGCAAGACCGCGAACGTCGTGCTGAACACCGCGTTCGGCGAACCGACGATGGCGGTCGACACGCATATTTTCCGCGTGGCCAACCGCACCGGTCTCGCACCCGGAAAAAACGTGCTGGCGGTGGAGCAGGCATTGCTGAAGCGGGTGCCGGCGCAATTCCTGCAGGACGCGCACCACTGGCTGATCCTGCACGGGCGCTACACCTGCAAGGCGCGAAAACCCGAATGCTGGCGCTGCCCGATCCGAGATGTCTGCCGGTTCAAGGACAAGAGCGCGGACGGCGAACACTGAACGACGCGCATCTCGACCGGTCGCGAACGAAAAAAAAGCCCCGGCTTGCGCCGGGGCCCGAAGTACAGCCGGGAGGGGAGAGAGATTCTCTTGGATCAGAACGCGAACTGCGTGCGCAGGGCGTACTGGCCGGTTTCGTCGCCCGTGGCTTCGTTGTCGCCCTGGGTGTAATTGAACATGAAGCGCAGATTCGGGTTGACGTAGTAGTTCACGCCGAAGAGCCAACTCGTGGCTTCGCGGTTGGCGATGTCTTCGTTCTCGATGGTGTCGTAGCGCGCGGTCAGCTCCCACAGGCCCTTGTCGCCGACCTTGGGCGAACCGAAGAAACCGGTCGCGCCCTTGTACGGCTTGTGGCCGCCGTTGAGCATCCAACTGCCCTGCAGATACCACGTATTCACGTCCTGATCGGCGGCGACGGGCTGCTCGAACTTGGACTGCACATATTCGCCCTGGAAGAACGCGGGGCCGAACGAACCGGCGGCTTCGAGGCCGTAGGCGGTGATCTTGTCGCCGGCGGCGCCGTTGACGGTGGCGATGGTCTGCGACGGACCGCGACGACCGGCGTACGACACCGAGGCGGTGGTCGTGGCCGAACCGTTGTTCAGATCCTCGACGCTGAACCAGCCGCCGAGATGCAGGGTGCTGGTCTCGCGGTTGATCGGCGCGTAGGTGAAACGGCCGGCGACGCCCACGCCCTCGTTGCGCACGCCCGCGGCGCTGCGCAGATTGAACACGGACAGACCCGCGGTGTAGTTGTCGCCGGCGCGCAGATAACCCACGCCCTGCTGGAACTGGCGACCGTTGAACAGGCCGCTGGCGGAAGCGAACGGGCGCTCCATCATCAGGATTTCGTTCGAGCTGGTCAGTTCTTCCATCGAACGGTAAGGCTTGAAATGACCGATGGTGAACTTGCCGCCGAGCGCGTTCTTCGCGACGTACAGATCGCGCAGGCCGTCGAGGTTGGTGCCGGCGCCGAAATCCTGCTCCATCTTGTATTCCCAGCCCAGCGCCTTGCCCTGCAGGGTGAGGCGCGCGCGACGGAACTCGGTGGTGCCGGTGGTGCTGGCGATGTCGCGATCGAAAGCGTAGGCATCGAAGTGGATGCGGCCGCCCACCTGGGCTTCGAACTTGCCGTCGGCCGAGGTCACCTTGATGCCGCCCTTGGTTTCGATCTTGGGGGCGCCGGTGGTCAGCGTGTCGAGCTTCTGCGCGGTGTCGACGTTGACGTCGGACTGCGCGTCGGTGCGCTCTTCGAGCGACTCGACTTTTTCCAGCAACGCGGCGATCTGCGCCTTCAGTTCGGCGATTTCGGCATCTCTGGACTGCGCCGACGCGGACAGGCTGGTGCCGGCGAGCGCGGCACCGACGGCGAGGGCAAGGAGGGAATGACGCATGATGTGAACCCCGGAGGTATGTGATGAATGCGGGACGGACCGCGCCTGGCGCAGTCCGTTAAGACCGTGTGAACCGGGGCGCTAGACTGCGACCCCAATCTGACAGCGGCATGTGACCTTGATGACAGTCCGGTGACGGCCCGCCCGGTCGCGCACATGAGAGACGCCGCCGGGGCGCGCTGCAGAGCCCGCAGTCCCCGCGCCGGGCGTCTCCCGGATGTCACGCAGGCGACGATTGTCATCTTTCTGTCATCCGATGAACACGGGGTTGTCACCCGTGTCGGCTGCAATGGGCCGCAATCGGGGCACCGCCCCGTTCGCATTCCCATCAGGAGCACCTCCGTGTTCAAGTCGTTCAAACTGCAGGCCCTGGCGCTCGTTCTCGCCGGCGGCGCCATGTTCAACGCCCACGCCGAAGACATCACCGGTGCCGGCGCCACCTTCGTGTTTCCGGTGATGACCAAGTGGTCCGCCGAATACGCCAAAGCCAAGGGCGTGAAGGTCAACTATCAGTCGATCGGTTCCGGCGGCGGCATCGCCCAGATCAAGGCCGGCACGGTCGATTTCGGCTCTTCCGATGCGCCGCTGAAGCCGGAAGATCTCGCCAAGGGCGGCCTCGCGCAGTTCCCGTCGGTGATCGGCGGCGTGGTGCCGGTGGTGAACATTCCGGGCGTCCAGTCCGGCGCGCTGAAGTTCGACGGCCCGCTGCTGGCCGACATCTTCCTCGGCAAGGTCACCATGTGGAACGACCCGCGCATCGAAGCGCTGAACGGCGGCGTGAAACTGCCGGCGCTGAAGATCACGGTCGTGCGCCGCTCCGACGGTTCGGGCACCACCTTCAACTTCGTCAACTATCTGTCCAAGGTCAGCCCGGA
>CAMLLG010000107.1 GCA_946480825.1 uncultured Lysobacteraceae bacterium
TCGCGGATGCGTTCGGTCACCGACACCAGCATGATGTTCATGATGCCGATGCCGCCGACGATCAGCGAAATGCCGGCCACCGCGCCGAGCAGCCACGACATCAGTTTCGTGGTCTGGGTGCGCGCGCTGACGATCTCGGCGAGATTGCGGACGTTGAAATCGTCGTCCTCGCCGGGCTGGATCTTGTGGCGCTGGCGCAGCAGCGCTTCGATCTCGGCCTGCGCGGTCGACAGGCCGTCGGGATCGGCCACGCCGACGCTGATCTGCTGCACCGCGCCGGGCGGCAGCGATGCGTTGCTCGACATGCGGCGGCGCGCGGTATCGAGCGGAATCACGATCAGATCGTCCTGGTCCTGGCCGAAACCGCCCTGGCCTTTCGATTTCAGCACGCCGACCACGGTGAACGGCACGCGCCCGAGGCGCAGCGTCTGGCCGACCGCTTCCTCGTCGCCGAACAGCTCGCGGCGCAGGGTTTCGCCGATGATCGCGGACTTGTCGCCGCCGCTGTAATCGCCGGCCTCGAAGCCGGGCCCGCTGGCGAGTTCCCAACCGTTGATGTCGAACCAGTCGGGTTCCACGCCGTACCAGCTGCTGGACCAGTTGTTCTCGGCGTACACCGCCTGGGTACCGCCGCGCAGCACGCCGCTGATGTACTGGATGCCGCCGATTTCCCGACGGATGGCCTCGATGTCGTCCTGGTTGAGCGTATAGAAGCTGCTGGCGCTCATGCGCACGCCGCCCATGCCGCGCCCGGCGCCGGGGTTGATGTCGAGCCGCTGCGAACCGAGGCCGGAGACCAGTTTCTCGATCTCGGCCTGGGTGCCCTGGCCCACCGAGACCATCACGATCACCGCGGCGATGCCGATGATCACCCCCAGCGAGGTCAGCGCGCTGCGCAGCCAGTTGCCGCGCAGCGCGAAGGTCGCGGTGCGCATCACTTCGAGCAGGGTCAGGCCGCCGGGCGCGGGCGGGCGTGGATCGAGCGCGCTCATGCCGGCGTCTCCATGGTGCTCGCCGGCACGCCGTCATGCAACTCGCCGTCGCGCATCACGCAGGTGCGGTCGGCGTGTTCGGCCACTTCCGCGTCGTGGGTGATCAGGATGATGGTATGGCCCTCGCCGCGCAGGCGTTCGAACAGCGCCAGGATTTCCTGCCCGGTGCGCGAATCGAGCGCGCCGGTCGGTTCGTCGGCCATCAGGATCGGCGGGCGCTGGATCAGGGCGCGCGCGATCGCCACGCGCTGCTGCTGGCCGCCGGACAGTTCGCTGGGCCGGTGCTGCATGCGCTCGCCCAGGCCGACCGCCGCCAGCGCTTCGGCGGCGCGTCGACGACGCTCGGCCGGCGGGACCCGCGCGTAGCTCAGCGGCATCGCGACGTTGTCGAGCGCGCTCATCCGCGACAGCAGATTGAAGCCCTGGAACACGAAACCGATCTTGTCGCGACGAAGCATCGCGCGCTCCTCGGCGTCGAGCGTGGCGACGTCGACGCCGTCGCACAGATAGACGCCGGCGGACGGCGTATCGAGGCAGCCGATCAGGTTCATGAGGGTCGATTTGCCGGAGCCGGACGGGCCCATGATCGCGACGAATTCGCCGTGCCCGATCTTCAGATCGACGTTCTTCAGCGCCACCACCTCGGCCTCGCTGCCGGCCGAATAGACCTTGCCGAGCCCGCGGGTTTCGATCACCGGATGCGACGATGCGTCGCGCGGGCGGAGCGCTGCACTCACTTCGCGGGCTCCGCCGTCTGCAGACCGACGATCACCTCGTCGCCGGCCTTCAGCTCACCGATGATCTCGGTGCTGCTGCCGTCGGACGCGCCGACGCGCACCGTCACCGCCTTCGGCTTGCCGTCGGCCAGCACGTAGACCGGGGCGCGACGCGCGCCGATCAGCGCGTTGATCGCGCTGTCCCAGGCACCGCGCTGTTCGTCGTTGAGCGCGGCGCGGAAGGCGCCGAACTGCTGATTGAAGCGTTCCATCATGCGCTGGCGCATCGCGCCGCTGGCGTTGCCGCCGCGCGGTTGCTGCGCGCCGCCGCCACCGGGCATCCGCCCGAACAGCGCGCTGCCGCCGTTCTGGCCCTGCGCGGGCGTCGCGGTGCGCGCGGCGATGCGTTCGCGCATCTTCGTCAACGCATCGTCGAACGCGGCCTGCTGGGCGGCGTCGAGTTTCAACGTCGCGGCGATCGCCGGCAATTCGTCGGTCATGCCGCCACCGCGCTGCGGGGCTTCGGGCGTCGCGGTCGGGTCCGCCGGCGGCTTGAAGCGCATCGCGGCGTTCGGCACCTTCAGCACGCCGTCGCGGCGGCTGACCTCGATCTCGGCGTTGGCGGTGAGCCCCGGCAGCAGCGCCTGATCGGCGTTGTCCACCGCGACCACCACCGGGAAAGTGATGACGTTGTTGGTATTGGTGGCCGACAGCCGCACCTGGCTGACCTCGCCGCGGAACTGGCGGTCGGGGAAGGCATCGACGGTAAAGCTCACCGTTTGACCCTGCTTGACCTGACCGATATCGGATTCGTCCACCGCCAGCACGATCTCCATCCGCGACAGGTCTTCGGCGATCTTGAACAGCACCGGCGCCTGCAGGCTGGCGGCCACGGTCTGACCCGGCTCGATCGAACGGTTCAGCACCACGCCGTCCACCGGCGAATAGATCACGGTGCGGCCGAGGTTCAGCCGCGCGTTGCGGGTGGACGCTTCCTGCTGGCGGATCTGCGCTTCGGCCTGCGCGACCTGTGCCCGGGCCTGATCGCGCGCGGCCAGCGTTTGGTCGAGATCGCCGCGGGCGACGAGCTTCTGCGCCGCCAGTTCGCGGTTGCGGTTGTAGGCCAGTTCGGCGTTGCGCAGGGTCGCCTGGGCGGTGGCCAGGCCGGCGCGGGCGCTGGCGATGCTGGCGTCGCCCTGGGCGATCTGGGCTTCGAAGGTACTGGGATCGATGCGCGCGATGATCTGGCCCTTGCGCACGCGGTCGTTGAAGTCGACCAGCACCTCCTCGACCTTGCCGGACACCTCGCTGCCCACGTCCACCGTCGACAGCGCGCCGAGGGTGCCGGTGGCGGAGATCGCGACCCGGATGTCGCCCTGCTCCACCGCCGCGGTGCGGAAGCGTTGTTCGGCGCCGCCGCCACCGCGGCCCTTCCAGAACCACAGCGCGGCCACGACGGCCGCGAGGGCGATCAGGGCGATGACGAGACGGGGAAGGCGCGAACCGGTCTTGCGATATGGGGACATGGGGGCTGCGGGTCGAAGGTGAGTGGTGTGAACGCACGGGCGGTGCCGGAGTTGACACCGGATACGCACGCGGGCTGGTCACGGATGCGAAGCGGGGGCGCCGGCCTTGGCGGGGATCATCTCGACAAAGGCCGCCTTGGCGGAGCAGGCGGCTCCGCGCATCATCGCACGACACCCAATCCCGACGCTGCCATGCCTTTCGCCATAGAACGCCTGCTCCCCATCGCGCTGCTGCTGTGCTCGAACGTCTTCATGACCTTCGCCTGGTACGGGCATCTGAAGTACAAAAGCTCGCCCCTGCCGGTGGTGATCGCCGCCAGCTGGGGCATCGCCTTCTTCGAATATCTGCTGATGGTGCCGGCGAACCGCTGGGGCAGTGCCTTCTACTCCGCGCCGCAGCTCAAGGGCATGCAGGAAGTGATCACGCTGCTGGTGTTCGCGGGCTTCTCGACCTGGTTCCTGGATCAGCCGCTGAAGTGGAACCACTGGGCGGGGTTCGGCCTGATCGTCGTGGCGGCGTGGCTGATTTTCATGGAGTGACGTCGTCGCAGAGCGGGAGCGCGGCCTCCGGGCCGCTGGTCTCTCGAAACCAGTCTCCCGCCACCGATCATCGTCATCGATTCCTCGTCGCACAGCGGCCTGAAGGCCGCTCTACCGGTTCGGCAAAATGTCAGAACTTGATCTTGCCGATCAGGATGTCCTTGTACATCACCCAGTCGCCGGCGAACGAATAGAACGGGTGCTGGAAGGTCGCCGGGCGGTTCTTCTCGAAGAAGAAATGCCCGACCCAGGCGAAGGCGTAACCGCTGACCAGCGCCGCGAGCAGCCACCAGGCGTTGTCGCGCAGCATTGCGGCGAGGATGCAGCCGAGTGCGACGCTGGTGCCGACGAAATGCAGGCGCCGACAGGTGCGGTTGCGATGCTCGCCGAGGTAGAACGGATAGAACTCGCGGAAGCTCGAAAATCCGGACATGGGACTCTCCCGTCAGGGCGATGGCGTGCGCCGCTGCGCGACACGCTGCAGCAGCAGGACCACACCGTACCAGAGGAACAGCATCCCGAGCAGGTTCGGAACACTGAGCGACCACTCGGTCTGGTGCCATCCGTAGTAGAGCAGCAGCAGGCCGAGCGCGACCAGCAGCAGCGACCAGACCCAGCCCACTGGCGCGTCCCCGCGCGGCGCCTGTCGGCGCAGCCGCGCGGCACAGGTGTCGTCGCAGTGCAGGCCGATGTCGCCATCGTCGCGGGCGCAGGCCTCGCCGCAGAGACCCTTGCCGCAGGCGGTGCAGACGCCCACCGCAGCGCACTCGCGATGACGCCAGCAGTTCACGCGCCGCCCCGCTCCGCGGCCTTGGCGCGATCCCAGTAACCGTCCTGCTCGGCCAGCGACAGATCCGCCAGGCGCACGCCGTCGGCGGCGGCCATCGCTTCCATCGCGCGGAAGCGGCGTTCGAACTTGTGATTGGCGCGACGCATCGCCGCGCCCGGGTCGACCTTCGCATGCCGCGCCAGATTCGCGGCGACGAACAGCAGATCGCCCAATTCGTCTTCCAGCCGATCGCGCACCGCGGCATCGTCGGGCGCGGCGGCCAGCGCGTCGAACTCGGCCTGCACTTCGTCCAGTTCTTCCTTCAGCTTTTCGATCACGGGCGCCGGGCCGGGCCAATCGAAGCCCACGGTCGCGGCCTTCTTCTGCAGCTTCAGCGCGCGCTGCCATTCGGGCAGGCCGCGGGCGACGCCGGCCAGCGCCGAATCGTCGACAGCGCCATGCTCCTGCGCGGCATGCTTCGCCAGCCGCTCCTTCTTCTTTTCGGCGTCCCACATCGCGTTGAGCGCATCGCTGTCGGCGATGCTCATGCCCGCGAACACGTGCGGATGACGCCGCTCCATCTTGTCGCTGATCGCGGCGACGACATCGGCGAACGCGAATGCGCCCCGCTCCTCGGCCATGCGCGCATGGAACACGACCTGGAACAACAGGTCGCCGAGTTCGTCCTTGAGATCGTCGAGATCGCCGCGATCGATGGCGTCGGCGACTTCGTACGCTTCTTCGACCGTGTACGGCGCGATGGTGGCGAACGTCTGCTTCAGATCCCACGGGCAGCCGCCCTGCGGGTCGCGCAGGCGCGCCATGATCGCGAGCAGTCGCTGGATGTGGGTCGGATCGGTCTCAGACATGCGCCAATTCCCACGAATGCATCACGCCCCCCCGGTAGAGCGGCCTTCAGGCCGCTGATTGATCGCGGATGCAAAGAGCAGCGGCCTGAAGGCCGCTCTACCGGCGACGGAAAACACCGGGATCACACCCAATCCCGCCACGGCAACCGCGGGTCGCCCAGCGCCACGAAATCGCCGTTGAGCAGGGTGTCGCGCTGGTTGTAGCGGAACGGACGGCCCCGCGGATCGAGCACCACGCCGCCGGCGGCCTCGACGATCGCCTGGCCCGCGGCGGTGTCCCATTCGCTGGTCGGCGCGAAACGCGGATACACGTCGATGGCGCCCTCGGCGACGCGGCAGAACTTGAGCGACGACCCGACGCCGATGGCTTCGAGTTCGCCCTTGTCCGCCGCCATTTTCGCCATGAACGCTTCGGTGCGCGCGTCGCGGTGCGAACGGCTGGCGGCCACGCGCAAGGGCGGTTCGGCGATGGTACGGGTCTCCAGCGCGATCTCGCCGCCGTCGGCACGGCGGTACGCGCCGTGGACGCGATCGCCCCACCACAGTTCGCCGGTCACCGGCGCCTGGATCACGCCGAAGGTCGCGACGCCGTCCTCGATCAGGGCGATGTTGACGGTGAATTCGCCGTTGCGCTTCACGAACTCGCGGGTGCCGTCGAGCGGATCGACCAGCCACAGCCGCGACCAGCGGCGACGTTCGGCGGCGGTGAGTTCCGCGGATTCCTCCGACAAGACCGGAATGTCCGGGGTCAATGTCTGCAGGCCGTCGACGATGCGCCGGTGCGAAGCGAGATCGGCCGCGGTCAGCGGGCTGTCGTCGGCCTTGTGGTCGACGTCGAAAGGGTGTTCGTAGATCTGCAGGATGTCGGCGGCGGCGGCGGCGGCGAGGGCGATCACGCCTTCGCGGATCGATTCATCGAGCAATGTCGGCATGACGCAACCACTCCCTGACCAGAAACAACGCGGCGATCGAACGCCCTTCGGAAAACGCTTCGTCCAGGATCAGCTCGTGCAGCGCATCGAGCTTCCACGGCACCACGTCCAACGGCTCCGGCTCGTCGCCGACCAGCCGTTCTTCGTACAGACCGCGCGCCAGCACCAGCACGGTTTCGTGGCCCATGTAGGTCGGCGCGAGGCTGATCCGGCGCAGCACGGTGAGCGAACGCGCGCCGTAGCCGGCTTCTTCCTTCAATTCGCGGTTGGCCGCTTCCTCGGGCGTTTCGCCGGGGTCGATCTTGCCCTTCACCAGGCCGAGTTCGTAGCGGTGGGTACCGGCGGCGTATTCGCGGATCAGCAGCGCGGTGTCGTCGTCGAGCAGCGGCACCACGATCACCGCGCCGTGGCCGATGGCGGGGGCGCGGTGATAGCAGCGGCGCTCGCCGTTGCTGAATTCGAGATCGATCTCCTCGATCACGCGCCCCGGATCGCCCTGGCGGCGACGCACGGCATGGACGGTCGGCAGCGGACGACTCACGGCGCACCCGCGCCGCGGGCCATAATGCAGGCATGAATGACGGAATGGGCAGGCATGCGCCGATGATAAACGACGCCGACCGCTGGCGGTCGCGCGACCTCGCGGTGCTCTGGCACCCCTGCACGCAGATGCGCGAACATCCCGACGCCCTGCCGCTGCTGCCGGTGGCGCGCGGCGACGGCGCATGGCTGGTCGGCCACGACGGCCGCCGCACCCTCGACGGCGTCAGCAGTTGGTGGACCAATCTCCACGGTCACGCCGAACCGCGCATCGCCGAGGCCATCGCACGCCAGGCGCGCACGCTGGAACAGGTGATCCTGGCCGGTTTTTCGCATGCGCCCGCGGTGGAACTGGCCGAGCGGCTGCTGGCGGTGGCACCGCGCCAGCCCGGGCGCGCGCCGCTGGCCAAGGTCTTCTACGCCGACAACGGCTCGGCCGGCGTGGAAGTCGCGCTGAAGATGGCCTTCCACTGGTATCGCAACCGCGGCGACGAACCGCGGCGCACGAAGTTCGTCGCCCTCACCAACAGCTATCACGGCGAGACCGTGGGTGCGCTGTCGGTGGGCGACATTCCGCTGTATCGGCGCGTGTATGCGCCGCTGTTGATGGAAGTGCTGTTCGCGCCCACGCCCGATGCCTTCGGCAGCGCCGACGCGCAGGCCGCGGCGGCGCGCGCCGAGGACGCCGCCGATGCGCTCGCCCGTCTGCTCGACGCGCATCCCGGCGAAGTCTGCGCGCTGATCCTCGAACCGCTGGTGCAGTGCGCCGGCGGCATGCGCATGCATCATCCCGTGTATCTGAAGCGCGTGCGCGATCTGTGCGACGCGCACGGCGTGTTCCTGATCGCCGACGAGATCGCGACCGGCTTCGGCCGCACCGGTTCGCTGTTCGCGTTCGAACAGGCCGGCGTCCAGCCCGATCTGATGTGCCTCTCGAAAGGCCTCACCGGCGGCTTCCTGCCGCTGTGCGCGGTGCTGGCGACGCAGGCGATCTACGAGGGCTTCCTCGACGACTCGCGCGAGCGCGCCTTCCTGCATTCGCACAGCTACAGCGGCAACCCGCTGGCCTGCGCGGCGGCGCTGGCATCGCTGGACATCCTGCAGCAGGAGGACACGATCGCGCGCAACCGCGGCACCGCCGCGAAGATGGCCGCGTTGGCCGCACCGTTCGCCGCGCACCCGCTGGTGGCCGAGGTGCGTCAGACCGGGATGATCCTCGCCATCGAACTGCGGCCGGAACCGGAGAATGCCGACGACGGCAACGCCGTGGAGATCGCGGGTCGACGCGGCCTGCGCATGTACCGCGCGGCGCTGGATCGCGGCGTGCTGCTGCGCCCGCTCGGCGACGTGCTGTACTGGATGCCGCCCTATTGCGTCGACGACGCGCAGCTCGCGCAGCTCGCCGATGCCACCCATGCCGCGATCCAGGCCGCCGAAACCCAGGCCACCGAGATCAAGGAGGCCAGCCGATGCGCCTGACCCGCGTGTATGTCGATCAGCCGCTGGCGCCCGGTGCGCGCGTGGTCCTGCCCGAGAACGCCGGCGCGCATCTGGTGCGCGTGCTGCGCCTGCGCGAAGGCGACGCCTGCGTGCTGTTCAACGGCGACGGCCGCGATTGCGACGCGCGCCTGCTGGCCGCGAGCAAACGCGGCGTCGAGGCCGAGATCGTCGGCGAGCGCATCGTCGACAACGAATCGCCGCTGCGCATCGTGCTGCTGCAGGGCATCGCGCGCGGCGAGAAGATGGACCTGATCCTGCAGAAGGCCACCGAACTGGGCGTGCGCGCGATCGTGCCGGTGTTCGCCGACCGCACCGAAGTGCGGCTCGACGGCGACCGCCTGCAGAAGCGCATGGATCACTGGCGCAGCGTCGTGGTGGCGGCCTGCGAACAGAGCGGCCGCGCGCGCATTCCCGAGGTGTCCACCGCGCGCGGGCTGGCCGAAGCGGCGGCATCCCTGGAAGCCGATGCGCTCAAGCTGACGCTCGATCCGCAGGGCGCTCACCGCTTCGAAACGTTGACGAAACCCGTCGGCGCCGTCGTGATCGGCATCGGCCCCGAGGGCGGCTGGTCGGAGAAGGATCGCATCGTGCTGCAGCAGCACGGCTTCAGCGGTCTGCGCCTCGGCCCGCGCGTGCTGCGCACCGAGACCGCGGGACTGGCCGCGATCGCGGCGATGCAGGCGCGGTTCGGGGATCTGTAGGGTGGGCCCTGGCCTGAGGTATCCCCACTTTTTCGCTCGGCAGATCATCGGGTTGCCGGCATTCTTGAAACGACTGTCATCCCGAGCCGCAGGCGAGGGACCTGTTTGTGATCGATTCGAATCCAACTTGCTGCGAAGGCGAACGGAACGACCTGCCGCACGGCCCTGGTTTCGCTCGCTGCCGCGAGCGAGTCACTTTTCTTTGCTTGTGCCACTGCGCCGCACAGCGGCGCGAACGGCGAAGCCGGCCCGAAGGGCGAGCGCGCAGCGCGAGTCAAGAAAAGATAACCAAAAGAAAGCACACCCCGTCGGTCGCGCCCGGCGCGTTGCG
>CAMLLG010000108.1 GCA_946480825.1 uncultured Lysobacteraceae bacterium
CGCTGGCGGTGGCGGCGATGTGGCGCGACACCCTCGGCGTGCGCGTGCGTCTGCGCAACGAGGAATGGAAGGTCTTCGTGCAGAACCGCCGTCAGCGCGCGATCACCGAGGTGTTCCGCGGCGGCTGGATCGGCGATGTCGCCGATCCGCGCAATTTCCTCGCGGCGTTCGCCGCCGACGGCCCGCTGAATTGGCCGGGTTACGACGATGCGCGCTATCGCATGCTGTTCGCGAAGGCCGATGCCGCCCGCGACGAGGCCGCGCGCAACGCCTGGCTGCGCGCCGCCGAGACCCGGCTGCTGCACGGCCATGCGCTGATCCCGCTGTATTTCTACACCTCGAAGCATCTGGTGGCGCCGCAGGTGCGGGGTTTCGAGGCGAATCCGCTCGACCGCCATCCGTCGCGCTGGATGGCGCTGCACGAATGAGACGCGATTGATGAGACACGATCCGTGCCGCGCCGACGACGCGCAGTACACTCGCCGCATCGCGCCGCGGACCGTCCGTGCGCCCTGCCGTCTGGAGTGAACGATGCGCCGTCGACATCTCGAAACCCATCGCACCGATCGCGTCGGCTGGCTGCGCGCCGCCGTGCTCGGCGCCAACGACGGCATCATCTCGATCGCCGGCCTCGTGGTCGGCGTGGCCGCCACCGGCGCGACCACCGGTGCCGTGCTCGGCAGCGGCGTCGCCGGGATCGTCGCCGGCGCGATGTCGATGGCCGCCGGCGAATACGTCTCGGTGCAGTCGCAGGCCGATACCGAGCGCGCCGACATCGCCAAGGAAACGCGCGAGCTGGCCGAGGAGCCGGAGCACGAACTGCTCGAACTCACCCACATCTACGTGCAGCGCGGGTTGACGCCGGAACTGGCGGCGCAGGTCGCGCGCCAGCTCACCGCGCACGATGCGCTGGGCGCGCACAAGCGCGACGAACTGGGCATCACCGACGCCCTCAGCGCGCGTCCGCTGCAGGCGGCGCTGGCCTCCGCGGCCGCATTCACCGCAGGCGCGCTGCTGCCGATCGCGGCGGTGGTGCTGGCGCCGTCCGGCCGGATCGAGCCGGTGACCTTCGCGGTGACGCTGGCGGCGCTGTTCGGTTCCGGCGCGCTCGCGGCCTGGGCCGGCGGCGCATCGCCGCTGCGCGGGGCGCTGCGCGTCGGCTTCTGGGGCGCGATGGCGATGGCCGCCGCCGCGCTGATCGGCCGCCTGTTCCACGTCCAGCTCGGATGACCGCATGAAGCGGTTCGCGGGGCGCCTGTTCGAAGCGCTGTTGACGCTCTGGCTGTTGGCCACGCTGTGCTTCGTGCTGTTGCGCGCCGCACCCGGCGGACCGTTCGACACCGAGAAGGCCGCGCCGCCGGAAGTGCGGGCGGCGCTGGAGGCGCGCTATCGCCTCGACCGCCCGCTGGTCGCGCAGTACGGCGCATGGCTCGGCGATGTCGCCCGCGGCGATCTCGGGCCTTCGTTCCAGTATCCCGATTACACCGTCAACCAGCTGGTCGCGCAGGCGCTGCCGGTGTCGCTGCTCAACGGCGGCCTCGCCCTGCTGCTGGCGTTGCTGGTGGGCGTGCCGCTGGGCGTGTGGGCGGCACTGCGCGCGGGGGCGTGGATCGATCGCGCGCTGATGCTGTTCGCGGGGCTGGGCCTGGCGGTGCCGAAGTTCGTGGTCGCGCCGCTGCTGGTGCTGCTGTTCGCGGTGACCTTGCAGTGGTTGCCCGCCGGTGGCTGGGGCGAGTGGGACAACAGCGTGTTGCCGGTGATCGCGCTGGCGCTGCCGAATCTGGCCTACTGCGCACGCCTCACCCGCGCGTCGATGCTGGAGACGCTGGGTGCGGAGTATCTGGTCGCCGCCCGCGCCCGCGGCCTGTCGGAGGCGCGGCTGTTGTTCGCGCACGCGCTGAAGCCGGGGCTGCTGCCGGTGGTGGCGTGGCTGTCGCCGGCGCTGATCAACATCGTCACCGGCTCCGCGGTGGTCGAGCAGGTGTTCGGCATCCCCGGCATGGGCCGCTACTTCGTGCAGGGTGCGCTCAATCGCGATTACACCCTGGTGCTCGGCGTGGTGCTGGTGGTCGGGGCGCTGATCGTCGCGATCAACGCCCTCGTCGATGCGCTGCGCACATGGCTGGACCCGCGGCTGCGCGATGCCTGACCGGTGCGATGCCTGCGCATCGCACCGGCCGATGGGCCGCTTACTCCCAAGTGACGGTGAGGTTGCTCATGTACACGGTGTAGTCCTCTTCCGACGACGTGGCCGTGGCGATGAAGTAACCGGTCTCCTGCGTCGGGAACGCATAGCCGCCGTTGAAGTAGCTGTTGCCGTTGTAGAACCCGTGGATGATCGGGGTGACGATGTCCAGATAACCGGGAGTGACCGTGTATTCGATCTCGCCCTTGTCGGTCACGCTGATCCTGAAGCGGTACAGCTGGTTGTTCTCGAGCTGCGCCTGCCCACCGCAGCGCGAGACGTTGTTGCCGGTGGGCCAGAACGCTTCGACGCGCACGGTCATGCCGCACTTCTCGAACGCGCCGATCGCGATGCCGAGCGCGTGGTGATTGCGCGCGAGGTTGGTGACGTTGTCGATGTTGCCGAAGTCGATGTCCCAGCGCCCGTGCAGGCCGATCGCGATGTGGTCCGACTGCGGCTGGTCGAAGTAGTCCGGCGACCACAGCTCGAATTCCATGACCTGTTTCGTCGCGCCGGCCGGCTTGAAGGTCGACAGCACCGTCCTGTAGCCGAAATAACCGTTGCGGAAGGTCGTGCCGGTGCAGACGTTGGTCTGCAGCGGGGTCTGCTGGCAGCGGCGGGTGAGGATGTGGCCGTTGGGCAGGGACGGGAAGCCCGGCGTGCCGGCGCTGGCGTTGGGCGGCCAGTACAGCGTGGTTCTGGGCACGTACCCTTCGATGTGGTCGAAGGTCCAGCCCTGGGCGATCAGCGTGTTCTTGTCGCTTTCGCTGGTGACGAACTTGTGCACCCGATCGGTGTTGAGACTGCCGCGCGACAACCGGTACAGCGGCAACGACCCCGGCACCTGCGACCGGTACAGATAACCGGTGATCCCTTCGTAGATGTAACCGAGCGCCTGCGCGTCGGCCAGATCCTGCGGGAAGTCGGTGATGAAGAGATGTTCGGTCTGCGGCGCGCCCTTCACGTAGCGATACATCGGTTTCGTGTGCGCCTGCGGCGTGCGTTCGAGATAAAACGCGGTCCGCAGGTTCGTGTATCCCGCGCTGTTGATCGAGCCGAGGGCCTCGGCATAGTCCATCGTGTAGAGATTGTCGGTGATCGTGGGATTGTAGGTTTCGTGGATCGCGGAGAACGGCGGCGCCGGCGTGTAGGGCGTGGCCGAGGCGGCCAGCGGCGCGAGGGCGAGCAGCGCGCAGGCCGTCCGCTGGGCGGCCGTGCGACGGGAAGGGGATGACGTCATGGGAGGCGGAGTCCGTGCGTGGAGAGGGTCGGCGTGCAGGCATCGAAGGCGTGCATCGAAGGCACGCGATGCCCTCGATTCTCAGGAGAGCGGAATCCGCGGCAAGACAGGATCATCGCGAAAGATCGTGACGAGAAGGCCGCGGCGATCGGCACGTGCGCATCGGACATCGCGATTCCGCGCGCGCTCCGATACGCTGGCCGCCATCCACGACACCGCGAGTTCCCATGATCATCGTCTATCGCGCCGCCAACATCGCCGATGCCCACCTGATCCGGCAGATGCTGGAAGCCGAGGGCATGCCCGCCTTCATCCAGGGCGAATATCTGCAGGGCGCGGTCGGCGAGCTGCCCGCCAACACCGAGATCCTCGTGCGCGTGTCCGACGAACATGCCGACGCCGCGCGCGCGCTCGTCGCGGATTGGGAAAGCGGCGAACCGATGACCTTCGACGACGAAGACGATGACATCGCCGCCTCCGCTGCCGCGGCACCGCCCGCGACGCGATCCGCGATCCGGTATTTCCTGCTGTTCGTCGCGATCGTGGTCGGCGGATCGATCGCGATGATGCTGCTGCAGCGCTACGCGGAAGGGTGAAGCGGCGGGCGGCCAGGACGACGCGCTTCGGTCAAATCCCCAGCCACTCCGCCACCAGCTTGCGCAGTTCGTCCACGCCGACCTTCGATTCGGCCGAGTAGGTCTGCACGCTGACGGTGTCGCCGTATTGGCCCTGCAGGTCCTTGCGGACCGCCTGCAGTACGTTCAGGCCAGCGCCGCGGCCGAGCTTGTCGGCCTTGGTCAGCAGGGCGTGGACCGGCAGTCCGCGCTCGGCGGCGTAGGCGATGATCTGGCGGTCGTAGTCCTTCAGCGGGTGGCGGATGTCCATCACCACCACCAGCCCCTTCAGCGCGATGCGGCTGCCGAAATAGCTGTCGAGGAATCCCTGCCAGTGCGCCTGCAGATCCTTCGGCACCTTGGCGTAGCCGTAGCCGGGCAGGTCGACGAGGTAGCGGCCGTCGTGCGGCGGCAGATTGAAAAAGACCAGTTGCTGGGTGCGCCCGGGGGTCTTGGACACCCGCGCCAGCGCGTTCTGCTGGCAGAGGGCGTTGAGGGCGCTGGACTTGCCGGCGTTGGAGCGGCCGGCGAAAGCCACTTCGGCGCCGCCATCGGGCGGCAGCTGGCGCGGGTTGTGGGCGGCCAGCAGATAGTCGGCGCGGGCGAACGGGTTCGGAGGGGTAGCCATCGGCATAGGATCGCACGGCCGGGGCCCGCTGCCGTTTGACCCTGCCCCGGCCGCCGACCATAATTTCCGGGTTTCGGCCTGCGGGCGGCCTTCCGCCGTTCCCGTGCCCCGTCTTCTTGGAGTGTTGAGCATGCGTCACGCCCGTGCCTACGGTTTCGCCGGTCTCGCGGTTCTCGCGGTCGCCGCGGCCGCCGCCATCGCCCAGACCACGGTCACGCCCGTGCCCGAAGCCGCACCGGTCCAGAGCGCGCCGCTCGATGCCGCCGCGGCCGCCGATCTGGCCACCGCCAAGGGCGGCGACCCGCAGGCCGGCGCGACCAAGGCCGGTGCCTGCGCCGCCTGCCACGGTCTGGACGGCAACGCCACCGACCCGACCCTCTACCCCCGCCTCGCCGGCCAGAGCGAGCGCTACATCGCCCGCCAGCTCGCGCTGTTCAAGAGCGGCGAGCGCGTCAACGCGATCATGCAGCCGTTCGCCGCCACGCTCAGCGCGCAGGACATGCGCGATATCGGCGCCTACTACGCGACCCAGAAATCGGGCGCCGGCATCGCCGACGATACCGTCATCGCCAGCGGCCCCAACCAGGGCCTGAAGTTCTACGAAGTGGGCCAGAAGCTGTACCGCAGCGGCGACAGCGCCCGCGGCATCCCGGCCTGCATGGCCTGCCACGGCGCCGCCGGCACCGGCAACCCGGGCCCGGCCTACCCGCACGTGGGCGGCCAGCAGGCGTGGTACACGGCCCGCCGTCTGCAGGAATACCGCACCGGCACCACCACCGAGAAGGATCCGGCCCTGTTCCACGTGATGTCCGCGGTGGCGAAGCCGCTGACCGACGAGGAAATCCAGTCGCTGTCGAGCTACATGCAGGGCCTGCATCCGCGGCCCCAGGCCGGCGGCGGCAAGGGTTGATCCACCGCGGGTTCGCCTTCCGCGCACGCGAGGGCGTCCGACAACGGATAGCTTGAACACGAACGCCGGCACGGACATGCTCTGGGCCGGCGTTTCGCGTCTTCCGCCATCGCCACTGCCGCCGAACGCTCGCCGATGCCACCGGTCTTTTCTTTCCCTCTCTTCCGCAGGATGCCTTCCATGACGCGTTTCTTCGCCTGGATGTTGTTGTTGGTCCTTCCGCTTACCGCCTGCGCCCAGGCGCCGGCCGGTCCGCCGCGCGCCGGCGTGGATTACGAAGTGCTGCAGGGCGGCCAGCGCTGGCAGCAGGCCCCGAACGGCAAGATCGAAGTGGTCGAGGTGTTCGCCTACACCTGCCCGCACTGCGCGGATTTCGAGCCGATGATCGCCGCCTGGAAGAAGGCCAAGCCGGCCGACGTCGATTTCGTCTATCTGCCCGCGGCCTTCGATCCCGAGGACGTCTACGCCCGGGCTTTCTTCGCGGCCGATCTGGCCAAGGCGGTGCCGAAAATCCACCAGCCGCTGTTCGACGCCATCCACGAAGAGGGCGCGCTGCCGCGCAGCAACGCCAGCATCGACGAACTGGGAACCTGGTTCGGG
Source organism: uncultured Lysobacteraceae bacterium (assembly GCA_946480825.1). The sequence continues at coordinate 6,178 of CAMLLG010000108.1, forward strand.
CAGCGTGGTCTCAACCGCGCGAAGATGGTGGCCTCGATGCGGTCGAAGGACGTCGACGCACGCATGGCCCGCGCCCGCGCCTTCGTCGTCGCCAACGGCGTGGGCAGCACCCCGACCCTGATCGTGAACGGTAAATACATCGTTCGTGCCCGCCGTCTGGAAGACCGTCTGCGCGTGGTCGATGGGCTGGTCGCCATGGAACGCGCCGCGGCGAAAGCGCCCTGACGACAGCGCCCTGACGCCCGGCGCCCGGAATCCCCACTGGAGAATGCTCTGATGAAGCGACACCTGACCCTCGTGCTGCTGGCCGCATTCGCGCTGGCCGCATGCAACGGCAAAAAGGAAGAAGAGACCGCCGCGCCGGCCGCCGCGACCGAAGCGCCCGCCGACGACGCGGCGACGCTGGCCGCCGCCGAGGCCGCCGCGAAGGCGTCGGCCGATCCGAACGCGGCGGCCGCGGAACCCGCCGTCGCTCCGGCCCCGACCGATGCCGCGCCCGCCGCCCCGGTCGCCGCCAACGGCGCGATCCCGGGCCTCAAGCCCGGTACGGACTACGAGATCATCAAGGGCGGCCAGCCGTTCGAGCCGCTGGCCGGCAAGATCGAGGTGGTGGAAGTCTTCAACTACGTCTGCCCGGCCTGCGCCGCGTTCCAGCCGCTGGTGGTGAGCTGGAAGAAGACCCTCGGCCCCGACGTGCGTTTCACCTACGTGCCCGCGGCCTTCGGCGGCAACTGGGACCAGTACGTCCGCAGCTTCTACGCCGCGCAGACGATGGGCATCCTCGAAAAGGCGCATGAGCGCACCTACGACGCGATCCATCTGGAAAACCGGCTGAAGGGCGAACGCGGCGACGACAGCGACGCCGAGATCGCGGCGTTCTACGCCCAGTTCGGCGTCGACGCCAAGCAGTTCGCCGGCAACATGAAGAGCTTCGCGGTCACCGGCAAGTTCAACAAGGCGCGCCAGTACATCATCCAGCAGCAGGCCAACAGCACGCCGACGCTGATCATCAACGGCAAGTACCGGGTGACGGGCCGGACCTGGGAAGATCGCCTGCGCATCGCCGACGCGATCATCGCCCACGAGCGCGCGAACAGCGCGACGCCCGCGACGCCCTGACCGCACGCGCATCGCCCAGGTGTCGGATCGAGAGATGGAGTCCCCCGGCGTGGCCCAAACGGCCGCCGCCGCGTCCACGACGCGGCGTCTGCGGCTGCTGAGCGCGAACATCCAGGCGGGTTCCAGCACGCGGCGCTACAGCGACTACGCCACCCGCAGCTGGTCGCACGTGCTGCCGCTCGGCGACAAGCGCGCTGCGCTCGACACCATTGCCGACCTCGTCGCCCAGCACGACATCGTCGGCCTGCAGGAAAGCGACCCGGGCAGTTGGCGCTCCGGTTTCACCAATCAGACCCACTATCTCGCCGAGCGCGCGGGCTTCGATTACTGGAGCCACCAGCCCAACCGCAATGTGGGCCTGGCCGCCCCCAACCGCCGGGTCGGCGTGGTCGCGGCCAGCGCCAACGCGCTGCTGTCGCGGATGGAGCCGGTCGACGTCGAGGATCACCCGTTGCCGGGCCGCCTGTCCGGCCGCGGCGTGCTGATCGCCCGTTTCGGCCGCGATGCCCGCAGCCTGACCGTGGCGGTCGCGCATCTGTCGCTGGGCGCGGGGTCGCGCCGCTCGCAGCTGGCCTTCATCGGCGAGTTGCTGCAGGACCATCCGAATTCGGTGCTGATGGGCGATTTCAACTGCACCCCGGAACAGCCCGAGATGTCGGTGCTGTTCCAGCGCACCCGGCTGCAGCCGCCGGCCTGCACCGTGCACACCTTCCCGAGCTGGCGCCCGCAGCGGGCCATCGACCACATCCTGGTCGGCGATGGTCTGGTCTGCGGCGGCATGCGCGCCATGCCCGCGGCGTGGTCCGATCATCTCGCGCTGTCGGTGGACCTCGACGTTCCCGAAACGCTGCTGGGCTGATCGCCGTTGTTGCGGTGCGGCATGCGCGGCCCTCCCGTGCGCGCGCCGATGCCTGCATCCACGATGTTGATTTGAGTCAATGCGCCCCGGTCGCCGCGCCCCTAGGCTGCGACCCATGATGCCTGCCCTCGCTTTCGACGCCGACCTGCTGCGCCGCTACGACCGGCCCGGTCCGCGCTATACGTCCTATCCCACCGCGCCGCAGTTCAGTGCGGAGTTCCGCGAGGACGCGCTGCGGCGCGCGATCCAGGACAGCAACGGCGACCCGATTCCGCGCCGGCTGTCGATCTACGTGCACGTGCCGTTCTGTCTCAGCCCGTGTTTCTACTGCGGCTGCAATCGCGTCATCACCCGCGACAAGACCCGCGCCGACGCCTATCTGACCCATCTGTGCCGCGAGATCGCGGCCATCGCGCCGCTGTTCGACCGCGATCGCGAAGTCATCCAGCTGCATTTCGGCGGCGGCACCCCGAATTTCCTCACGCCCACGCAACTGCGCTGCACGGTCGATGTGCTGAAGCGGCATTTCCGCTTCAGCGACGCCGCCGACCGCGACATCTCGATCGAACTCGACCCGCGCACGGTGCTGCCGCAGGACATGGCCGAGCTGGCCATGGCCGGATTCAATCGCGCCAGCCTGGGCGTGCAGGATTTCGATCCTGCGGTGCAGCAGGCGGTGAATCGCATCCAGGGCGTGGAGCAGACCCGCGCCGTGGTCGATGCCTGCCGCACCCACGGCTTCCGGTCGGTGAACATCGATCTGATCTACGGCCTGCCCAGCCAGACCATCGACGGATTCCGGCGCACGCTGGAGACGGTGATCGCGATGCGCCCGGACCGCCTCGCGGTGTACAGCTACGCCCACCTGCCGGACATGTTCAAGGCCCAGCGCCAGCTCGACGCCAGCCTGCTGCCGGACGCCGAAACCAAGCTGGCGCTGCTGCAGCTGGCGATCGAAACGCTGACCGCCGCGGGCTACGTCTACATCGGCATGGACCACTTCGCCCTGCCCGACGACGAATTGGCCCAGGCCCAGGAACGCGGCGGCCTGCATCGCAATTTCATGGGCTATACCACGCATGCCGACAGCGACCTGATCGGGCTCGGGGTGAGCGCGATCAGCCACATCGGCGAAAGCTACAGCCAGAACCCGCGCGACCTGCCGAGCTGGCAGATCGCGCTGGACGAGGGCCGC
>CAMLLG010000109.1 GCA_946480825.1 uncultured Lysobacteraceae bacterium
GCCCGGCGCGGTGTTGATCTCGATGAGCTGGAAGCCGTGGCGTCGGTCGCGCATCACGTCGACGCGGCCCCAACTGCTGCAACCCGCTGCGCGGAACGCGCGCAGTGCAAGGTCGCGGATGGTCGTCTCGTCGTCGCCTTCGAGGCCGGGACACAGGTACTGCGTGTCGTCGGCGATGTACTTGGCGTGGTAATCGTACCACTCGCCAGCGGGAACGATGCGGATCGACGGCAGCGCGAGGTCGCCGAAGATGCCAACGGTGAATTCGTCGCCCTGCACCATCTGCTCCATCAGCAACTCGCCGGCATAGCCAGCGGCGAACGCTTCGGCGGCATCGAGGTCGCTCTCGGCGAGGATGCGGAACACGCCGACGCTGGAGCCTTCGCAGGACGGCTTCACGAACACCGGCAGACCGAGCGACGTCGCCGCGTCGCGCATGCTGTCGCCCGGACGGATCCGCACGAACTTCGGCGTGGGCAGACCTTCGCTCAACCACACCTGCTTGGTGCGGATCTTGTCCATGCTCAGCGCGCTGCCCAGCACCTTCGAGCCGGTGTATGGCACGCCCAGCGCTTCGAGCGCGCCTTGCAGCACGCCGTCCTCGCCACCGCCCTTGTTGCCGTGAAGGATGTTGAAGACGCGGTCGTACTGGCCGTCGCGAAGCGCGTCGATCAGCGCCGGGATGCCGTCGACCGCATGCGCGTCGACGCAGCGCGCGCGCAGCGCGTCGAGCACGTTGCGCCCGGAGTCGAGCGAGACCTCGCGCTCGGCGCTGGTGCCGCCCATGAGCACGGCGACGCGGCCGAACACGGCGGGATCATGGAAACGGGGTTGTGGCGCAGCGGCGGTCACGATCTGGCGTCCTCGGAAAGACTCTGCGGAAATCCGCGGGTGGCGATCTGCTGCGCGGCGGCGCCGATGTCGCCCGCGCCCATCAGCAGCAACAGGTCGCCGTCGCGGAGTACGTCGGGCAGCACGCCGCACAGTTCGCCGGCGCTGCCGACGACCACCGGATCGATGCGGCCGCGCGCGCGGATGCTGCGCGCCAGCGATTTGGCGTCGGCGCCCGCGATCGGCGCTTCGCCGGCGGGATAGACCTCGGTCAGCACCAGCGCATCGACGTTGGACAGCACCGCGGCGAAGTCGTCGAACAGGTCGCGCGTACGGCTGTAGCGATGCGGCTGGAACGCGACCACGAGGCGCTTGTCCGGCCAGCCGCCGCGCGCGGCCTGGAACACCGCTTCGAGTTCCTTCGGGTGATGGCCGTAGTCGTCGACGAGCTGGACTTTCGCGCCCTGCGCCGTGGTGAGCTCGGCGAGCAGATTGAAGCGGCGCCCGATGCCGGCGAATTTCTCCAGCGCGCGGGCGATGGTCTCCGGCGCGACGCCGAGCTGCCAACCGATGGTCGCGGCGGCCAGCGCGTTCTGCACGTTGTGGCGACCGGGCAACGCCAGCGTGGCCGGCGTGCGCGAGCCGTCGGGCAGGCACAGCGTGAAGCGCATCGCCGGACCAGCCTGTTCGACGTCTTCCGCGCGCACGTCGGCATGCGCGGCGAACCCGTAGGTGACGACGTGCCGCGGCATGTCGGCCGCGAGCGCGGCGACTTCGGGATCGTCGATGCACAGAACCGCCAGCCCGTAGAACGGCAGCCGGTGCAGGAATTCCGAGAACGCGGCCTGCACGCGCGCGAAATCGCCGCCGTAGTTCTCGAGATGATCGGCGTCGATGTTGGTCACGACGGCGATGAGCGGATTCAGGCGCAGGAAGCTGCCGTCGCTTTCGTCGGCTTCGGCCACCAGCCATTCGCCGCTGCCGAGGCGCGCGTTGGCGCCGGCGGCGAGCAGCTGGCCGCCGATCACGAAGGTCGGATCCAAACCGCCCTCGCCCAGCACGCTGGCACTGAGCGAGGTGGTCGTGGTCTTGCCGTGGGTGCCGGCGATGGCGATGCCGCGGCGGAAACGCATCAGCTCGGCCAGCATTTCGGCGCGCGGCACCACCGGAATGCGCTGCGCCTGCGCTTCCATCCACTCGGGGTTGTCGCGCTTGATCGCGCTGGAGACGACCACGCAGTCGGCGCCGAGCACGTTGGCGGCGGCGTGGCCGCGGCACACGGTCGCGCCCAGCGACGCCAGCCGGCGGGTGGTCGCGCTGTCGGCATTGTCCGAGCCGGACACCTGATAACCGAGCGTGCACAGCACTTCCGCGATGCCGCTCATGCCGACGCCGCCGATGCCGACGAAATGCACGCGCGGGAAGGCTTTCGAGACATCCTTGATGTCGAGCAATCGGCGGATCATGGGCGTGCCTCCTCGAGCACTGCGTCGGCGACGCGTTCGGCGGCATCGACCTTGGCCAGGGTCCGCGCCACTTCGGCCATGAACAGGCGTTTCGCCGGATCCAGCACGAGGTTGCGCAGTTCCATCGCGAGCTTGTCGGCGAGTTCCGCGTCCTGCTTCAACAGCACGCCGGCGCGACGCTGCACGACGTACTGCGCGTTCTTGGTCTGGTGGTCGTCGACCGCGGTCGGCAGCGGCACCAGGATGCTGCCGACGCCCGCGGCGCAGACTTCGGCGATGGTCAACGCGCCGGCGCGGCAGACCACGAGGTCCGCCCATGCGTAGGCCGCGGCCATGTCGGCGATGAAGGGTTCGACCGACGCGTCCACGCCGGCCTGCGCGTACGCGGCGACGGCCGCATCGCGCATTTTTTCGCCGCACTGGTGACGGACTTCGATGTCCGCGCCCTGCAGTTGGCGCAGCGCCTGCGGCAGTGCATCGTTCAACGCGCGCGCGCCCTGGCTGCCGCCGAGCACCAGCAGGCGCAGGCCCTCGCCGCGGCCCGCGAAGCGCTCGGCCGGCGGCGCGATGTCGGCGATCACCGCACGCACCGGATTGCCGACCACGGTTTCCTTGCCCGGAAACGCATCGGGGAAACCGGAAAGCACGCGGCGCGCGAATTTCGCGAGCACGCGATTGGTCATGCCCGGCGCGCGGTTCTGTTCGTGCACCAGCAGCGGAATACCGGCGAGCACCGAAGCGATGCCGCCCGGGCCGGCGGCGAAACCGCCGAAGCTCACCACCGCGCGCGGCCTGCGCCGGGCCAACACTTTCGCCGCGGCACGGATCGCCGCGAGCACGCGCAGCGGCGCGCGCAGCAGCGTGGCCACGCCCTTGCCGCGGATGCCGGAGATCGCGATGGTGTCGATCTCGACGCCATGCTGCGGCACCAGTCGCGTTTCCATGCCACCTTCGGCGCCCAGCCAGACCACCGGCACGTCGCGCGCGCGCAGCGCGGCCGCGACCGCGAGGCCCGGAAAAATATGCCCGCCGGTGCCGCCGGCGAGGATCATCACCGGTGCGGCGCTCATGCGCTCCTCCCGAAGGTCGGTTCGACGCGATCGCGCAGGCGGCTGGTGCCGCGCACGTTGCCAAGCGCGGGCGCGCCGGTCGTCGCCACCGGCTGCGCCGTCGACGGCACGCCGCCCGACACCAGGGTCGATTCGCCGCGCAGACGCGCGACCTGGCGCTCGGCGCGATCGAGTTCGTACGACACGCGCAGCAGCAGACCGATCGCGGCGCAGGTGCCCAGCACGCTGGAACCACCGGAGGAAATCAGCGGCAGGGTCAGACCCTTGGTCGGCAGCAGACCGAGGTTCACGCCGATCGAGACGAAGCTCTGCAGACCCAGCGACAGCGCGACGCCGAAGGCGCAGTAACCGGCGAAATGGCGGCGCATCTCGACGCATTTCAGACCGATCCAGAACGCGCGGCCGACCAGCAGCGCGAACAGCGCGATGATCACGCAGACGCCGACGAAGCCCAGTTCCTCGGCGATCACCGCGAGGATGAAGTCGGTATGCGCTTCGGGCAGATACGAGAGTTTCTGCACCGACCCGCCGAGGCCGACGCCGAACCATTCGCCGCGGCCGATCGCCATCAGCGCGTTGGTCAGCTGATAGCCGCTGTCGAAAGGATCCGCCCACGGGTCCCAGAACGAGGTGAAACGCCGCCAGCGATAGGGCTCGGCGATCGCGATGATCGCGAGCAGCGGCAGGCCGACCAGCACCGGTCCGAACATCCGCGGAAGATGCACGCCACCGAGCACCAGCATGCCCGCGGTGATCGCGAGGATCAGCGACAGCGAACCGAAATCCGGCTGCTTGATCAGCAGCACGACCAGCGCGACGGCCACGCCCAGCGGCTTGAGCATCGCGCGCCAGGTCGCGTTCACCTCGTCGCGGAAGCGCACCAGATAGCTGGCCAGCCAGACGACGTACATCACCTTCACCGCTTCCACCGCCTGGAAGCCCATGATTCCGAAATTCAGCCAGCGTCGCGCACCGTTCACGGTCTTGCCGATGCCGGGCACGAACACCAGGATCAGCAGCACGAAGCACATCACCAGCAGCAGGCGGTCCCGCTGTTCGATGCTCTTGAGCTCGGTGCGCATCAGCAGACCGGCCAGCCCCACGCCCATCGCGATGAACACCAGATGCTTGACGAGGAAATAGTACGGGCCGACGTCCAGCCCTTCGCCGATCGCGATCGAACTGGACGCCACCATCACCACGCCGAGGCACGCCAGCGCGATCGATGTGCCGAGCAGCCACGGGTCGTAGCGGCCGGGCAACGCGTCGAGACGCGTGGCCTGGTGGCCGAGACCGAAGCGCGGGAGGGCGGGCCAATTCGCCATCAGCGGATCTTCAACGTGGCGAGACCGACGAGGACGAGGATCACCGAGATGATCCAGAAGCGCACGATCACGCGCGGCTCCGGCCAGCCCTTCAGCTCGAAATGGTGGTGGATCGGCGCCATCCGGAACACGCGCTTGCCGGTCAGCTTGAACGACGCCACCTGGATCATCACCGACAGCGTCTCGATGACGAAGATGCCGCCCATGATCACCAGCACCAGTTCCTGGCGCACGATCACCGCGATGGTGCCCAGCACCGCGCCCAGCGCCAATGCGCCGATGTCGCCCATGAACACCATCGCCGGATAGGTGTTGAACCACAGGAAACCCAAGCCCGCGCCGGCGATCGCGGCACAGATGATCACCAGCTCGCCCGCGCCGGGCACCGCCGGAATCTTCAGGTATTCGGAGAACACCGCGTTGCCGGAGGCGTAGGCGAACACGCCCAGCGCGCAGGCGACCAGCACGGTCGGCATGATCGCGAGGCCGTCGAGGCCATCCGTGAGGTTCACCGCGTTGGAGAAACCCACGGTCCAGAAATAGGTGATCGCGACGAAGAAGATCGCGCCGCCGATGCCGGCGAGCGGCAGCGCCACGTTCTTGAAGAACGGAATGTAGAGCGTGGTCGCGGCCGGCGCGTCGGCGGTGTAGTACAGGAACAGGCCGGCGACGAGGCCGAACAGCGACTGCAGCGCATATTTCGTGCGCGACTTCATGCCGTTGGGATCGCGCTTGACGATCTTGATCCAGTCGTCCCACCAGCCGATCCAGCCGAACGCGATCATCACCGCCAGCACCACCCAGACATAACGGTTGCGCAGATCGCCCCAGAGCAGCACCGACGCGATCACGGTCAGCAGGATCAGCGCGCCGCCCATGGTCGGCGTGCCGGCCTTGGAGAAATGCGACTGCGGGCCGTCCTTGCGGATCGGCTGGCCGCCCTTGAGCGTGGCGAGGCGCGCGATCACCGCCGGCCCCCACCACAGCGACAGGCCCAGCGCGGTCAGCGCCGCGAGGATTCCGCGGAACGTCAGGTAGCCGAACAGGCCGAACAGGCTCTGCAACTGTTCCAGCCAGCGCGTCAATTCAAGCAGCATGCGTCTCTCCCCCGGTCGCGCCATCGGCGTGGATGTCGCCGGCCAGCATGTCTTTCACGATCCTGTCCATCGCGCTGCCGCGCGACCCCTTCACCAGCACGCGCAGCGCGCCCGAGGCCTCCTGTCCGTCGATGTCTTCGCGCAACGCGGCGGCGAGCGCGGCATGGGTGTCGAACACCCGCGCGCCTTCGCCGAACGCATCGGCCGCGGCCGCGCTGAGCGCGCCGATGGCATACAACCGCGCGATTCCCGAGGCCTTCGCGCGGCGGCCCACTTCGGCGTGCAGCGCTGCGGCGTCATCGCCGAGTTCGCGCATGTCGCCCAGCACCAACCAGGCGTCGCCGCCGGCCGCGGCCAGCGTGTCGATCGCCGCCTTCAGCGAACCGGGATTCGCGTTGTAACTGTCGTCGATCAGCGTCGCGCCGCCCGGCAGGCGATGCAGACCGAGGCGGCCCGCGACCGGACGCGCGGCATCGAGACCCGCGGCGATCGTCGTCAGCGAAACGCCCAGGCCCATCGCCAGCGCGGTCGCGGCCAATGCGTTGAGCACGTTGTGGCGGCCCGGCATCGCCAGCGTCACCGGCGCCTCGCCTTCCGGCGTGACCAGCACGAAGCGCGAACCGTCGGCATCCAGCGCGATGTCGCGCGCGGTGACGTCGGCATCGGCGTCGAGGCCGAAGCGGATCAGGCGATGGCCGTGCGCGCGTTCGGAGAAATACGGCGCGAACGCATCGTCGGCGTTGATCGCGGCGGCGCCGCCGTTGCGCAGATCGTCGTAGACCGCGGCCTTGGTATTCGCGATCTCGAGCAGGCTGCCCATGCGTTCCAGATGCGCGGGCGCGACGTTGTTGACCAGGGCGACATCCGGTGGCGCGATCGCGGTCAGATAGGCGATGTCGCCGGGCTTGCCGGTGCCCATTTCGTAGACCGCGAAGGCCGCGTCCGCGGGCGCATCGATCACCGCCAGCGGCATGCCGATCTCGTTGTTGCGGTTGCCCGGCGTGGCGTAGGTCTTGCCTGCGCCCTGCAGGATCGCGGCGATCAGCGTCTTGACGCTGGTCTTGCCGTTGCTGCCGGTGACCGCGACCACCCGGGTCGCGCGCTCGCGCTGCAGCGCGGTGGCCAACTGCGCCAGCGCGAGTTCGGTGTTCGCGACCACGATCTGCGGCACCGCGAGGCCGTCGATCTCGCGCGAGACCAACGCGGCGCGCGCGCCCAGCGCCGCGGCGCGCTCGACGTAATCGTTGCCGTCGAAGTTCTCGCCCTTCAACGCGACGAACAGCGGCACCGCCGCACCGGCGGCATCGAGACGACGGGTATCGGTGACCAGCGCATCGATCGTGAGATCCTCGCCCAGGAGGCGACCGTTGACGGCCCTGGCGATCCGCGCGAGCGACAGCGGCGTCATGCGCGCGCCTCCAGCACCGCGCGCGCGGTCGCGGTGTCGTCGAAGGGATGCTGCACGCCATTGATCTCCTGATAGGGTTCGTGACCCTTGCCGGCGATCAGCACGATGTCGCCACCGGCCGCCGCATGGATCGCCTGGGCGATGGCCGCGGCGCGGTCGCGGCGGATCACGATCGCATCGGGACGCGAGAAGCCGGCGAGGATGTCGGCGACGATGGCATCGCCGGATTCGGTGCGCGGATTGTCGTCGGTCACGATCACGGCGTCCGCGTGCGCCTCCGCGATCGCCGCCATCTGCGGGCGCTTGCCGCGATCGCGGTCGCCGCCGCAGCCGAACACGCAGATCACCCGACCCTCGGCATGCGCGCGCAGCGCCGACAGCGCCTGCTCCAGCGCATCGGGCGTGTGCGCGTAATCGACCACGACCAACGGCTGGCCGCGCTCGCCGCCGAGACGGTTCATGCGGCCGTTCACCGGATGCAATCGCGACAACAGTTCGGCGATCTCCGCCGGCGCTTCGCCCAGCGCGTGCAGCGTGCCGGCCACCGCGAGCAGATTGTCGACGTAGAACCGGCCGAGCAGCGGCGAACGCACCGGATGGCGGGTCTCGCCGATGCACAGCGCGAAACGGATACCGGCGATGTCGAGCGCGATGTCTTCCGCGCGCACCGCGGCGGCGGCGTGTCCGCGCGAGCTGACGCCGACCGCGCGCACCGATGCCGGCAGCGCGGCATGCAGCGTGTCGCCGAAGGCATCGTCGAGATTGATCACCGCCGCGCCCAGCCCCGGCCATGCGAACAGCCTGGCCTTGGCCGCCCCGTAAGCGTCCATCGTGCCGTGATAGTCGAGATGGTCGCGGGTGAGATTGGTGAACACGCCGACGCCGAAATGCACGCCGTCGACGCGGCCCTGATCGAGCGCATGCGAGCTGACCTCCATCGCCACCGCCTCCGCGCCCTTGTCGCGCAGCTCCGCGAGCAGCGCATGCAGTTGCAGCACCAGCGGCGTGGTGAAACCGGTCGGCACCGCTTCGCCGTACAGCCCGGCGCCGAGCGTGCCGATGGTGCCGGCACGACGGCCGCGCAGCGTCCATGCCTGCGCCAGCAGTTGCACGGTGGAGGTCTTGCCGTTGGTGCCGGTAACGCCGACCGTGGTCATCGCGCGCGTCGGCGCGCCGTGAAAGGCATCGGCCATCGCACCGAGGCGCGCGCGCAGGCCGGGCACCGCAATCATCGGCACGTCCCTCGACGCGCTCGCTGCGAATTCGTCGGGCATCGGCGGTTCGAAGAGGATCGCGGACGCGCCGGCGGCTTCGGCCTGCGCGACGAACTTCAGGCCGTGCGCGCCGAAGCCTGCGATCGCGACGAACGCGTCGCCCGCACGGATGGCGCGGCTGTCCTGCACCAGCCCGGCGATCTCCAGGTCCTCCGGCAGGCCGGCGACATCCGGCAGCAATTCGGCGAGATGGATGCGACGGGTCATCGCGCACCTCCCGCGGGCGGCAATGCGTCCAGCGCGACCGGGGGCGCCGGGACCGTCGGCGCAACGGCATGCGACGCCGCGCCCGCGATGCCGGCCTGACGATTGCGCTTCGCATCCGCGGCGGCCTGCGCCGCAAGCCACGTATCGATGTCGTCCGGCGGCACGTCCATCAACCGCAGCGCGCCTTCCATCACGTTGCGGAACACCGGCGCGGAGACCAGACCACCGGTGTAGCCGAGCGTGGGGTCCGGGTCCTTCAGCACGACGACCATCGAGAAACGCGGGTTGTCCACCGGCACCAGACCGGCGAAGAACGCGTTGTAGCGCCGCGAATAGCCGCCGTTGTACGAGATGCGCGCGGTGCCGGTCTTGCCGGCGACGTGATAGCCCAGGATCGCGGCCTGGGTCGCGGTGCCGCCCGGCTCGGTCACGGTCTGCATCATCC
>CAMLLG010000110.1 GCA_946480825.1 uncultured Lysobacteraceae bacterium
CGATCGCGGCAGCGATCCGGTGCCGGAGAACGACAGCCACGGCGAACTGATCTTCGCCATCGCCGATTACGCCCGTCACACCGGCGACGATGCCTTCCTGCGCCGCATGTGGCCGCACGTGCGCGGTGCGTTCGCGTACATGGAAACGCTGCGCGCCAGCGAGCGCACGCCGGCCAATCGCGCGGTCGATCCCGCGTTCTATGGAATGATGCCTGCCTCGATCAGTCACGAAGGGTATTCGGCCAAGCCGATGCATTCGTACTGGGACAATTTCTGGGCGTTGCGCGGCTACAAGGATGCGGTATGGATCGCCGAACGTCTGGGAGAACGCGACGAGGCGACGCGCATGGCAGCGGCCCGCGACGAATTCCGCATCGATCTCGCCGCTTCGCTGCGCGCGGCGACCGCGCGGCACGGCATCGATTACCTGCCCGGCGCGGCCGAACTGGGCGATTTCGATCCGACCTCGACCACGATCGCGCTGGCGCCCGGTGGCGAACAAGATCGTCTGCCGCAGGACCTGCTGCGCAACACCTTCGAGCGTTACTGGCGCGAGTTCCAACAGCGTCGCGATGGTCAGCGCGAATGGAAGGACTACACGCCCTACGAATGGCGCAACGTCGGTGCGTTCGTGCGCCTCGGCTGGCGCGAGCGCGCCTGGGACGCGCTGAGTTTCTTCTTCGACGATCGCGCGCCGCGCGGCTGGAACCAGTGGGGCGAAGTGGTGTCGCGCACGCCGCGCAAGCCGTTCTTCCTCGGCGATCTGCCGCACGCATGGGTGGCTTCGGATTTCATGCGTTCTGCGCTCGACATGTTCGCCCATCATCGCGAAGCAGACGATCGGCTGGTGATCGCCGCCGGCATTCCGGCGCGATGGTTGGCGGGCGAGGGCATCGCGATCGACGGGCTGCGCACGCCGCAGGGCGCGTTCGGCTATGCCCTGCGTCGGGACGGCCGGCAGTTGATGCTCGATTTCGCCGAGGATGCGCGATTGCCGCCCGGCGGCGCGGCGTTGCCGTGGCCGTTGAACGATGCGCGACCGGGGCGCACCACGATCGATGGCCGACCCGCCGCATGGCGCGACGGCGAGCTGCGCATCCCGCGCGGTGCGCGGCGTGTGAAGGTGATGTTCGAGTGAAAAAAAGCCCCGACGACCGGGTCGTCGGGGCGCACCGTCCCACAGGAGGGGGAGGGGGAGGTGCCGGAAAACGGTCAGTAGGGCGAGGGCTCCGCGAGCTTGCCGCCGTGGCTGGCGATGACGTCGGAATACCAGCGTGCGCTGTCCTTCGGCGTGCGTTCCAGGGTGCCGTAGTTCACATGCACGATGCCGAAGCGCTTGGAATAGCCGAGCGACCATTCGAGGTTGTCGAGCAGCGACCACACCATGTAGCCGCGGATGTCCACGCCGGCGTCGATGGCGTCGTGGATCGCGCGCAGATGCTTGTGCAGATAGTTGATGCGCAGCGGGTCGCAGACATGGCCGTTCTCGGCCACCGGCGGGTCGAAGAACGCTGCGCCGTTCTCGGTGATGTACACCGGCAGGTCGCCGTAAGTGTTCTTGAACCACAGCAGCAGATCGGTGAGGCCCTGCGGGAATACTTCCCAGCCGGTCTCGCTGTAGGTGGCCAGCGGCTGCCGCACCGCGCCGGCCTTCAGCGGATAGCTGTCGTTGGCCTGGGTGACGCTGCGGGTGTAGTAATTGATGCCGACGAAATCCAGCGGCTGCACGATCAGCTTGAAATCCTCCGGATCGAAATCCGGCCAGGCGTCGCCGAAAATCTCCTTCAACTCCGGCGGATAGCATCCGAGCAGCGCCGGGTGCAGGTATTGCTCGTTCATGTAGGCGTGCGCGCGCTGCGTCGCGGCCTGGTCCGCCGGGCTCTCGCTCGCGGGATACTTCGGTTCGATGTTCACCACCAGGCCGATCTCATGCTTGCCCTCCGCGCGATAGGCCTGCACCGCGGCGCCGTGGGCGCGCATCAGATTGTGGCTGGCGATCGGCGCTTCGTATCGGCTGCGATGGCCCGGCGCCAGCGCGCCGTGCAGATAACCGCCATCGGTGATCACCCACGGCTCGTTGAGCGTGACCCATTTCTTCACCCGGCCGTCGAGCGCGCGATAGAGCACGCGGCCGTATTCGGCGAACCAGTCGGCGCAGTCGCGGTTGAGCCAGCCGCCCCTGTCGTCGAGCGCCGCCGGCAGGTCCCAGTGATAGAGCGTCAACAGCGGTTCGATGCCGTTCTCGAGCAGGGCATCGACCAGCCGCGAATAGAAATCGAGGCCTGCCTGGTTCACCCGGCCGGTGCCCTCGGGCAGGATGCGGGACCACGAGACGCTGAAGCGGTAGGCCTGCAGGCCGAGGTCGCGCATCAGCTTCACGTCGTCCTGCCAGCGCCGGTAGTGGTCGCAGGCCACGTCGCCGTTGTCGCCGTTGAGGGTCATGCCGGGGGTGTGGGCGAAGCGGGTCCAGATGCTGGGCCCGGCGCCGTCGGCCAGCGGAGACCCTTCGATCTGATGGGCGGCGGTGGCGGCGCCCCAGAGAAAACCCTTCGGGAACTGATAGTTCGAACTGCTGGGATAGCGCGAACTGCTGGGCGGCGCGTCGATGGACTGGGCCATGGCGGGGTTCCTCGGCGGGGTCTTTCGGTGGCATCATGTAAACGGTTACATGAAGACTACAGCAAGCTTCGGGCTTCGCAAACCCTCTCCGCGACCGGTCGTCGCGGCACTGTGATGCAGGCCCCTCACGAGGACGGAAGATGGCGACTGTCGCGCTCGATCGGCTCCGCAAGATCTACCCGGATGGCCATCTCGCCGTGGCCGGCGCCAGCTTCGAAGCGGCGGACGGCGAACTGCTGGTGCTGGTGGGCCCCTCGGGCTGCGGCAAGTCCACGCTGCTGCGGATGATCGCGGGGCTGGAGGCGATCAGCGATGGCACGCTGCGCATCGACGGCCGGGTGGTGAACGATGTCGCGCCGAAGGATCGCGACATCGCCATGGTGTTCCAGAGCTATGCGCTGTATCCGCACATGACCGTGGCCGAGAACCTCGCCTTCGGCCTGACCCTGCGCGGTCATTCGAAGGCCGAGATCGATGCGCGGATACGCGCCGCCGCCGAGACCCTCGAACTCGATGCGCTGCTGCAGCGCCGCCCGGCCGCGCTGTCCGGCGGTCAGCGCCAGCGCGTGGCGCTGGGGCGTGCGCTGGTGCGCCAGCCGAAGGTGTTCCTGCTGGACGAACCGCTGTCGAACCTCGACGCCAAGCTGCGCGCGTCGATGCGCACAGAGATCGCGCGGCTGCATCGCAGTCTCGGCGCGACCATGGTCTACGTCACCCACGATCAGGTCGAAGCGATGACGCTGGGCCAGCGCATCGTGGTAATGAAGGACGGCGAGATCCAGCAGATCGATACCCCGATGGCGCTGTACCGGCGCCCGGCGAATGCCTTCGTGGCGACCTTTCTCGGCAGTCCGGCGATGAACATCGTGCGCGGCCGGCTGGTCGCCGAGGGCGGTGTCCCCGGACTGCATCTGGCGGACGGTCTGGTGTTGCCGCTGCGCGGACTGGAGATCGATTCCGGATGGTTGGGCCGCGAGCTCGATATCGGTCTGCGTCCGGAGCATCTGTTGCGCTGCGCCGCCGACGACACGCCGCATTTCGGCGCGCAGCTCGACGTGATCGAACCGGTCGGCAGCGAAGCGTTCGCGTATCTGCGCTACGGTCCGCACGCGCTGGTAGCCCGATTCGCGCCCGAAGATCTGCCGGACCCCGGCATGACCGTGCCGCTGCGGATCGCGCCCGGTCACATCCACGTGTTCGACCCGGCCGACGGTCGACGCCTGTAATCAGGGACGATGCGCGCCGGGCATGCGCCCGGGTCGAGCGTCGCGCATCACTCGTCCGTGCCGGCCGGCATCGTCAGCACCAGCGGTGCGCATGCCGGGTCGGCGCATCCCCAGCGCCGCACCTGCGTCTCGTCGATCCACACCGCGGTCGAAGCCGCATTGATCCGGAACGTCCACTCCCGGCCTTCGGCGCGCAGCCGGCCCTCGATGGTGCAGGGCAGCGCATCGAACTCCTGGCCCGCACCGTCGGGGATCGGCCGGCTCAGGGCGAAGAACGTCTCGGCCTGTCGCGGGGTGAGCGACCAGCGACCGCAATCCAGCGCCAGCGCCGGGCCGTCCGCGAGCGCCCTCGCCGGGTCGAAGCGCGATGGCGAGATCTCCAGCACCAGGACGCCGCTGATCTGCGCGCGAGAGGTGTCAGCGCGTGGGGCCGGCGGGCTGCTGTTGCACGCCGGGAGCGTCGACATCGCGAGCAGCAGGCTGGTACAGGCCAGCGCCTTCGCCCTGCGTTTTGTGGGAAATCCGGTCGTGTTCATAAATGTCACGGTCGTTCAGCCCGTAGTTTTGCTGGAGGGTGCCCACGAGGCGCTGGATCGACGCGCGCTGCGCTTCGGTCGGCTCCTGCCAGGTCTGGGTGCGCTCGTTGTAGGTCGCGACCACTTCGATGCCGATGCTGTCGCGGTTGGTGGGAAACCGTTGCGGATAGGGACGGGCCGACTCCAGCGCGTGTACCGCCTGGTAGTCGTTGCCCGGCGCGGCGCGGGTTGCGGCCAGTTCCCGCGTGCCTTCGGGCGTGAGCGTGCCCTCGACTTCGCCGCGCGACCGGATCCTGCCGACATGGCTGGTGCTGTTGTCCAGGCTGGCGGTCTGATGAATGGTGCCATCGCGATCGATCAGGAAATGGGTGCCGTGCGGATTGTCCTGCCCGCGCCAGTGGCTGAGGGTGCCGGCGGCGGTGCTGCCCATCGTGCGGTGCAGGACGATGCCGTTCACGTCGGTCATCGCGCCGCGCTCGAGCGCCGGGATCGGGGTGCGGGTGATGTCGGGGTCGGTCAGATAACCATCCGCGCCGACGGTGCGCTGCTGGGCGTGGGCCGCCAGGGTCTGGCTGGCGGGAACCTCGGCGGTCGCCAGCGGGGTGGAGATGCGCGGCGTCGCCTCGCTCGGGGTCTGGGTGCCGGAGACCACGAACAGCGAGGGCGTCGGTGCGTCGCGCCCGCCGGGCAGCACCCGCAGGTCGCGGATCGTGCTTTCGTCCAGACGCAGGTCGCGCTCGCGCTCCGGTCGAGACTGCAGATAAGCGACCACCAGACCCGCGGCGAGGTTCTGCCTCTGCTCCGCGGTGCGCCCGGGTTCGGCCGCGGTCACGCCCTGCAGCAGATGGCGGTACAGCGCGTTGTGCCTGTGGTCGGGGTCGTTGGGCAGGATACCCGGTGGCGCCGCGTCGGTGGTTCCGGTCATATCGCTCTCCTTGAGACTGTCGAAAGCGCACGACAGGCGTTCGCATCCGATGCCGCACGTGTTTAGCACAGCGCGGCCGGACGGTACAGGCGCACCGGACGCGGCCCGGCGTATCGCCGGCCGGCTGCTGGCCGGCGGATGGGGGGCGGCTATACTCCATGGTCCGCACGGCCGGTGCCGGGCCCTTCCGTACGGTCCGGCCGCGCCGGGCGGGCCGCGAACCCCGTCATCCCGATCCACGCAAGCGCACGCCGTCGACGGCCTGACGCAGACGAGAACGAACGCCACCGCATGCGCCTGTCCACCATCAAGCTCTCCGGCTTCAAGTCCTTCGTCGACCCGACCACCCTGCACCTGCCGACCAACATGACCGGCGTGGTCGGTCCGAACGGATGCGGCAAGTCGAACATCATCGACGCCATCCGCTGGGTGATGGGCGAAAGCGCGGCCAGCCGCCTGCGCGGCGACTCGCTGACCGACGTGATCTTCTCCGGCAGCTCGGCGCGCAAGCCGGTGTCGCAGGCCACCGTCGAGCTGATCTTCGACAACAGCGACCACACCATCACCGGCGAGTACGCGGCGTTCAACGAGATCTCGGTCAAGCGCCAGGTCAGCCGCGACGGCCAGAGCAACTATTACCTCAACGGCACCAAGTGTCGCCGCCGCGACATCACCGACCTGTTCCTCGGCACCGGCCTGGGCCCGCGCAGCTACTCGATCATCGAGCAGGGCATGATCAGCCAGATCATCGAGGCCCGCCCGGAAGACCTGCGCATCTACCTGGAGGAAGCCGCCGGCATCTCCAAGTACAAGGAGCGCCGCAAGGAAACCGAGACCCGCATCCGCCACACCCGCGAGAACCTCGATCGCCTCAACGACCTCCGCGAGGAAGTCGGCAAACAGCTGCAGCATCTCGCGCGGCAGGCGAAACAGGCCGAGCAGTACCAGTCGATCCAGGCCGAACGCCGGATCAAGGACGCGGAGTGGAAGGCGCTGGAGTTCCGTGTGCTCGACACCCAACTGCAGGCGCTGCGCGATGGCCTGATGCAGGAAGAGACCCGCCTGCAGCAGATCATCGCCGACCAGCGCGAGGCCGAACGCCTGATCGAACAGGGCCGCGAACGTCGCGAGGCCGCCGCCGACGCGCTCAACAAGGCGCAGGCAGAAGGCTACGAAGTCGGCGGCACCCTGGCCCGGATCGAGCAGCAGATCGCGCACCAGCGCGAACTCGCCCAGCGCCTCCAGCGCGCCCGCGACGAAGCCCAGCAGGCGCTGTCCGAAATCGGCCTGCACATCGAAACCGATCAGAACCGCCTGGATGCGCTGCGCGCCGGCATCGAGGAATCCGAACCGCGGCTGGAAGCGTTGAAGGACGCCGATGCCGATCGCCAGCAGGCGCTGGCCGACGCCGAGGCCAAGCTCGCCGACTGGCAGCAGCGCTGGGACGCGCACAGCCGCGCGCAGAGCGAGGCCGCGCGCGCCGCCGATGTCGAACGCACCAAGGTCGATTACCTCGATCGCCAATCGCTGGACGCCGAACGCCGTCGCGAACACCTGAGCCAGGAGCGCAGCGCGCTCGACGTGAACGCGCTGGCCGAAGCTTTCGCCGGTCTGCAGTTGCAGCACGACGAGAAGAAATTCGCGCTCGACGGCATGACCACCGATCTCGAAACGCGCAAGGAAGCGGTGCTCGGTCTGCAGGATCGGGTGCGCAACGCGCAGGCGGAACTCGCCGACGTGCGCAAGCAGACCCAGGCCGCGCGCGGCCGCCTGTCTTCGCTGGAAACCCTGCAGCACGCGGCGCTCGGCCAGGAGCAGGGCGCCTCGGTGGCGTGGCTGAAGCAGCGCGGGCTGGATTCCGCCGTGCGCGTCGGTGAAGCGCTGCAGGTCGAATCGGGTTGGGAAAATGCGGTCGAAGGCGCGCTGGGGCAATTGATCGAAGGCGTGCTGGTCGAATCGCCCGAACTCTTGGTCGATGCGCTGGGCGAACTCGGCGAAGGCCGCATCGCGCTGGTGTCCGCCGACACCGGCGACGCCGTGTTCGCGCCGACCTCGCTCGCCGCGAAAGTGCAGGGCCCGCTGGCGATCCGCCGCATGCTGTCGAAGCTGCACGTCGCCGAAACCCTCGGCGACGCGCGCGCGCTGCTGGCCTCGCTCGGCGACGGCGAGTCGGTCATCACCCGTCACGGCGAACGCATCGGCGCCGGCTGGGTGCGCGTGGTCCGCTCCGGCGCTGCGAAACAGGGCGCGTTGCTGCGCGAGCGCGAGATCCAGCGCCTGCGCGCCGAAATCGAAACGCTGCAGCAGCGCGAAGCCGCGCTCGACCGCGACATCGCCGGCCTGCGCGACCAACTGCTCGCCGCGGAACAACAGCGCGAGGACGCGCAGCGCACGCTCTATCTGGCGCATCGCAACGTGTCCGAGCTCGCCGGCCAGTTGCAGAGCCAGCAGGGCAAGCTCGATTCCGCCCGCACCCGCATCGACAAGATCGACGCCGATCTCGGCCTGTTGATCGAAGCCCTCGACAACAGCGCCCAGCAGGCGCGCGAAGCGCGGTCGCGTCTCGAAGACGCGGTCTCGCGCATGGGCGAACTGGAAAGCACCCGGCAGGCGCTGGAAGCCGAACGCCGGATGTTGACCGAAGCCCGCGACGGCGCCCGCCAGGCCGCGCGCGAATCCCGCGACGCCGCGCATGCGCTGGCCCTCGGCCTGGAATCGCAGCGCGCGCAGATCGTGGCCCTGGCGCAGGCGCTCGATCGCATGGGCGGCCAGCGCGGACAGCTCGACAGCCGGCTCACCGAACTCGCTTCGCAGCTGTCCGAAGGCGATGCGCCGGTGGTCGCGCTGGAACGCGAACGTCAGGCCGCGCTGGAACAGCGCGTGCTCGCCGAAAGACAGCTCGCCGCCGCCCGCGCCGCGCTGGAAGGCGTGGACAACGAACTGCGCGGTTACGAACAGACCCGCCATCAGCGCGACGAGCAGTCGGTCGGCCAGCGCGAGGCGATCTCGCAGCGCCGGCTCGATCAGCAGGCCCTGTCGCTCAAGGCCGGCCAGTTGGCCGAGGCCGTGGTCGCCGGCGGTTTCGTCGTCGAAGACGTGCTCAACACGCTCGCCGAAGACGCCGACCCGCGCGCGTGGGAAAAGATCGTCACCGACTTCGACGCCAAGCTGCGCCGCCTGGAGCCGGTGAATCTCGCCGCGATCCAGGAACATGTCGAGGCCGCGCAGCGCAAGGAGTATCTCGACGCGCAGAACACCGACCTCACCACCGCGCTGGAAACGCTGGAAGAGGCGATCCGCAAGATCGACCGCGAGACCCGCGGCCGCTTCAAGGACACCTTCGACCGCGTCAAC
>CAMLLG010000111.1 GCA_946480825.1 uncultured Lysobacteraceae bacterium
GGTACGACGACAGCGCGATGGCGTCGGCGTCTTCCTGCAGCGCGGCGCGGACGACATCCTCGACGCTGCGGTTGTGGCCGAGATGGATGACCTCGGCGCCCTGCGCCTGGATCAGCCGGCGCATGATGTTGATGGCGGCGTCGTGGCCATCGAACAGGCTGGCGGCGGTGACGAAACGCAGCGGCGAGGTTTCGGGCTGCGAGGCGGGAACGTTGGCGGCGGGCGTGCTCATGGCGCGCATCCTGCGGTTTGTGGCGATTCCGTATTCTAGCCCGCCCCACCCCGCCAGACCCTGCCCGCGCCTTGCCCGCCACCGGGAGCGCCGGGGATACTGGCCCGTACTGCAGTCGGGGGTGGCGCGAATGGGTCGGTTTTCGATGGGGGGACTTTCGATGGCAAGGTGCTGGCGGATCGCGCGCTGGGGCGCGTTTTCGCTGACGGCCCTGATCGGCAGCGGCCTGCTGCTGGCCAACCATCTCACGCCGCCGGCCAACGGCCCCGCCAGCGCGGCCCTGCCGGTGCAGGCCGACGCCACCGAACTGGATCGCGAACTGGCGCCGCTGCTGGCCCAGCACCCGGGCAAGACCGGCGCGCTGCTGGTGAGCGACGGCGTCGATGCGTTCGCGGCGCGGGCGCTGTCGGCGCAGAAGGCCGGGCGCAGCCTCGATCTGCAGTACTACATCTGGCACGACGATCTCACCGGTCGCCTGCTCGGGCGCGAAGCCTGGCGCGCGGCCGAACGCGGCGTGCGCGTACGCATGCTGCTGGACGACATGAACGCCGAGGGCATGGATTCCAAGCTGCTGCTGCTCGACGGTCATCCGAACGTCGAGATCCGCCTCTACAACCCTTTCCGCAACCGCACGGGACCGGCGCGGATCGTCGAAATGATCCAGCGCGTCTTCAGCGTCAACCATCGCATGCACAACAAGGCGTGGATCGCCGACAACCGGGTGGCGGTGGTCGGCGGGCGCAACATCGGCGTGGAATATTTCGGCGCGGGCGACGAAGTGAATTTCCGCGACCTCGACATGGTGCTGTTCGGGCCGGCGGTGCTGGAAACCAGCGCGATGTTCGACCGCTACTGGAACAGCGCGGCCGCGGTGCCACTGGCCGGGCTGGCGCGCGCGCCGGTGGGCGGCTTCGACAGCATCGGCGAGGCGATCGAGGCCGAAGCCGCGGGCCCCGAAGCGCAGCGCTATCTGCAGCGGGTGGCGGCGTCGCCGAACGTGCGCGATTACGCCGGCAAACGGCTGGAACCGTTCTGGACCGATCGCCTGCATCTGGTCGCGGACCCGCCGCTGAAATGGGACGAGGACAGCCGCGACGACTGGCTGGTGCACAGGATCGCGCGCGATCTCGCCGGCGCGAAACGCAAGGTGCTGCTGATCTCGCCCTATTTCGTGCCGGGCGCGGAAGTGACGCAGGAACTCAACGCGCTGGTCGACAAAGGGCTGACCGTGGGCGTGGTCACCAATTCGCTGGCCGCGAACGACGTGGCCGCGGTCTACGGCGCGTACCGGCCGTATCGCGACGATCTGCTGCGCGGCGGCGTGCACGTGTACGAACTGCGCGCGCAGGGCCACCCGGACAGCAGTCTGTTCGGCAGCAGCGGCGCGAGCCTGCACACCAAGGCCTACAGCGTCGACGATACGCGCGGCTTCATCGGTTCGTTCAATCTCGATGCGCGCTCGGCCTATCTGAACACCGAGATGGGCGTGATGTTCGACGACGCGGATCTGGCGCGCGCCGTGCGCGACGAATATCTGCGGCTGTCGAGCCCCGACCTGAGTTACTGGATGTATCTCGATCGCCACAATGCGCCGCGCTGGCTGGACCGCGCGGCGCGGCCGCCGCGGTCGATGGCGCGGGAACCGCAGACCGGCGGCTGGCAGCGCTTCAGCGCGCACGCGATTTCGTGGCTGCCGCTGGAGTCGCAGCTGTGAACGCATCGCCGACGCTGGAACAGTTGCAGGCGGCCGCCGAAGCCGGATCGGCCGAGGAGGCGTTCCGCTTCGCGCTGGCGTTGTCCGACGCGCAGCGCATGGGCGACGCGCAGCGCTGGCATCTGCGCGCGGCGGAGGCGGGACATCCGCTGGCGCAGATCGAATACGCGCGCATGCGGCTGTACGGCATGGCCGGCCCGCCCGCACCGGAGGCCGCGACGCAGTGGCTGCAGCGCGCCGAACAGGCCGGGCATCCGGCCGCGAGCGAACTGCTGGTGAACATCGCGCTGGGCGGCGCGGCGCTGCCGCGCGACGCCCGCATCAACGAACGCCTGCATCGCGCGGTGCAGGCGAATTTCCCGCCGGCGCTGCTGACCGCGGCGATCCATTTCGGACGCAAGCCGCAGGCCGAGGATCAGACGCTGTGCATGCAGTTGCTGCAGCGCGCCGCCACTCGCGGCAGCGCGGTGGCCGCGGCGTTGCTGGCGGAACGGCTCGCGCACGGCGAAGGCTGCGAAGCAGACGCCGACGCCGCCGCGGATCTGTGGACGCAGCTCGAAGCGAACGGCGTGTCGCGGTTGCCCGACTTCACGCTGCCGCCACCCGGCGAACCGGCGCCGCCGCGCCAGCTCGCGCTGGAAGACGCGCTGCGTCCGCCACCGGCGCAGACGCTCAGCGCGACCCCGCGGGTCGTGGTGTTCGATCGTTTTTTCTCCGCCGACGAATGCCGGCTGTTCATCGCCAGCGCACAGCCGCATCTGCACGCCTCGCAGACCGCCGACCCGGTGACCGGCGTGCCGTACACGCTGCCGGTGCGCACCAGCAGCGAGGCGAGCTTCGATCCGGTGATGGAGAACGGCGCGCTGCGCATGGCGCAGTTGCGGATGACGGCGGTCGCGGGCATCGACCTGCCGAACGCGGAACAGTTGACCGTGCTGCGCTACGCCCCGGGCCAGCAGTACCGGCCGCATCGCGATTACCTGCCCGCGGGCACGCTGCAGATGGATCGCCCGCACGCCGGCAATCGCGCGCGCACCGCGATCGTGTATCTGAACGCGGTCGAGGCCGGCGGCGATACCGAATTCCCGGTGCCGGGCGTGCGCGTGGCGCCGCTGCCGGGACGCGCGGTGGTGTTCGACAACCTGCGTGCGGACGGCAGCCCCGATCCCGATTCGCTGCATGCCGGCACACCGGTGGAACGCGGCGAGAAATGGCTGGCGACGCTGTGGATCCGGCAGGGCCGGTATCGCCAGTGGTGAGCGGCGCGCATCGGTAGAGCGGCCTTCAGGCCGCTGCTTCTCGCAGCGAAGCAACAGCCTTCAGGCCGCTTCTTCTCGTGGAAAGCAGCGGCCTGAAGGTCGCTCTACCGGCGATGCTGCAGGATCGCCGAGATTGCGAACAAGCGCTCAGCGATTGATGACCTCGCGATGCATCGGCGCCAGGATCGCCAGAAGCCGGTTCTGCGCGCGGAACGGGATGCCGCGGCGGTCCATCGCGATCTGCAGATCTTCGACCAGCGCGTTGAAATCGGCGCGGTCGATGGCGAAGCCCGCGTGCGTCTCGCGCATGTCGCGGCCGCTGTAGGCGCAGCCGCCGCCGAGGATCGCGCAGAACTGCTCGGCGAGCTGGCGCTTGACCCGGTCGTGATCGACCTTTTCGAAGAACGGACGCATGCGCGGATCCTCGAGCAGGATCGCCATGAATTCGTCCATCAGCGCGGCCATGCCGGGCGCGCCGCCGAACTGTTCGTAGACGCCGGCCAGTTCGGGATGGACCGGGGCGGGATCGGGCGCCGGGGCCGGGGCCGGGGCGGACTGCGCCGAGGCATCGAAGCAGATGCCGGCGACGAGCAGCGGCAACAGCGCGAAGGACCGTGCGATCGACGCGTGCGAGATGGAAGAACGTGCAATGGACAAACGTGTCGTGGACATGGGGTTCTCCAGATTCGGAAGCCGACGGTCAGAAGCCGACCTGCAGCGAGGCGTAGACGCCGCGCTGGCGATCGCGGATGACGATGTTGCCGAGGTCGACGTAGGCGACGGTCAGCGACACGTGGCGGTTCGGGGTCCAGGCCGCGAACACGTCCCAGGCATCGTCCTCATCGGCGATGTTGAGATTGTCCGGCTTGGTGCGGTATTCGGCGCCGATCGCGAAACGGCGATCGAGCAGGTACGCGACCGAACCCTCGAACTGCGCCGAATAACCATCGTTGCGATCGCCGCCGAAGCCGAGGATGCCGAACTGGTTGGCTTCGGTGAACCGCACGGTCGCGTTCAGCAGCAGGCTCTTGTCGAGATACAGTTTGGTGGCGCTGAGATAGACGTCGGTGCCGCTGTCGTCCTCGGCGCCGATCGCGCGCACCAGCGCGCCGCGATCATTGCGTTTGTGCTGCACGCCGAGCGCGACCTGCGGCAGCCAGCGATCCTGTTCGAGGATGGCGTCGCCGAACAGCTTCACCTTCACCCCGAGCGTGTCCTGCGAAATCTCGAAGCCGCGGCCGAGACCGAGCGCCGCGCCCACGTCCTGCGTGTCGAACACCTGGCGCGACACGCTCAACTCGACGCGGTCGTGGATGCCGACCATCGCGCCGTAGCTTTCGAGGCCGTAATCGTCGACATCGACGCGGGTGTAGAAGGCGTTGCCGCCGAACTGGCCGCGTTCGCCGTAACCGCCGATCGTCGCCCACGGCGTGAGCCCGCCGCCGGCCGCGCCCTCGACCTGGGTCACGCCCGCGGTGAGCAGCAGCTTGCCGCCGGTCTTCGGGTTCTCGGGCTCGACGGTCGCGGGGTCTTCGCCCGGATCGAGGTCGGACAGTTCCTGCGCGAACGCGGGCGTCGCCAGCAGCGCGAGCGCGCAGGCGGCCACGCACGGGCGCAGGGGCGATGGAATCGGAAACGGAGGCATGCGTCGGTGTCCTTGTCTGAATGTGTCTGGAAAGTCGGCGATGCGGGGCGATGCCGGCGCATGCCGGCGCCGCCGCGCGCATCAGGATTTTGGGATGGCCGCCGCGGCGCGCGCGCACAGCCGGTTGAACGCATCGGCGAGGCGCGCGACCGGCGCGACGCCCGCGACCGGCGCCTTCAGGTGCAGATCGCCGCTGTCGGCCGCATAGATCACCAGGCGCGACAAGGCGTCGAACGGCGCCCACCAGCGGCGGCGGATCCACCACAGGGCGACCAGCAACGCGAGCAGCGCGAGCGCGATGCCGACCAGCAGCGGCAGCCGCGCGGCAGCGCGCGCGGCCGTGCCGCTGTCGGGCGCGGACAACAGCAGCACGCGGGCCTTGGCATCGCCGAACAGCGGGACCGCGACGGCCGCGCGAGACACGCCGCCGATGTCGAGCATGAAGGGCGCGGCCATACTCGCGGGTGGCGTCAGCGGCAAGGTCGATGCGAGTTCGGCGGCGAGCGTGGTCGTCGCGATCCGGTCGCCCTGCGGCCCCTGCGCGATGACCGCGACATCGATGCCGGACTGACCGGCAGCCGCGACACCCGCGTTGCCGCCGACGCTCTCCACGATCGATCGCACGAAACGCTGATCCACCGGCGACGCGACCAGCAGATAGATTTCGCTGAAGCCGTACTCCGCGAGCGGCAGCACCAGCATGTCCATCAGTCGCTCGCCCTCCACCAGCAGCCCGCCGCGCGCGAGCTTGCGCTCGCGCACGTCGCGGAACAGCGGCGAATCGCCGAAGGACAGCGGGCCGGTGAGCCGGTCGGTGGAGGCCAGCACCTGGCCGTCGGCGTCGAGGATCGCCACCATCGACAGCCCCAATTGCGCGCGGCGTTCTTCGAGCAGATCCACCACCGAGGTGTAATCGGGCTCGATGCCCGGCAGCGCGCCATCGAGCGCCTGCGCGATATAGCCGGTGACGGCCTGATTGCCGGCGATCATTTCGGCGCGCAGCGCGGTTTCGCGGCCGTGCTGCTGTTCGACCACGCGATGCATCGCGCGCAGATCGCGCAGGTCGTCGTCGGCGAGCGCGCGCGACAGCCGGGTCTCGTGCCAGGCCGCGATGGCGAAGGCCGCGGCAGCGGCGGCTGCGATCAGCAGCGCGGAAAAAACGGTGTAAGGCGAGCGCATGGTCAGTGCCCCTCGTGCTGGCCGGCGACGAGCGGCGGCTTGGTGGCGACGATGCGCTGTTTGGGCACCGGGCCGGGCGCGGCGAGTTGCACGCTGGCCGGCGCAGCGCGCGGATGCCAGAACACCAGCGTGCCGGGGCCCGGCGGCACGCCTTCCAGGCGGAAACGGCCGTTGCGATCGGGCCGCGCGTAATGCGGCGTCGCGAGCACCAGGATGTTCGCGCGCATCGACTGATGGACGCTGCAGTTCACCAGCACCAGGCCGGCCCGGCCGAAGGTGTGCTGTCGAGCCTGGCCTGGGCCGTAGAAACCGAGATCGAAACCGTTGCTGCCGCTGCGCGAATACACGTTGTGCAGGATGGTGTCGGAATTCGGAAACGACACCGTGCTGCCGACCGGGACCGCGAGCACCGCGGGCGAAAAGCCCTTGCTGCGCGTGTCGACGCTGAAACGTCCCGGCCGCGGCGGCGTGGCCCCGGCTTTCGGAAGGAAATACACCACACCGTCGGCGACTTCGCCCGCCGACACCGTCTGTCCGCCGCCGGCCGCCAATTCGAGTCGGCCTTCGATGTTCGCGGCGGCTCTGGCGCCTTCCGGCGCCGCATCGGCGTGCAGCGCCCACATGAACAGCCCGCCCGCGACGCAGGCCAGCGCCTTGATCGATCTCATCCCGTTGTCTCCCCTGTTCCTGCGATCCGTCCGGATCATTGATTTCGGTGACCTGCTTCGATCATGCGAGACGCATGACTCGATCGAGGCCACGACAAGGCATACGGGTGTGACGACGGTCCGGATGCAGGGTGATGTCCGAGGCGTTCCCGGAGCCCCGGCCGCAGAGGCCCGCGGTCACGCGCCCGCTGTATTCGATTGCATTACACTTGCGCGCCTGCGGCCGGCGACGACCGCATCGACGCATCCCAGAGATCTTTCGATTCAATCACTTGCAACATACCTCGGCGTATCGGAACCCTCCGACGCCCGCGCACTGGAGCTTCCGATGATCTTCGAACACATCGAAAACAACGGCCACGAGCAGGTCGTGTTCTGTCACAACAAGGACGCGGGCCTGAAAGCCATCATCGCGATCCACAACACGGTGCTCGGTCCGGCCCTCGGCGGCCTGCGGATGTGGCCGTACAAGACCGAGCAGGACGCGCTGAACGATGTGCTCCGTCTCTCGCGCGGCATGACCTACAAGAACGCGGTCGCCGGCCTGAACATCGGCGGTGGCAAGGCGGTGATCATCGGCGATCCGTCCAAGGACAAGTCGGAAGCGCTGTTCCGCGCGTTCGGCAAGTTCGTCGATTCGCTGGGTGGTCGCTACATCACCGCCGAGGACGTCGGCATCGACGTCAACGACATGGAATACGTGTATCGCGAAACCGAATACGTCACCGGCGTGCATCAGGTGCACGGCGGTTCGGGCGATCCCTCGCCGTTCACCGCCTACGGCACCCTGCAGGGGCTGATGGCGACGTTGAACAAGAAATACGGCGACGAGGAAGTCGGCCGCCACAGCTACGCGGTGCAGGGCCTCGGCCACGTCGGCATGGAATTCGTGAAGCTGCTGAAGGAGCGCGGCGCGAAGATCTTCGTCACCGACATCAACCGGGAACTGGTCGAGCACGCGGTCGACGAGTACGGCGCCGAAGCGGTGGGGCCGGACGAGATCTACGACGTGCCCGCCGACGTGTATTCGCCCTGCGCGCTGGGCGGCACCGTCAACGAACTGACCCTGCCGCGCCTGAAGGCCAAGATCATCTGCGGCGCCGCCAACAACCAGTTGGCCAACAACGCCATCGGCGACGAAGTGATGAAGCGCGGCATCGTCTACGCGCCGGACTACGCGGTGAACGCGGGCGGCGTGATGAACGTGTCGCTGGAGATCGACGGTTACAACCGCGAGCGCGCAATGCGGATGATGCGCACGATCTATCACAACCTCGCGCGCATCTACGAAATCTCCGACCGCGACGGCATTCCGACCTACCGCGCCGCCGATCGTCTGGCGGAAGAGCGCATCTCGGCGATCGGCAAGCTGAAGCTGCCGATGGGCCGCACCGCGCCGCGTTTCCTCGGGCGCATGCGCGGGCATTGATTCTCTGCTCCGCAGAGAATCACCCAAAGTTTGCTGCGCAAACCTTGGGCCCCATGCTTCACTGCCACATCCCCCGCCGCTGTCGCGGCAGCCCCCTTGACTCAAGGGGGCTTTCGTTCCGTCGAGTTCCTCGATCAATCCCAAGGATTTGAAGATGCGTCCGTTCCCGCTGGGTGAAGACATCGATGCGCTGCGCGATGCGGTGCGCCGTTTCGCGGAGGCGGAGATCGCGCCGCGCGCGGCGGCGATCGACGAAGAGAACCAGTTCCCGCAGGACCTGTGGCCGAAACTCGGCGAGTTGGGTCTGCTGGGCATGACCGTGCCGGGCGAGTACGGCGGCAGCGAGATGGGCTATCTCGCGCATCTGGTGGCGATGGAGGA
>CAMLLG010000112.1 GCA_946480825.1 uncultured Lysobacteraceae bacterium
TCGAAGGCCTTGCCGATGATCGGCAGCACGCGTTCGTCGGTGAAGCGGGCCACGGTGTCCTGCACCGCGCGCTCTTCTTCGCTGAGCAGGGAACGGATGTCGTACAGGTCGTAGGGATGCAGCGCCATGGTTTCTGGACCGATTTGGGCAAAGCGCCATTGTAAGGGGGCATCCTGCACAGACGGTACCTGCGAACCGCCCAGCAGGATCCGGCGAAACGACGATTTCCAGACTGAACGACGCGATTTCGCATGTCGCGCAAAAAGACGGGGCCGGATCGCTCCGGCCCCGCCCGATTCGCGGCCGTCCGAGGGGCCGGCCGCGAAGTACCTCGATCCGACAGGTCGGTGTCCCCGACCCGTCGATCAGCCGCGTTCGGACCCGTCCGCGGCGGCGACTTCGGTCACCACCCGGCCGTCGATCACCGGCAGGCGGTCGCCGGGCTTGTCGTCCATCCGCAGCGACTGCTGATCGCCGCGGTAGCGATAGGTCACGTCGTAGCCCACCACCCGCTTTTCCGTGCCCATCGAAATCCTGCTGCCGGGTTTGCTGTCGGTCCGCATGGTGTCGGTGCGGCCGTCCGGCGTGCGGTAGGTGACGTTCCAAGCCACGGTGCGGCTGCTGGTCGTGGTGTCCGAGACCGTACGACACTGGCGCTCGGTGCGGGTGACGACCTGACCGCCCTGATGCCTGCGGTCGACCCGATTGCCGATATAACCACCGGCGGCGGCGCCTGCCACGGTCGCGGCCTTGCGGCCGTTGCCGTCGCCGACCTGATTGCCGACCAGGCCGCCGATCAGCGCACCCGCGACGGTGCCGCCGACATTGCCGTCGCGTTCGGGCAGTCGTTCCTGCACCGCCACGTCTTCGCAAACCTCACGCGGCGCCGAACCCGTGACGGTCTCGCGCACCGGCTCGGTGCCGAGAACGGTGGCGTACAGCGCTTCCTTCTCGTAGATCGGCTCGGCCGAAATCACGTCGGCGTATTCGAGGCGACCACCGGCCGGGATCAGGCCATCGTCGATCGGCGTTTCGAGCGCCGACGATGCGCCCTCGGCATCGAAGGCATCGGGGTCGGCCTGCGACGGGCCGCGATTGTTGATGTAGGCCGCGGTGGCGACGCCGCCGACCAGCAGCGAAGCGAGCGCGATGGCCAATGTGTTCTTGTGCATTCGAACCTCCTGAGAGAACTGCGATCGGTCGAACCCATCGGTTCGGGGCGATTGCAGCACCGCCCGCCTGAACGACGCCCCGCGGCAGCGGCCCCAGCGTGACGAAACCCTGAACCCCGACCCGCGGATCGCCGGTTGCGTGCTAGCGTTCGCACATTCGTCATCGTCGGAGTCGTCGCCATGGCCAACCCGCTCGTCGCACCGATCCTCGGCTTTCTGGGCCGGCTCAGCTTCCCGCGTCTGTTCATGTTCGCCGCCGCGCTCTGGGCTCTCGACATGGTGATCCCGGATTTCATCCCGTTCATCGACGAACTGCTGCTGGGCATCGGCACGCTGCTGCTCGCCAGCTTCCGCAAACGCAAGGCGCCCGATCTGCAGGCGCCGAAGCCGCCGATCGAAGGCGAGCGTACCGGCTGACGCGCCACGCATGCTGGTCGACACCCACTCGCACCTGGACGCGCCGGAATTCGACGCCGACCGCGACGCGGTGCTCGCCCGCGCCCGCGCCGTCGGCGTGCGCCGGCAGATCGTGCCGGCGGTGAGCGCGGGCGGCTGGGAGAAACTGCGGGCGCTCTGCATCGATCGGCCCGGCCTGCATCCTGCCTACGGCCTGCATCCGATGTATCTCGACGAACACCGCGAAGAACACCTGGTCTCGCTGCGCGAATGGATCGCGCGCGAACGCCCGTGCGCGGTCGGCGAATGCGGCCTCGATTTTTTCGTCGAAGGGCTCGATCCGCAGCGGCAATCGCTCTTCTTCGAAGGCCAGTTGCGTCTGGCCCGCGACTTCGGCCTGCCGGTGATCGTGCATGCGCGCCGCGCCGTGGATGCGGTGATGGCCGCGATCCGCCGCTTCGGCCCGCTGCGCGGCGTGATCCACAGCTATCCGGGCAGCGCGGATCAGGCGAAGCGGCTGTACGACCTCGGTTTCCTCGTCGGCATCGGCGGGCCGGTGACCTACACGCGCGCGAACCGGCTGCGCACGCTCGCGGCGGCGCTGCCGATCGAATGTCTGTTGCTGGAAACCGACGCGCCCGACCAGCCCGACAGCGATCATCGCGGACAGCGCAACGAACCGGCGCGGCTCACCACCGTCCGCGACACCATCGCCGCGCTGCGCGGCATGTCGCCCGAGGCGCTGGCGCAGGCGACGACCGCGAACGCGGAACGCTTGTTCGGGCTGTTTCCGACATAGGACGCGCACCGGCGCACCGTTTTTCTGCTATCCGGCGCGCTTCGGTTTCAGCAGCATTTCCAATGCCTTGCCCGCGGCCACGAACGCGAACGCACCGGTGATGTGGGTGGCGGCGCCGAGGCCCGCGCCGCAATCGAGTTTCAGCGCCGCATCGGCGCCGAGTTTCGGACGCAGGCCGCAGACGCTGCCGTCGGCCTGCGGGTATTGCACGTTCTCCAGCGAGTAGATCGCGGGCACGCCGAAATAGCGCTGATGATTCTTCGGGAAATTGAATTCCGAGCGCAGCTTCTTGCGGATCAGCGCGAGCATCGCATCGTGCTCGGTTCGCGACAGATCGCGCACCCGCACCAGGGTCGGATCGAGCCGGCCGCCGGCGGCGCCGACGGTGACGATCGGAAGCTTGCGGCGGCGGCACCAGGCGATGGCTTCGACCTTGGTGCGGAAACTGTCGCAGGCGTCGATCACCAGATCGTAGCCGCGGCCGAGGAGATCATCGAGATTCGACGGCGTGAGGAAGCTCGGCACCGGGTCGACCGTCACGCCCGGGTTGATCGCGCGACAGCGCTCGGCCATGGCCTCGACCTTGCTGCGGCCGTACTGTCCTTCCAGCGCCGGCAACTGGCGGTTGGTGTTGGAGACGCAGAGGTCGTCGGCGTCGATCAGCGTCAGTCGGCCCACCCCGCTGCGGGCCAGGGATTCGACCACCCAGGATCCCACCCCGCCGAGGCCGACCACGGCGACATGGCAGCGGGCGAAACGGGCCAGCGCGCCCACGCCGTAAAGCCGATCGATGCCGGCGAAGCGTTCGACCCAGCGATCATCGAGCGGGGCGTCGCCCAACGGAGTGTCGTCGAAGGAGATGTCGTGCATCCCGCGATTTTAACCGCTGGGGCGCGGACGCGCGCCGGCATGGTATGTTTCCGCCGAATTCGCACGGAGTTGCCGCATGTCGACCACGCCAGAACAGGCTCGCCCGAAGTCCTCGGCCTTCAGCCGCTATTTCTTCGTCTTCCTCATCGGCCTCGCGATCGGCGCGATCTCGGTGGTCATGCTGTTGCGCACGCTGGAGGGCCGCAAGACCTGGCAGGATCGATGGCACGACGCGACGATGCACGTGATGAACGCGCATACCAATACGCTGAAGGACAAGGTGACCCAGAACCGCTGCGGCGCCACCGATATTCTGCCCAGCCTGCGCACGCTGCGCGAGGTCACCAACGATCTCGAGCCCGCCTTCCCCGACCTGCGCGACGACGAGCGCTTCACGAAGCACGCCAGCGCGATGCGCGCCACCCTCGACGGCGCGCTGTCGGCGCCGCCGATCAACTGCGAAGGAGTCAATGCGGTCGCGGCGAAGATCGGCGAGACCTGCAAGAGCTGCCATCAGGATTTCCGCTGAGTCCGCGCTGAAATTCCATTCCGGCGCCGCGTTTCCGCGGGACCGCGCTTCGCCGACACGGCCCCGCTCGCGGGGCCGTATGCGTTCCGGGATCGCGGCGGCACGACTTGCACACTTCCGGAATGCGTCACCTCCGGAATGCGTCACTTCCGGGTCATGCAGCACCGGCGGCGGCATGCCATCATCCGCCCGTCGCGCTCCCCTCCGCGCGTCCGGAATGTCCATGGAACAGCAGGTCCTGTTGTACATCCTCGCCGCCGTGTTGATCGTCGTCGGTCTGCTCGGCGTCATCCTCCCCGCGTTGCCGGGTCTGCCGCTGGTCTACGGCGGCATGTTGCTGGCGGCATGGACCGACGGTTTCGAACGGATCAGCGTGCTCACGCTGGTGGTGCTGGGCATTCTCACGCTGTTGTCCCTGCTGATCGATTTCATCGCTACCGCGATGGGCGCCAAGCGCGTCGGCGCCAGCCGCTGGGCGATCGCCGGCGCGGCCATCGGCACCATCGCCGGCCTGTTCTTCGGCTTCGTGGGCGTATTCATCGCACCCTTCATCGGCGCGGTCGTCGGCGAGCTGCTGTACCGGCGCAAGATGAGCGGCGGCGACCTCGGCGACGCCGCGAAGATCGGCCTCGGCACCTGGCTCGGAATCATTTTCGGCGTCGTCGTGAAACTGACCCTGGGGTTCGCGATGCTCGGCCTGTTCTTCTTCGCCTGGTTCTTCTGAGCGCTCGCGCATGACCGCTTTTCGCACCCTGCCCGCGCTGCTGTTCGCGTCCGCGCTGTGGGCGCTGCTCTGCTGTTCCCCGTTCGCGAGCGCGCAGACGCCTGCGGCAGCGCCGCCGCCCAAGGCCGCTCCGGCGGAAAACAAGGCATCTTCGAAGACGTCTCCGATCGAGGGTGCGACCGCGATCATCGCCGCGCCCGCGGTCGCGGCGTCCCAATGCAAACTGGACAAACTCGGCGATTGCCTCGATGCGATCGTCGAGAACAGCAATGCGGCGCTGGCGAGACTGCTCGCGCGCGTGCCGCAGCTGGTGCTGGCGCTGCTGGTGATCCTGCTCGCGCAGTGGTGCTCGCGCTTCATCGCCAACCGGCTGCATCTGATCAGGCTCAGATCGCAGAATCCGTACATGAGCGGGCTGATGCGGATGATCGTGCGCACCGCGATCATGTTGATCGGCATCCTCATCGCGCTGGATCTGCTCGGCCTGACCTCGGTGGTCGGCGCAGTGCTGGGTTCGGCCGGCGTAGTCGGGCTGGTGCTGGGCTTCGCGTTCCGCGACATCGCCGAGAACTACATCGCCGGCATCCTGCTCAGCGTGCGCCGGCCGTTCGAACCCGGCGACCACGTCCTGATCGAGAATCGCGAAGGCCGCGTGATTTCGGTCAATTCGCGCGCCACCGTGCTGATGACGATGGACGGCAATCATCTGCAGTTGCCGAACAGTCTGGTCTTCAAGTCGGTGGTGCTGAACTACAGCAAGAACCCGAAGCGGCGCTTCGATTTCGCGATGCTGATCGACGGCAGCCAATCGATCCGCGAAGCGCAGACGCTGGCGATCGCCGCGATCACCGATGTCGAAGGCATCCTGGACGATCCGGCGCCGTCGTGGACCGTGGTGGAATACGGCACCGCCGGCATCCAGTTGCGCTTCTACGGCTGGCTGGACCAGCGCGAGAGCGATCTGGGCAAGGTCCGCAGCGAAGCGATCCGACAGGTGAAGGCCGCATTCGCCAGGGCCGGTATCGAAGGCCCGCGCACCACTTATCACGTCGTCACCTCGCGGCAGCGCGACACGCAGGAGATCGACGCGATCGCCGAGCCCACGCAGAACGGCGGCGTCGACACGTCGGTCAATCGCGACATCGACGTGCAGGTCGCGCAGGCGCGTGCGGATGCCGCGCAGAACCTGCTGCAACCGGACATCGCACCGGGCGGCCCGCCGCCAAAACCCTGATCGCACGTCGGCCCCACCTCTTCATCGAGAAATTTCCATGCGCTCGTCCATCCGCTTTGCCTTCGGTGCGCTGCTCGCACTCGCCTCCCTCTGCGCGCACGGCGCGAACCCGGCGCCCACCGCGGCGAACGGTCTCGATGCCGCGGCGAAAGCGCGACTGGTGGGCGAACATCTGCTGACCCTGCAGTGGCTCGGCTGGGGCGATCTGTCCGGCGCCGGCACCCTGGTCGTCGAAGACCACGGCGGCACGCTCGCCGCGAGCGGCGAACAGCTCGGCCGCGGCGAGAACGCCGGCGACTACCTGCGGATCTCGGGCCGGATCGTGTCGGCCAGCCGCGACGGTTTCGTGTTCGAAGGCGACATCGCGATCCGCGTCCACCACAACGCGGACGGCAAGGAATGCATGCGCAGCGGTACCTTTCATTTCAAGGCGACCGGCAAGCGCAAGTACTGGCGGATGCAGGAAATGGACAATCCCTGCGACGGCGTCACCGACTACGTGGACGTGTATTTCCGCGGCATCTGACGCGGATGAGGGTCACGCGTCGGGCTTGCCCGCCTGCGGCCCGCCTACCTGAGGCTGGTCCCAGCGCGACAGCGCGCGCTTCGCGCCCATGGCATAGGCCGGCTGCGACGGCTGCAGGGTCTTGAAATCGAATGCGCGGTGCAGGAACACCGACGTGGTCGACGCATGCGACTCGGTGACCTTGAAGCCGGAGAAATCGACCTGGATCAGGCCGGCGGCCTTCAGTTGCCCGGCGCTCATCGCATGCCAGTCGGCGTTGTCGAGAATGATCATGCCGCCCGGCGCGAGCTTGCGGTGCGCCAGCGTCGCGCAGTCGTAGCGATAGCCGCCGCCGTCGATGACGATGAGATCGAACAAGCCGTCCTGGCGCAGGATCTGTCCCGGGTAACCGTCGCCCGGATCGAGGATGAGTTCGACGTTGTCGGCCTTCATCGCGTTCATGCGCTCGAACCAGCCCGGGTCGCTTTCGATGCTGACCACCGAACGCGCCCTGGACATCCAGTACAGCGTCGAAGCGCCGGCGCCCCACTCGAACACGCGCTTGTCGCCCAGGTCGAACTGCGCGATGTATTCGATGCAGGGATAGGTGAACAGCGGAATCCAGGCGCCCTTCGCGTCCAGCGGCGTATCGAGATCGGTGGCGGCGACGAAGCCGTACTCGTGGCGCAGGATGTTGGCGATCGAGGCCAGAAACAATTCGCCCTTCGACATCTCGACGACATCCGGTCGCTGCTCGAGGCCCTTGATGGTCTCCGGACGCGCGTCGAACTGCCCCCAGTACGCTTTCTTCCGGCTCATGCCGCGCTCCGTCCCTTCTTCGATGCGCGGAAGGATAACAAACCGGCATCGCTGGCCGGCTTCCCGCGATGAATGCCCTGCGCGGCTCGCTGAACGACAGCCCTCGTGTATCGCGCACGGTTCCGGAGGATTCATTTTCCGGGTCATAGGGTTCGCTCACACCGCGATGCATCGTTCGCATCGCAGTCCCGAGCCATATCCGTTCCGGAGGTCCATCATGAAATTGCAAACGCTCGCCATCGCCATCGTCCTGTCCCCGTTCGCGCTCTCCGGTTGCGCCACGTCCGGTTCCGGCTATACCGGCGGCGATTCGGCTTACGGCAGTTCGCAGGCGACCTGCTACGACTGCGGCACGGTGACCCGCATCGAACAGGGCGCCGGCAGCCGCACCCCGAACGCCACCGGCGCCGTCGTCGGTGCGGTGATCGGCGGTCTGGCCGCACGCGAACTCGCCGAGAACAAGACCGACAGCGAAGGCCGCAAGAACACCGCCACCGTCGCCGGCGCGGCCGCGGGCGGCGTCATCGGCAACGCGATCCAGAACCGCGCCGGCACCGGATACAACATCTTCGTGCGCATGCGCGACGGCCGCGAGGTGGTGGTGTCTCAGGACGATCTCAACGGCATCCGCGAAGGTTCCAGCGTCCGCATCGTCAACAACCGCGCGACGCTGCGCTGATCGCCGGATCATCGCCGCACAAGGAAAAAGCCCGCATCGTCTGCGGGCTTTTTCTTTCGGACGACGCTGCCTTCGTGCGACTTATTCGACCACGACCGGAATTTTGCCGATCTTCGCCTGCCACTCGCGCGGCCCGGTCTTGTGCACCGATTCGCCGGTGGAATCCACGGCCACGGTGACCGGCATGTCCTCGACGGTGAATTCGTAGATCGCTTCCATGCCGAGATCGGCGAAGCCCACGACCTTCGAGGCCTTGATCGCTTTCGACACGAGATAGGCGGCGCCGCCGACGGCCATCAGATAGACGGACCGGTGTTTCCTGATCGCCTCGATCGCGACCGGGCCGCGCTCGGCCTTGCCCACCATGCCGAGCAGACCGGTCTGCGCCAGCACCTGTTCGGTGAACTTGTCCATGCGCGTGGCGGTGGTCGGGCCGGCGGGGCCGACGACTT
>CAMLLG010000113.1 GCA_946480825.1 uncultured Lysobacteraceae bacterium
CTGCGCTGGATGAATTCCGGGCCGCTGGCTGGGCTGGGCGAGATCGAGCTGCCGGCGCTGCAGCCGGGCTCGTCGATCATGCCCGGCAAGGTCAATCCGGTGATCCCCGAAGCCGTCTGCATGGTCTGCGCGCAGGTGATGGGCCATCACACCGCGATCACGGTCGCCGGGCAGAGCGGCAATTTCCAGCTCAACGTGATGCTGCCGCTGATCGCCGCGGACCTGCTGGACTCCGTCGGCCTGCTGGCCAATGCCATGCGCGCCCTCGCCGACGACGCGATCGCCGGCATGGTTTTCCGCGCCGACCGCATCGCGGACGCGCTGGCGCGTAATCCCATTCTCGTGACTGCGCTCAATCCGGTCATCGGATACGAGAACGCCGCCGCGATCGCCAAACAGGCGTATCGCGAACGGCGTCCGGTGTTCGATGTGGCGCTGGAAAAAAGCGGGCTGAGCGCGGCGGAACTGCGGCGCCTGCTGGACCCGGCCGCGCTGACCGAGGGCGGTGTGCGCGTGGGCGGGGCGGGCGGCGGCGGTTGAGCCTGCCGCCCGCATCCGGATCATGCCGTCGCGATCATGCCGTCGCGATCACTTCGCCGCTTCGACCGAAGCCGCTTCGGCTTCCGCCGCGGCATTGCCGCCGATGTCCGATGCGACGTCCACGTCGGCATCGATCGAGGTGCCGGGGATGTCGACGTTGAAGTTGCCGTCCTTGCCGCACTCTTCGACGTCGTTCTGGTCCATCTTCGCGTAGGGCTGGAAGGCGGGCAGGGCGGCGGCGAGCTTGTTCTGGGCGTCGAGCAGGGCCGGCAGCCGTTCGCAGAGCTTGATCGCCGCCTGTTCGACGCTCTTGGCCTCGGCCTCGATCTTCTGTTCGATCTGATCGGTGTTGCCGGTGAAGACGCCCTTCAGCGCTTCGCCCACCGCTTTGCCGGCCAGGTCCGCGCCCTCGATGCCGATGCCGATGCCGGCTTCCGCGATCGAAACGACCTGCTTGCGGTAGTCGAGCAGCAGCGCACGCTGCGCGGCATCCAGCGCGACGGCCTTGCCGGCGATCAGCAGATCGCCCTGCGGCGTGATTTCGGCCTGGATGGCCCCGTCGCGGGACAGGCTGATGTTGCCGTCGGCGAGTTCCTGGCGGGCCTCGTCGGTCGCCTGCTTCACCGCCTTGCCGATGAGGGTCTTCGGCTCCGACGCGGGATCGGTGGAGGCGGGGCTGTTGTCGGAGCAGCCCAGCAGCGACAGGCTGACGAGCAGGGCGATGGACACGTTGCGGGTGACGGTGCGCATGGCGGAGCCTCGGAAGGAGTGCGTGCGGGGAATGATCGCCGCGGGTGAGCGGGAGTGCATCTGTCGAAGGTGGGGCTTCGGTGATTTTGAAAGCGTGGTGCGGTGTTCGGTGGTCTCTTTGTCGGGGACATCCGTGCCATCCATGGCGATGCGGCGTGGGCTCCGGGGAATCCCGCCCGGCCATCCGTGGCCGGGCCTTCGGCAGGCCGCGCGGCAGTGCCGCGCAAGCGGCCTGCCTCAGCCTTCGTCCCGCCAGCGGCGGAGGCGGATCGCGAGGGCGATCATGGCCACACCCACTGCGATGCCGATCCACATGTCGATCGAACCGAACGCCGCCCAACTGCTCATCATGTCCAGCTCCGGCGAGATGCCGTCGCCGCGCTGGATCATCAGATCGCTGTCGACCGCGCTGACGTACCACGTGCCGGGGAGCAGGCTGCCCAGACCGCGCAGCGCGACCACGTACCAGAGATACTCGTGCGGGAATTCGGCGCCGGTGACCCAGGCGAAGATCTGGCCGGTCATGCTCACCATCGCGGAGCCCAGCAGCGGGATCAGCACGGCCCACAGGAACGGGAAGCGGCGCGACCATGCCGAGCAGAGCATGAGCCAGGCGACCGTGGGCACCGACCAGGCGATGTAGACCGGCAGCACGCCGAAGATCTGGCCGATGACGTGGAACGGACGCGCGCCGGTGACCAGGGTGCTCAGGCCGGGGATGCCGTTCACGGCCAGGCCGAGGGCCACGATCACCCACATCACGATGCCGACCACCACGCCGACCAGCAGTCCGAGCACCGGGCCCAGCACCAGCGCCCAGGCGACCTTCGACAGCACCACCTGCAGATCGGAGACCGGCAGCGATTTCCAGAACAGCACGCTGCGGTCGCGTCGCTCGTCGTACAGCGAGCCCAGCGCGTAGAAGAACACGACGAAGATGGTCACCAGCATCGCCAGCATCATGCTGTTGGCCAGAATGCCGTCGCTGAGGACGCCGAGACCGCGTCCGAGGACATCTTCGCCGTCGATCTTGAAATGATCGCCGAAGTTGCCTTCGCTCTTCGCCTTCTGGACGAAGATCGTCACGCCGATCATGGCGATGACGGCGAAGATCGAGGCGATGATGCCGGTGATGGCGGGGGCCCAGACGAAACTGCGGTTTTCCCAGTATTCGCGCTTGATCAACAGTTTCAGCTTGTGGGCGAAGCCGAAGGCGGTGCCGCTGTGCGGACGGGTTTCGGCCGCGGGGGCGATGGAGGTATTCATGCGTAGGTCCCCTTCATGGTGGCGACGAACAGGTCGGCGAGCCCGGGAATGCGGGTTTCGCCGAGCCCGGCCAACTGGTTCAGCGGCATGCCGTCGAACATCATCACGGTCTTGCCGAACGGCAGCGCGCGTTCGTCGATCGGCTTCATCGCCCGCGCTTCGTCGATGCGATCCGCGTTCAGAAGCACTTCGACATAGCGTTCGCCCAGGCTTTCCATCGTGGCGTCGAGGACGATCCGGCCGTCGCGGATGAACATCACGTCGGTCAGGATGTGTTCGATCTCCTCGACCTGGTGGGTGGTGATCACGATCGTCTTCTGCTCGTCGAAGTAGTCTTCCAGCAGGCGCTGGTAGAACTGCTTGCGATACAGGATGTCGAGGCCGAGCGTCGGCTCGTCGAGCACCAGCAGTTTGGCGTCGATCGCCATGACCAGGGCCAGATGCAACTGCACGATCATGCCCTTGGACATTTCGCGCACGCGCAGATTTGGCTTGAGCTGGGTGTTGGCGAGGAAGCGCTCGCACTTGGCGCGGTCGAAGCGCGGGTGCACGCCGGCGACGAATTCGATCGCTTCGCTGACCCGGATCCAGCGCGGCAGCACCGCCACGTCGGCGATGAAGCA
Organism: uncultured Lysobacteraceae bacterium; assembly: GCA_946480825.1. The sequence goes on from CAMLLG010000113.1 coordinate 3,180, forward strand.
CACGTCGTTCATCAGTTCGTCGCGCTCGGTGCGCGGGTCGCGGCCCAGCACCTTCAGCTCGCCGTCGAACGGAATCAGGCCCAGCACCGCCTTCAGTGCGGTGGTCTTGCCGGCGCCGTTGGGGCCGATCAGGCCGATGATCTTGCCGGGGCCGATGTCGAAGTCGGTGTTGTCGAGGGCGAGCTTGTTCTTGTAGGCCTTGCGCAGGCCGCGGGCGGAGACGACGGCGTTCATGCCTCACCTCCGCGGGTGTCGGACTTTGCGGCGACCGGCTGCATCAGTTCCTGCATGCTCAGGCCGAGGCGCTGGATGCGCTCCAGCACCAGCGGCCATTCTTCGTGCAGGAAGCGGTCGCGTTCGCTGGACAGCAGTTTCTTGGCGGCTTCTTCGGTGACGTACATGCCCAGTCCTCTGCGTTTCTCGACAAGCGACTCGTCCGCCAGTTCCTGGTAGGCGCGCGAGACGGTGATGGGGTTGAGTTGGTATTCGGCGGCCACCTGGCGCACCGAGGGAAGCGGGTCGCCGGGCTTCAGGAGACCGTCGAGCATCATCGCGATGACGCGGTCCTTCAGCTGGCGATAGATCGGAGCGCCGTCGCTCCATTGGATGGCGGTCATGAGGGTCAGCTCCCGTTGCCGCTGCGCAGTCCCTGCGCGAAGGAAAAGAAGGGCAGCGCCAGAACCTCGCGGGCCTGGGCGCGGCGATTGCGTTTGTAGGCCTTGGCCGGGGATTGGGTGGCCTCGATCCCGGCCTCGGCGGGCAGGGCGGTCGGGGCCTGTCCGGCGAAGCCGCCGGTCTGGACCGGCGCGGGCGTGCTGGCGATGAGGCCGGCGGTGAGAAGACCCAGCGCGATGGCGAGGGCGCGTATCGAGTGCATCAGCTTGCGGGGCATGGTCAACTCCTGTTCGTGTTGACTGGTGTTGTATGCAACTATAACACCAAGACACGCGAGGTCAACCCCCCGGGAAACCTTTCCGACCCAACTGAAGTCATACTCCGGCCCTTCCCCCAGCCCGAGCCTGTCCCATGTCGCGATTCCTGGCGAAAACCCTGATCCTGCTGGGCCTGTGCGCCCTGTCCGCGCTGGCGCTGGCCGCCGGCGGCCTGCTCGATCACAGCTACCGGCCGCTGGCCGGCAAGACGCCGGTGCATCTGGGCACGACCTACCGTGGACAGGTGCTGCTGGTGGTCAATACCGCCAGCAAATGCGGTTTCACGCCGCAGTTCGAAGCGCTCGAAGGTCTGCATGCGCGCTACAAGGACCGAGGCTTCGCGGTATTGGGCTTTCCCTCCGGCGATTTCATGGAGCAGGAATACGCCGACGAGAAGAAAATCCAGGAATTCTGCACGCTGACCTACGGCGTGAAATTCCCCATGTTCCAGAAGGTGCGTGTCACCGGCGATCAGGCCACGCCGCTGTACAAAGCATTGGCCGCGGCTTCCGGCGAAAGCCCGAAGTGGAATTTCCACAAATACCTCATCGGCCGCGACGGCAAGATCGTCGCGACCTTCGGCAGCCGCACCAAACCCGATGCGCCGGAAGTGATCCAGGCCATCGAGGGCGCCCTGAAGGCCAAGCCGCAGCCGGCCGCGGCCGCGCGCCGCTGATGCCCATGCCGATACCCCGGGCGGCGATTGCCCGCTCGCGCGCCGGCCGCGACAATAGGCGGCCGGCACCGCGCGCACCTGACCGGAAGGGCGCGGAGGCGAAACCCGTTTTCTGGAGAGTTCGATGAGTGTCCGTGTGCGCGGCGTGGCCGCTTGGATGGCGGTGGCGGCGCTGTCGCTGTCGCTGTGGGCGCAGGCGGAGGACAAGACCGCACTGACCACCGACCGCGACAAGGTGAGCTACATGATCGGTGCCGATGTCGGGCGGTCGGTCGCCAGCGCGGGCCCCGATCTGGACATGGCCGCGTTCGAGCGCGCGATCCTCAATGCCTTCGCGGGCGGGCAACCGCTGCTGTCCGACGAGGAATCGAAGACCGTCGGTACCGCGCTGATGCAGCGCGTCGCCGAGCGCAACGGCCGTCCGGTGCCGGGCCTGCCGCCCGGCACGCCGCCGCCGGCGGTGGCCAGGGACAAGGTCGGTTTCATGATCGGCGCCGATGTCGGGCGCTCGCTCGCGTCGATCCAGGACGAGATCGACATGCCGGTGTTCCTGCAGGCCGTGCGCACGATGATGTCTTCGTCGAAGCCGCTGCTGACGGATGCCGAGCTCGGCCAGATCCGCGATGCTTTCGCCAAGACCCGCGCATCGCAGGAGGCGCGTCGGAACGCGCAGACCGGCGCCGCGTTCCTCGCCAAAAACCGGACCGAACCGGGCGTCATCGCGATGCCGTCGGGTCTGCAATATCGTGTGCTTCGCCAGGGCAACGGCCGTCGGCCGCGGATCAGCGAACGCGTCCGCGTGAATTACGAAGGCGCGCTGCTGTCGGGCAAGGTCTTCGACAGCAGTTATCGGCGCGGCCAGCCCGCGGTGTTCGCATTGAACGAAGTCATCGCCGGCTGGACCGAAGGCCTGATGCTGATGCCTGTCGGTGCCAAGTACCGCTTCTGGATTCCCGGCCCGATCGCCTACGGCGAGCGCGGCAGCCCGCCGGACATCGGTCCCAACGAGACCCTGGTGTTCGACGTCGAACTGCTCGGCATGCCCTGAGTACCCACGCCCGATTCCGCGGCACGCCCCGAACGCCTGCCGCCCGACCGTACTTCCATGGAGCTTCAACGATGAGACCTCAACGATGAGACCCACCCGCCATCCGCTCGCCGCCGCAGTCTTCGCGACCTCCGTGCTGCTCTTCTCCGCGCAGGCCGCTGCACAGAATGCCGCATTGGCGACGGAGAAGGACCGCATCAGCTACGTGCTCGGCATGGACATCGGCAAGACGCTCAAGTCGATGTCGGACGACATCGACGCCGCCGTCCTGAAGCGCGCGATCGACGATGCCCTGGCCGGCAAGCCGCCGCTGCTGGACGAACAGGAAGTCGCCGCGACGATGCAGGCGTTCGCGCAGAAGATGCAGGCCAAACAGCAGGCCGAGCAGAAGGCCGCGGTCGATCGCAACACCGCCGCGGGCGATGCCTTTCTGGCCCAGAACGGCAAGAAGCGCGGCGTGGTCACCACCGCATCCGGCCTGCAGTATCAGGTCGTGACCACGGGCAAGGGCGCCAGGCCGAATGCCGAAAACACCGTCAAGGTCAATTACACCGGCACGCTGCTCGACGGCACCAAATTCGACAGTTCCATCGATCGCGGCGAACCCGCGCAGTTCCCGCTCGGTGCGGTCATTCCGGGCTGGACCGAAGGCCTGCAGTTGATGCCGGCCGGCAGCAAATACCGTTTCTGGATTCCGGCCAGGCTCGGCTATGGCGATCAGGGCACCCCGGGCGGCCCGATCCCGCCGGGCAGCACCCTGGTCTTCGATGTCGAACTGCTCGAAGTGCTCTGAACCCCGACCGCACGACACCCGCATTCCCCCGAACCCATCTCGCAGCGCCGTGGCGATGCGTACCCACCCCAGGAGTCCCCGTTGATGAAACTGTCGCGTAATCTGACCCTCGCCGCCGCTGCCGCCACCTGCGCGCTGGCGCTGGCCGCCTGCAAACCGATCGAAAAGGACGCCGCCGCGGCCGGCGACAAGGCCGATGCGAAGGCCGATGCCGCGGAAGGCGCGGCCGGCAAGATCGAAGGTCTGCCGACCGAGAAGCAGCAGATCAGCTACATGATCGGCATGGACATCGGCAAGTCGCTGAAGCCGATGAAGGACGAAGTCGACATGGCCACCCTGCAGCGCGCGATCAACGATGTGTTCGCCGACAAGAAGCCGCTGCTGAACGACGAGCAGGCGATGAAGGTGATGCAGGCGTTCGCCACCAAGATGCAGGCGAAACAGCAGGAAGAAATGGCCAAGAAGCAGGCCGAAATGGAAGCGCAGGGCAAGAAGAACATCGAGGAGGGCGCCAAGTTCCTCGCCGAGAACGGCAAGAAGCCGGGCGTGACGACCACCGCGTCGGGCCTGCAGTACCAGGTCGTCACCGAAGGCAAGGGCCCGAAGCCGAAGGCCTCCGATTCGGTGAAGGTGCATTACACCGGCACGCTGCTGGATGGCACCAAGTTCGACAGCTCGCTCGATCGCAACGAGCCGGCGCAGTTCGTGCTGAACTCGGTGGTGCCGGGTTGGACCGAAGCGCTGCAGCTGATGCCGGTGGGCAGCAAGTACAAGCTGTGGATCCCGGCGAACCTCGGTTACGGCGCGGAAGGTACCCCGGGCGGCCCGATTCCGCCGAACGCCACCCTGGTGTTCGAGGTCGAGCTGATCGAGATCGTCAAGCAGTAAGCGCGGCACCGCACGCAGCGCGCGTGCGAATACCCGATGCGCCGCCGTCCGCGGCGGCGCATCGATGCATTCCAGCAAGACCGGACATACCGGGAATACCAGCGAGGCCCGCATGCGCGTCACCATTTTCGGCACCGGCTACGTCGGCCTCGTGACCGGTACCTGCCTGGCCGAGGTCGGCCACCACGTGGTCTGCGTCGACATCGACGCCGCCAAGATCGAAGGCCTGCGCGACGGCGTGATCCCGATCTACGAGCCCGGCCTCGAGCCGATGGTCAAGGCGAATTTCGCCGAAGGCCGGCTCGAATTCACCACCGACGCCGCTGCCGCGATCGCGCACGGCGACGTGATCTTCATCGCCGTCGGCACGCCGCCCGACGAGGATGGCAGCGCCGACCTGCAGTACGTGCTGGCGGTCGCCAACACCATCGGCAGCCACCTGCAGCGCCCCGCGGTGGTGGTCGACAAATCCACCGTGCCGGTCGGCACCGCAGACAAGGTCCGCGCGACGATCGCGGCCGCGATGGCCGCGCGCGGCGCCGATGTCGCCTACGACGTGGTCTCGAACCCCGAATTCCTGAAGGAAGGCGCGGCGGTCGAGGACTGCATGCGCCCGGACCGCATCGTGATCGGCGCCGACAGCGCGG
>CAMLLG010000114.1 GCA_946480825.1 uncultured Lysobacteraceae bacterium
AGCGCATGCAGCATCAGACCCATCACTCGATCCGCACAAATGCGCTCGTGGATCTCGGCGGTCAGGGCGAAGTCGTCTCCGAAATCGTCGACATGCATGACGAACGGATAGTTGGTCCGATCGTGCCCGCCGAGATACTCGACACCTTCGAGCATCGGCAATGCGTCGTTGCCGAGGTCCGACGTGTATCGGTAGTTCAACAGACTGGTGAACAGCGGCAGATTCGCGGACACCCCGCTGCATCGCTGCGCGAGCGCCAGCGACGCATGTTCGTGCCGGAGCAGCGCATGCAGGGCGCCATGCGTCCGCTTCAGCGCCTGCTCCACACTGCCGTCTCCCAGGCGCACGCGCAGCGGCAGCGTATTGAGGAACATGCCCAGCGCTCTGGCGGCAGTGGCGCCGCCCTGCATACGTCCGAACAGCACGGTGCCGAACACCACGTCGTCTCGGCCGGTGCAGCACGCCAACACCATGGCCCAGGCCAGATGGAACAGACTCGCCGGGCTGGTGCCGCGCGCCCTGCAATGTCCGCGAAGACGATCCGCCAATCCGGCATCCAGACGGCGTGCGGAACGGCGTGCGTTCGCCCCATCGCCCTGCACATCCATCAATCCGAATGGCGCTGTCGACTCGGTCACGTCCTGCAGTTGTTCACGGAAGTACAGCGCGTGCTCTTCGTCGCGCATGCCCTGGCGGGCGCGGATCACGAATTGCCTGAAGGGCACCGGCGGCGGCAACTCCGCCTGTCGGCCCTCGTGGATCATCGCGATTTCCCGGATCAGCGACTCGGATGCGGTATGGTCCAGCACCAGATGATGATGGATCAGTTGCAACAACCACCGACCGGTCGACACATCGTAGGACACGCGTGCGCGAAGCATCGGGGCTCTGCGCACGTCGATGCGGATCCTGGCGGGGTCCTCGTCGATCCGGAAGGCGTCGGACCCATCGCCGGAATCCGGATCGATGACCATCTCTTCCACGACCGCACGCGCCGTGCGCGATACGACCTGCACGGGATCATCGAGTCCTTCCCAGTGCACCGACGTGCGCAGAATGTCGTGCCGCGCGATCACGTCGTCGAGAATGGAAAGAAAGCCATCCAGTCGTGACCGGCTGTCGAAGCGCAGCAGGGTCGGCAACACGTAGGCATCGGTGGCGTCCTGCAGACGATGATGGAACAGGATGCCTTCCTGCAGCGGCGCCAGCGGATACACGTCCTGGATGTTGCCCGCGCCGCCCGGGATCGCATCGACCAGACGATCGATCTGCGCCTGATCCATTTTCACCAGAGGCAGCATGTCGGGGGTGATCGCGGAGACGCCCTCGGGAATGCCGCCCGATATCGGGCGACCCCGGGACCGCTGTTTCACCAATTCAAGAAGATCTTCCTTGTGGGCACGCAGCGATGCCATCAGATCCGCGTCGGCCAGCACCCGCTGGTCGCCGGTCACCGACAGCCGCCCATCGACGATCCGCAACATGATTCCCTTCGCGTCCAGTTCGGACAACAGCGCCATCGGGCTCACAGGATCACCTCCTCGATTCGAACCGTTTCGGCCGCCAGATGCGCCAGGGTCGGCGCATTGAAGATCAGTTGTACATCCGCCTGGAGTTGCATCCGATCCATCTGGTGGACCAGTTGTATTGCGAGCGCGGAGTAGCCGCCGAGCTCGAAGAAGTTGTCGTGCCGACCCACACGCTCGACGCGAAGCAGGCGGCTCCAGAGTTCCGACAGCATCTGTTCCACTTCTCCGATCGGCGCTTCGTATGGGCGTTGCGCGCCCCAATCGCCCTCGGGCAGGGGCAATGCCTCGCGATCGAGTTTGCCGTTGGCCGTCATCGGCAGTGCCGCCAGGGACACATAGGCCGAGGGCAGCATGTAATCCGGCAACTCCGCCTCGAGTTGCATGCGCAGTTCCATCGGCGTGGACGCGACGACGCCGGATGCCGGTACGACATAAGCCACCAGACGCTGATCGCCGACGTCGTCCTCCCGCAGGAGGACCACGGCCTGGCGAACGCCCGGAAGGCGCATCAAGCGGGACTCGATCTCGCCGAGTTCGATGCGGAAGCCGCGTACCTTCACCTGGAAATCGTTGCGACCGGCGTATTCGATGGTGCCGTCCGGCCGCCAACGTCCCAGATCGCCGGTGCGATACATGCGGGCACCGACTTCCGGCGCGAAGGGATCGTGAACGAAGCGCTCCGCCGTCAACTCCGGCCGATCCAGATATCCTCTCGCCACGCCGGCGCCGCCGATGCAGATCTCGCCGATCGCGCCGAGGGGCACGGGATGCAGGTCGGGACTCAGCAGATAGACCCTGGCGTTCGGCATCACGCGTCCGAGATGCGGCACATCGCCGGCCACGGGGCCGCAGGTCGCATCGACGCTGCATTCGGTCGGTCCGTACATGTTGAAGAAGGCGGTGCCTTCCACGGACGCCAAAGCCTTCCAGGTCGCGGCATCGATGGCTTCGCCGCCCAGCAACAGTTTTCGCAGCGAACGCGCACGACTCCCGGGAAATCCGGCGGCACGCAGCATCTGCAGGTGCGATGGCGTGCATTCCATGGCTTCGATCGCGTGCTTTTCGAGGTATTCCAGCAGGGCTTCCGCATCGAGCCGGATGCGCTGTGGAACGAGGAAAACGCTGCGACCGTTCGTCAGCTGTCCCCAGGCTTTGACCGCCATGTCGAAGCCGAGGGAAGAGTTCCAGGCCACACGCCGGCAATCCGGTGCGATGTCATGGATGCTCGCTTCCAGTCCGTCGATGAAGTTCAGAACGTTGCGGTGTTCGACCATCACGCCCTTGGGCGTGCCGGTGGAACCGGAGGTATAGATCACGTACGCCAGATGCGAAGCGTCGAGCCCGACCGCGGCAGCGTCCGGATCGTGCGCCGGCGCATCCGCCCATGCGGCCTGCGCCCACGGCGTGGCGTCCACCACCACCGGCGTGCAGCCCACCGGCCAACGCAGACGGGACTGCAGACGCGACTGCGTCAACAACGCCACCGGCGCGCTGTCCGACAGCATGTGCGCCAGACGATCGTCCGGATGCACCGGGTCCAGCGGCACGAACCCGCCACCGGCCTTCAGGATCGCCAACAGCGCGACCACCATCTCCACGCTGCGCTCCATGCACAACGCGACGCGATCGTCCGGCCGCACGCCCAGACCGCGCAGATGATGGGCCAGACGATTGGCGCGTTCGTTGAGCTCGCCGTAGCTCAGCCGTGCGTCCTCGCAGACCAGCGCGAGCGCGTCCGGACAGTCCGCGGCATGCCGTTCGAAACGCGCATGCACCAGCGTTTCTCCGGCATGCGCGCGATGCGTATCGTTGAAACCGTACAGCACCTGCTGGCGTTCGATCTCGCCGAGCAGCGGAATCCGGGCGATGCTCCGCTGCGGATCGGCGACCATGCCGCGCAGCATCGCTTCGAGGTAGCCCCAATGACGACGGACCGTGGCCTCGTCGAACAACGCGGTCGCGTAGTTGAACTGACCGTGGATGCGACCGCCCGATTCCTCCAGATCCAGCGACAGATCGAACTGGGCGCTGCCCGCACTGTTGCCCAGACTGTCGAGCGCGATGGTACCCAGATCGAGCCGCACCTCCGGCGTGTTCTGCCACGCCAGCCGCACCTGATAGATCGGGTTGTAGGCCATGGAGCGCGTCGGATTCAGCGCTTCGACCACCTGTTCGAACGGAATATCGCGATGCTGCTGCGCCTCCAGCGAAACCCGTCGCGCCTGGGCCACCCATTGCCCCACATCGGGATCGCCCTCGAAATCGAACCGCATCACCTGCGCATTGACGAAGAAGCCGATCAAGGGCTCAAGCTCCGCACGGTCGCGGCCGGCGACCGAACTGCCGATCGCGACCTGCTGCTGACCGCTCAACCTGACGAGAACCGCGGCCCAGGCGGCCAGCACGGCCATGTAGAGCGTCAGGCCATGACGATGGGCGAAGACGCCGAGATCGCGACTCAACGCCTCGTCGAGAGCGACATCGAACGTCGCGCCGCGATAGTCCTGGCGATCCGGACGCGGCCGATCGGTGGGAAGCGCGATCAGCTCCGGCAGACCTTCGAGTCGCCGCACCCAATAGTCCTGCTGTTTCCGCAGCAGCGGACCCTGCAACCACCGCCGCTGCCATGCGGCGTAGTCCGCGTACTGCAACGCGAGCGTCGGCAACGGATCCGGCCGTCCGCGCTGGAAAGCGCGATACAACGTCGAGAACTCGTTGGCCAACACGCTCAGCGACCAGCCATCCGCGACGATGTGGTGCACGGTCACCAGCAACACGTGTTCGTCGTCCGCCAGACGCAGCAGACGGACGCGGATGACGGGACCCCGCGCGAGATCGAACGGCGCGACCGCATGCTGCCTGAAGATCCGCTGTCGTTGCTGCTCGTCGAAACATGCGACATCCTCGCAAGGGATATCGATGGATCGAGGCGGATCGACGTACTGCACCGGGCGACCGCTGTCTGACACGAAACGTGTGCGCAGGATCTCGTGCCGTTCGACGATCCGATCCACGGCGGCGTGCAGTGCGACCCTGTCGAGCGGACCGCGCAACCTGATCGCTGCGGGAATGTGATAAGCGGGGCCCGCCAGCGCATCGATCTGGGTGACGTACCACAACCGCTGCTGCGAATAAGACAGTGGCAACGCCTGCCGCCGGTCCACCGGCTCGATCGCGTCGATCGCGGCCTGTTCGGACTGCTCGGCAGCCTGGGCCTGATTCGCCAGATGCGGATGCGCGAACAGCGCCGAGAGCGGCAGTTCGATGCCCGCGCGCTGCCGCAACTGCGACACCAGACGCACCGCCAACAGCGAATGTCCACCGAGCTCGAAGAAATTGTCGTGGCGTCCTATCCGCTCCACGCCCAGCAACTCCGACCATATCCGGGCCAGTGTGCGCTCCATGTCGCCGAGAGGCGCTTCGAAAACGCGATGCGCGAGCGATCGGGTGTCCGGTGCCGGCAGCGATGCGCGGTCGAGTTTCCCGTTCGGCGTCAGCGGCAGGGCCTCCAGCGTCACGAACGCCGACGGAATCATGTAATCGGGCAGAATTTCGCCCAATCGCTCACGCAGACGCGACGTATCGGCCTGCGCGCCCGGCTTCATCGTCAGGTAGGCCACCAGACGTCTGTCTCCCGGCACGTCCTCGCGCATGACAACCGCAGACTGGAGGATGCCCGGCGACATCGAGAGCTGCGCCTCGATCTCGCCCGGCTCGATCCGGAACCCGCGCAGCTTGAGCTGGAAATCGTTCCGACCGATGAATTCGATCGTCCCGTCCTCACGCCAACGGCCCAGATCGCCCGTCCGGTACATCCGTCCATGCCCGACGAAGGGATCGGCGAGGAAACGCTCCGCAGTCAATTCGGGGCGATCGAGATAACCGCGGGCGAGATGCGCGCCGCCGATATGGATCTCGCCCACGACGCCCAGCGGCACCGGTTGGCCGTGTGCGTCCAGCAGATAGATCCGCGCGTTGGCGATCGGACGACCGATCGAGGCCGCAGGCCGATCCTCCGCGCAGCTTGCGACGGTGGCGTTGATCGTCGCCTCGGTGACGCCATAGGCATTCGACAGGGCCGGTCGATGACCTCGCCGTTTCCACCACGCATCCAGCGCCGCCGATCCGACGACATCGCTGCCGATGACGATCTGACGCAGTTCCGCCGGGAACACGGCTTCGTTCTCGACCGCCAGGCGTTCCCAGAACAGCGTCGGAAGATTGGCGATGGTCACGCCGTAGCGTTCGCACAGAGCGCACCATGCCTGCGGCTCGGTCAGCCAGGCATCGGTGCGCAGCACGAGCGCCGCACCATGCGACAGCGCACCGAAGATTTCTTCGACGGCAACGTCGAAGCTCAGCCCGCAGAACTGCAGTATCCGATCGTCCGTGCGGAACGCATAAAGCGCATCGAGCGCAGCCAGCTGATGGCAGAGCGCATCATGCTCGACCATCACGCCCTTGGGTGTGCCGGTGGAACCGGAGGTATAGATCACGTACGCCAGATGCGAGGCGTCGAGCCCGACCGCGGCAGCGTCCGGATCGTGCGCCGGCGCATCCGCCCATGCGGCCTGCGCCCACGGCGTGGCGTCCACCACCACCGGCGTGCAGCCCACCGGCCAACGCAGACGGGACTGCAGACGCGACTGCGTCAACAACGCCACCGGCGCGCTGTCCGACAGCATGTGCGCCAGACGATCGTCCGGATGCACCGGGTCCAGCGGCACGAACCCGCCACCGGCCTTCAGGATCGCCAACAGCGCGACCACCATCTCCACGCTGCGCTCCATGCACAACGCGACGCGATCGTCCGGCCGCACGCCCAGACCGCGCAGATGATGGGCCAGACGATTGGCGCGTTCGTTGAGCTCGCCGTAGCTCAGCCGTGCGTCCTCGCAGACCAGCGCGAGCGCGTCCGGACAGTCCGCGGCATGCCGTTCGAAACGCGCATGCACCAGCGTTTCTCCGGCATGCGCGCGATGCGTATCGTTGAAACCGTACAGCACCTGCTGGCGTTCGATCTCGCCGAGCAGCGGAATCCGGGCGATGCTCCGCTGCGGATCGGCGACCATGCCGCGCAGCATCGCTTCGAGGTAGCCCCAATGACGACGGACCGTGGCCTCGTCGAACAACGCGGTCGCGTAGTTGAACTGACCGTGGATGCGACCGCCCGATTCCTCCAGATCCAGCGACAGATCGAACTGGGCGGTCGTCGAAAGCGTCGCGATGCGTTCGACGCGCAGGTCCGCGAGATCGAGTTCGACCTCGGGAGTGTTGTGCCAGGTCAGCATCAGCTGGAACACCGGATGATGCGACATCGAACGCGCGGGATTGAGCGCTTCCACCACCTGCTCGAACGGAATCTCCTGATGCTGCTGCGCATGGAGCGCGGACCGGCGCGTCCGTTCCAGCATCGATGCCACGTCGGGCGAATCGGCGAGATTCAGCCTGATCGCCTGGGTGTTGACGAAAAATCCGATCAAGGATTCGACTTCGACGCGATTGCGACCGGCATGCGAAGTGCCGATCACCACGTCGTCCTGACCGGCGAGGCGTGCGACGACGGCAGCCCATGCCGCAAGCACCGTCATGTACGGCGTCGTTCCATGCCGATGACCGAACGCCCGCAACGCTCGACTGAATTCCGCGTCCAGCGCCACCTCGATGCTGGCGCCGCGATAATCCTGCCGTTCGGGCCTGGGTCTGTCGACGGGAAGAAGCACGCATTCCGGCGCACCCTGGAGTTGCTCTACGCACGCCTGCAACCGACGGCGAAGCATCGGACCCTGCAACCACTGCCGTTGCCAAGCCGCATAATCGACATACTGGACAGGCAATGTCGGCTGCATTGCCGGAGCGCCGCGCCGGAATGCGGCATAAGCCGCCGCGACATCTCGCATCAGCACGCTGAGCGACCATCCGTCGGACACGATGTGATGCATGACCACCAACAGGACATGCTCCCCTAGGGCCTGCTCTCCGAGGGCATGCGCGCCGACGGTATCGCCGTCGGAAGCCTGCGCCTTGTCGGCCGACCCGAGGAGATGACCGCGGATCAACGGCCCTTCCGCAAGATCGAAAGGCAGGGCCGACAACTCCGCGCAGCGCTTTTCGATGGTCCGGGGGTCTTGGTCTTCCGGAGTCTCCCGCTGCAATGGGAAAGGCGAAGGCGGATCGACGACCTGGAACGGTTGACCTTCGTGCGAAACGATACGCGTACGCAACGCCTCATGGCGCGCGACAACGCTGTCCAAAGACGCCTGCAGCGCAGCGATGTCGAGATCGCCGCTCAAGCGCAGCACACCGTGAATGTGATAAGCGGCGCTCGCCTCCGCATCCATGCGATCGATGAACCACAGCCGCTGCTGCGCGTAGGACAACGGCAGCGGCCGATCGCGTTCGACGCGCTCGATCGCGCCGAGAGTGGCCTGCTCCGCTTCCGCGACATCCAGCGCGAGATCGGCCAGCTGCGGATGCGTGAACAGCACCGACAGCGGCAACTCGATGCCCAGCCGCTCCCGCAACTGCGACACCAACCGCACCGCCAGCAACGAGTGACCGCCGAGCTCGAAGAAGTTGTCGTGACGACCC
>CAMLLG010000115.1 GCA_946480825.1 uncultured Lysobacteraceae bacterium
CCGTGGCCCGCTTCACCGACGAACGCGTGCTGCCGATCATCGGCAAGGCCTTCGATGAAGGCCGCTTTCCGAAGGAACTGGTGCCCGAGATCGCGGAACTGGGCCTGCTGGGTTCGTCGCTGCCGGAACAGTACGGCTGCGCCGGCCTCAACGCCGTCAGCTACGGTCTGATCTGCCAGGAACTCGAACGCGGCGATTCCGGCATCCGCAGTTTCGTCAGCGTGCAGTCCTCGCTGTGCATGTATCCGATCTATGCCTACGGATCGGAAGAACAGCGCCAGCGCTGGCTCCCCGACATGGCCGCCGGCAAGGTCATCGGCTGCTTCGGTCTAACCGAGCCGCACGGTGGCTCCGACCCCGCCAACATGAAGACCAACGCGAAGCGCGATGGCGGCGACTGGGTCATCAACGGCTCGAAGATGTGGATCACCAACGGCAATCTCGCCGATGTGGCCATCGTCTGGGCGATGACCGACGAAGGCATCCAGGGCTTCCTGGTCGAGAAGGGCATGCCCGGTTTCACCGCCCAGGAAATCAAGCACAAGATGAGCCTGCGCGCCTCGGTCACCAGCGCGCTGTTCTTCGACAACGTGCGGGTGCCCGACGGCAACCGCCTGCCGAACGTCAAGGGTCTGAAGGGGCCGCTCGGCTGCCTGACCCAAGCCCGCTACGGCATCACCTGGGGTCCGATCGGCGCCGCCATCGCCTGTCTCGACGAAGCCCTGCGTTACGGCAAGGAGCGGATCCTCTTCAATCGCCCGCTCACCGCCAATCAGGCCGTGCAGCTCAAACTCGCCGACATGGCGCGCCGGATCACGATGGCGCAGTTGCTGTCGCTGCAGCTCGGTCGCCTGAAGGACGCCGGCAACATGCAGCCGACCCAGGTGTCGCTGGCGAAGTGGAACAACGTGCGCATGGCGATCGACATCGCCCGCGAGGCGCGCGATCTGCTCGGCGGCGCCGGCATCACCACCGAACATTGCCCGATCCGCCATGCGCTGAACCTCGAATCGGTCATCACCTACGAGGGCACCGAGACCGTGCATCAGCTGGTGGTGGGTCGCGAGCTGACCGGCATCAACGCGTTCTGACGCATGCGTGCGTGTCATCCCGGGCGCAGCGATGGACCTGATCGATCCAGAATCGTCAGGCTCCCCGCTTCGTTCGGAATGACGGCATGGCGATGACGGAACGTCGTCGATCTTCGCTTCCGTTCCGACCGGGCCCGCACGCATGTCCACCGCGCAGATCCAACTCGAAACCGAACGCCTGATCCTGCGCGTGCCGCGGATCGAGGACTTCGAACGCTATGCCGAGATGCTGGCGGACGAGTCCGCGCGTTTCATCGGTGGCCCGAGCGTGCGCGGCGATGCCTGGCGTCGCTTCCTGCAGATGCCGGGCGCATGGGCGCTGCAGGGCTTCGCGATGTTCTCGGTGATCGAGAAAGCGAGCGGACGATGGCTGGGCCAGGCAGGCCCCTGGTATCCCGAGGGTTGGCCGGGCACCGAGGTCGGGTATTCGTTCCATCCGGACGCGCGCGGCAAGGGCTACTGCACCGAAGCCTGCGTCGCATCGATGGATTTCGCCTTCGATACGCTGGGCTGGGCCGACGTGGTCCACACCATCGTGCCGGACAACGCCGCATCGCAGGCGGTGGCCAGACGCCTGGGCTCGCGCAACCGCGGGACGGTGACGATGCCGCCGCCGCTGCATACGCTGGCCGCCGAGCTGTGGGGGCAGACCCGCGAGGAATGGCGCATCAATCGCAGGACGTTCGCATGATCACGCTCTACGGCATGTCCAGTTCGGGCAATTGCTACAAGCTGCAGTTGTTGATGGCGCAGCTCGGGCGCGAATACGCCTGGGAAGAAATCGACGTGACCCGCGGCGAAAACCTCTCGCCGGAATTCCTCGCGATCAACGACCGCGGCAAGGTGCCGGTGATGAGGCTCGACGACGGCCGCAGCATGTCGGAGTCGAACGCGATCCTGCATTACCTCGCGCAGGGCAGCGATCTGCTGCCCGAGGACCCGTGGGACCGCGCCAAAACCCTGCAGTGGATGTTCTTCGAGCAGTACAGCCACGAACCGTACATCGCGGTGTCGCGTTTCGTCCGCAAGTTCCTGCCGCCCGATCATCCGCGTCGCGCCTCGCTCGATGCGCTGAAGGCGTCCGGCGACGAAGCGCTGGCGGCGATGGAGCGGCACCTGACCAGACTGTCGTGGTTCGGTGGCGAACGCTACACCATCGCCGACATCGCGCTGTTCGCCTACACCCATATCGCGGAGGACGGCGGTTTCGATCTCGCCGCCTATCCGCACGTCGAGCGCTGGATCAAGCGCGTGCGCATGCAGCCCGGGTTCGTGCCGATGCGCGACCCGCAGGCCGACTGATTCTTTCGACCTTTCAGACAACCGGCCTTCGCGCGCGAGGGCAGGGGAGACGCACATGTTCGCCGCCGTACCCGATCCCATTCCCGCCCGCATGCGCGGCCTCAACCGCGCCGAGATCTGCGACGTCAATTTCCAGACGTTCGTGAAGGACTGGAGCGGCCGCACGCAGCCGAAACCGTCGCCGGGCGAATCCATCCTGGACGGCAGCGCGCTCGACGCGCAGGGCTTCCGCGAATTGTTCGGCTCGCAGCTGATCAGCCGCCATCTCGACCTGATGGCGCGCGTGCTGCGCGTGCAGAACAAGGTTTTCTACACCATCGGCAGCAGCGGTCACGAAGGCAACGCGATGGTCGCGCGGCTGACGCGCCACACCGATCCGGCATTCCTGCACTACCGCTCCGGCGGTTTCATGGCCGAGCGTTTCCGCAAGATCCCCGGGATGGATCCGATCATGGATTCGGCGCTGTCCTTCGCGGCCAGTGCCGAAGACCCGGCCAGCGGCGGTCGCCACAAGGTCTGGGGCAGCAAGCCGCTGTGGGTGCTGCCGCAGACCTCGACCATCGCCTCGCATCTGCCGAAGGCGCTGGGCACCGCGATCGCGATCGACCATGCGCGCCGCATCGGCCATGCCCTGCCGATTCCCGACGACAGCATCGCGATCTGTTCGTTCGGCGACGCGTCCAGCAATCACGCCACCGCGCAGACGGCGTTCAACGCCGCGGCGTGGACCGCGTACCAGAAGCTGCCGGCGCCGGTGCTGTACGTCTGCGAGGACAACGGCATCGGCATTTCGGTGAAGACGCCGGACGGCTGGGTCGCGCGCAATTTCCGCGACCGCGCCGATCTCGATTATTTCTACGCCGACGGTCTCGATCTCGCCGCGGGCTACGGCCAGGTGCAGGCGGCGGTGGAGCACTGCCGGCGCACGCGCCGCCCGACGTTCCTGCATCTGCGCACCACGCGGATCATGGGCCACGCCGGCACCGACTTCGAGATCGAATGGCGCAACATCGAGGAGCTGTGCGCGGTGGAGGCGAGCGATCCGCTGCTGCGCAGCGCCGCGATCGCGCTGGAATCCGGGCTGATGTCGAAGGACGAGATCCTCGCGCTGTACGAAGAGACCCGCGCGAAGTGTTTCGCCGCCGCCGAGGACGCCGACCGCCGTCCGCGCCTGACCTCGCTCGAAGACGTGATGCGACCGCTGGCGCCGTACACGCCCGACAAAGTGCAGGCCGAGGCCGCGCGCTTCGACTACGCCGACAAGCGCATCGCCGCGTTCGGAGGCGATGCGAAACTGCCGGAGAAACAGCCGGCGAAGCATCTGGCGATCCAGATCAACCAGGCGCTGCACGACCTGTTCTGCAAATATCCGGAGACCCTGCTGTTCGGCGAAGACGTGGCCCAGAAGGGCGGCGTGTACACCGTCACCAAGGGGTTGCACAAGGCGTTCGGCAACAAGCGCGTGTTCAATACGCTGCTCGACGAGACGATCATCCTCGGTCTCGCCCAGGGCTACGCGAACATGGGCATGCTGCCGATGCCGGAGATCCAGTACCTCGCGTATTTCCACAACGCCTGCGACCAGATCCGCGGCGAAGCGGCCAGTCTGCAGTTCTTCAGCAACGGCCAGTATCGCAATCCGATGGTGATGCGGATCGCGTCGCTGGGTTATCAGCGCGGCTTCGGCGGTCATTTCCACAACGACAACTCGATCACCGCGTTGCGCGACATCCCGGGCCTCGTGGTCGGCTGTCCTTCGCGCGGCGACGATGCGGCGACGATGCTGCGCACGCTGATGGCGCTGGCGAAGGTGGACGGCCGGGTCTGCGCCCTGCTCGAACCGATCGCGCTGTACATGACCAAGGATCTGTACGACGCCGGCGACGGCCTGTGGCTGACCGAATATCCGTCGCCGGAACAGGCGATGACGCTGGGCGAAGGGCGCGTCTATCGGCCGGCGGACGGCAGCGACGGCGATGATCTTGTCATCTTCACCTTCGGCAACGGCGTGCCGATGAGTCTGCGCGCGGCGCGGGCGATCGAAGCGAAGCACGGCTGGAAGGTCCGCGTGGTGGATCTGCGTTGGCTGGTGCCGCTCAACGAAGCGTTCATCCGCGAACAGGCCGCGGGCGCCAGGCGCATCCTCGTCGTCGACGAGGGCCGGCGCAGCGCCGGCGTGGGCGAGGGCGTGATCACCGCACTGGTCGAGGGCGGATTCGGCGAAGTTCCGTTGCGCCGGGTGGTCGGCGCCGACACCTTCACCCCGCTGGCCGGCGCGGCCTTCCTGGTCATCCCCGCGGACGACGACATCGTCGCCGCTGCGGAGGCGCTGGCCGGCTGAGGCCGGCGATGCCCGAACGGGCGGGAAATCTGAACGGGCGGGCTGAGCTGCGGGGCATGACCGGCCGGCGCGGGCGGGTGTAGTATCGGCCTGTCCGTCTGGTCCGCCGGTCGATCCGGCCCCGAGCCTCAAGGAGCGCACCATGAAGTACGAAGCCAAGAATCCCTCCGATCCCGGTCATCCCGATTACGACCAGTACATGACGTTGCGGAACATGGTCGACAGGATGCATGGCGAGAACGGCATCGACATCAACAGCAGCGACATCAGCCATCGGGCGTCCGCGGCGATGCTGCGGGCCTACAAGACCGAGGCCGTTCGCGAGAACAGTTCGCTCGATCCGGATTCCCGCGTCGATGGCGTGGTGCTCAGCCGCAGCAACGGTCGCTTCGACGATGTCGGCGGGCGCTACGCGATCATGTATCAGGGCGATCCGAACGATCCGACCGTGCGCACGCTCGCCGTTCCGACCCACGAGCTGACCCAGCCGGCCGAGCGGAACTTCGAGGAAGTGAACCGCATCAACCAGCAGCGCGAGCAGCAGTACGTGCAGACGCAGGCGCGGGAACAGGAGCAGCGGCAGCAGCAGGCCCGCGAGCAGGACCCGATGAACATGGGGTCGCGCACGCTGTTCTGAGCCGCGCGCCCCGTTCCGGTGCGATGTGCTCTCAGCGCGCCAATCCGTCGCGCAGGGGCAGTCGAACCCAGGAAGCCCCGCCTCCGGCGGGGCTTTCGTCGTTCTGGATGGCATCCGCTGGCGACGATGGGCCGAGCGGCAGCACGGCCAGCGCGAGATCGCCGCCGACGGCGACCACCGTGCCGGTCGACGTACCGTCCACGGACACCTCGGCCCCGGGCGACAGCGGCATCGTCGTGCGCAGCAGGCCAAGACCGCGCTTGGCCTGGCCGAGGAAATGGGTGCGGGCGACGATTTCCTGCCCGGGATAGCATCCCTTCTTCACGCTGTAGGCCTGAAGCCGATCCAGCGAGAGCTGTTGCGGCGTCCATTGCTCGCATTGCGAGGGTTCCATCCGCGGCCAGCCGTGCGCCAGATCGGTCCGGCGCCAGGCTTCCAGCGCCGACGGGTCGCTCGCGGCATCGACGGCCGGCCCCAGTCGCAGACTGCGCCCGGCATGGTCCGCATCGAGCCGGCCGCTGAGATCGAGTTCGATGGCCGTTGCCGGGTCGCCCGCCCAGTGATTGCCCGAGGCCAGGTCGGAAGCCTGTTGGCGTCCGGCGACGCGGACGTCGTCGCGGACAGACAGGCCGACCTTGCTGCGGAACACGAATCGCCGCAATCGCTCGACCAGCGCATCGGCATCTGCATCCGGCACGATCATCCACAACGTATCGGCATCGATGCGCAGCAGTGCGAACAGGGCGATCACCCTGCCTTTCGGCGTCAACCAGCCGTTCCAGTGCCAGTCGCCGTCGCGCAGGAGGGCCACGTCGTTCATCGTCTGCGCCTGGGCGAATGCGACCGCATCCCGGCCCTGCAGGACCACCAGACGATGGTCGTACAGCGAAAACCACGGTGCGTTCGATGTTTGCGGGTTGTCCGGCATGGGGGTGGGACTTAAACTTGTGCGTTCAGGAATACCGACCATGATAGGCGAAACCATTCTCATTCCCGAACCGCGTCCCGAAGCGCCCGAAGGCGCTGTCGTGACGGGCTCGGCCCCGGGTTCCGCGGCGAAGGAAATCGGTGGCCGCGAAGGCCTCGACCCGACCCGCTACGGCGATTGGGAGAAGAATGGCCGCTGCATCGATTTCTAGCGGGCTGTCGAACGACGGCCTGCCCACGCGGCCAAGGGCGGCTGCGACGACGGGGCGATCGCGCAAGCGAGCGATCCGTCGGGAGCGAGTCGGACATGGACCCGATTCGCGGTTTGAAAGGCACTCAGGATGAGCGTCTTCCACCCAACTGCTGGAACCGGCTAGAGCTACGCAATCCCCTTTCCGATCTGGGCGCAACACGAATGAGCAACCGCGCACGTCCCCTGTCGCCGCATCTGCAGATCTATCGCAAGCAGATCACCAGCGTGATGTCGATCATGCATCGCATCAGCGGCATTCTTCTTTCCTTCGGCGCGTTCGTGCTGGCCTGGTGGCTGCTCGCGGTCGCGCAGGGCGGCGAGGCCTACGATCGGGCCGCGGCCCTCCTCGCATCGCCCTTCGGCAAACTGGCGCTGTTCGGTTTCTCGCTGGCGCTGGTCTATCACCTGCTCAACGGCATCCGCCACCTGCTCTGGGATGCGGGCTGGGGCTTCCAGATCCCGCAGGTCTACAAGTCCGGCTATACGGTCGTCGCGCTGACGGTGGTGTTCACCGCCGCGATCTGGTTCTTCGCGATGCGGGGTGCGGCATGAGCGGCTCTCCCGTTCGCGATTTCCGTACGCCGGTCGCCCGCGCCCGCGGTCTGGGTTCGGCGAAATCCGGCACCGGCCATTTCTGGTGGCAGCGCGTCACCGCGGTGTTCCTGGCGCTGCTCACACCTTGGGTCCTCGGCATGATCGTCGCGCTGGTCGGTGCGGATCTCGCCCAGGTCCAGGCGTCGCTGGCGAAGCCGATGAACGCGATCCCGCTCGCGCTGTTCGCGATCAGTCTGTTCTGGCACGCGCGGCTCGGCTTGCAGGTGGTGGTCGAAGACTATTTCCACCACCGTCCGACCGAAATTTTCCTGCAGTTGCTGATCGCGTTCGCCTGCGCGCTCGGCGCGCTCGCTTCTCTCTACGCGATCGGCCGCATCGCGATTCTGGCCTGACACCATGACCTCCGCATACAACTCCACCGCCTATAAAATCACCGAACACAAGTACGACATGGTCGTGGTCGGCGCCGGTGGCGCCGGGCTGCGCGCGACCTTCGGCCTGGCCCACAAGGGGCTGCAGACCGCCTGCATCACCAAGGTCTTTCCGACCCGCTCGCATACGGTCGCGGCGCAGGGCGGCATTTCCGCCGCGCTCGGCAACATGGGCGAGGACGACTGGCGCTTCCACTTCTACGACACCATCAAGGGCTCGGACTGGCTGGGCGACCAGGACGCCATCGAGTACATGTGCCGCGAGGCCATCCCGGCCATCATCGAGCTCGAGCACTACGGCGTGCCGTTCTCGCGCACCGAAGACGGCAAGATCTACCAGCGTCCGTTCGGCGGCATGACCACGCACTACGGCAAGGGCATCGCCCAGCGCACCTGCGCCG
>CAMLLG010000116.1 GCA_946480825.1 uncultured Lysobacteraceae bacterium
ATGCCCAGGCGCTTGGCCATCGCGCCCCAGCCCTGGCCGTGGTCGCGTTCCCACAGTTCGACCACGTAGCGGCACGGGCGGCCGGCGAGTTTGGCCAGCGCGCAGGCGAAGTAGATGTCGCCGGGCGCCCAGCGGCGTGCGAGCAGATCGACCACCAGATCGCGCGGCGCGGCGTGGTAACGCACCAGCTCATCGACGAAGGGATCGCGATAGCGGTTGCCGTAGCGGTTCATGTCGCCCAGCCACACGTCCATCCAGACGTCGCCGCTGCGCGGATTCCAGCCGAAGGTGAAGTCCTGGGCTTGGGCGGACCCGGTGGCGAGGCCGAGGGCGAGAAGCGAGGTGGCGAGCAGCTTGCGCATGGCCGGGATCCTGTGGAAAGAAGTGGTGGATGATCGTTCGGGGCGATGGCAGCGTCCAGCGTCCGCGGTCGCAAAAAAGACTGCCGCGGGCCGGCCGCGGCGTTCCGCTTCGCGGCCGTTCAGCCAGCCGCGAGCGAGCGGATCGCCGCCGGCAGCTCCGACGGCCCGGTGACGCTGCGCAACCGCTCCAGCGCGGTCGGCGGCGCGGTTTCGGTCTCGTGCGCCCAGGTTACGTGATAGGGCATGTGCACGCCGCAGCCGCCGAGTTCGAGCACCGGCACGATGTCCGAGCGCAGCGAGTTGCCGATCATCGCGAATTGCGAGGGCGCCAGGGCGAATTCCGCGAACAGGCGCGCATAGGTCGCGGTGTCCTTCTCGCTGACGATCTCGATCCGGCGGAACAGGTCGGACAGGCCCGAGTCGCGGACCTTGGCTTCCTGGTGGAACAGATCGCCCTTGGTGATCAGCACCACCGGGCGTTCGCGCGCGATCTCCTCGACCGCTTCGCGGATGCCCGGCAGCAGTTCCACCGGATGCTGCAGCACCGATTTGCCGATCTCGACGATGCGATGCAGATCGCGCGCCGAGATGCGTTCCTTGGTGATCGCGATCGCGGCTTCCACCATCGACAGGGTCATGCCCTTGGCGCCGTAGCCGAACAGGGCGATGTTCTGTTTCTCGACGGCGTAGAGCCGGTCGTGGGCGTCGTCCAGATCGACGTAGCCGCCGACGATGCCTTCGAAGGCGGTCTGTGCGTCGCGGTAGTAATCCTCGCTGCGCCAGAGCGTGTCGTCGGCGTCGAAGCCGACCAGTGTCAATTCGCGGGTCATGCGTGGAGTATGCCGCGGTTTGCGCCGTGCGGCATGCGCACGCGGCTCACGGCAGCGTGGTACGCAGTTTGTCCGTGATCGGGATCGCATCCGCCGGGCGCAGCGGCGGCGGCGACAGCGCGGCGCGGTAGACGCGGTACAAGGCCTGCACCTTTTCCAGATAGGCCTGGGTTTCCTTGTAGGGCGGAACGCCGTCGTAGCGCGCCACCGCGCCCATCCCGGCGTTGTACGCGGCGATCGCCAGCACCGGATCGTTGTCGAAGCGTTTGAGCAGCATCCTGAAATGCCGCGCACCGGCGTCGATCGATTCGGCCGGCGAGAACGGGTCCTTCACGCCGTATTCCAGCGCGACCGCGGGCATCAACTGCATCACGCCCTGCGCGCCCTTGGGCGAGACCGCCTTTTCGTCGAACGCGCTCTCGGCGTGTGCGATCGCGCGCAGCCAGGCGTCGTCGACGCCGGTGCGTTTCGCCACCGCCTTGAAGATCTTCGCGTGGCGATCCAGCCGCGGCGTGTCGACCTTGCCCAGGCCTTCGTGCGCGGGCTCGCCCTCGGGCGTCGCCACGGTGAAGCGCAGATACACCCGCGAACCGGGCAGATTGCGGGTGCCGTAGACGAGTTTCCCGTCCTGCTCGCGTTCGTACAGCGTGCCGCTGAACACGCCCATCTCGCCCCACAGGTTCGGCGTCTGCACCGCGCCGTCGTCGATCTGCTTCGCTTCGCACTTCGAGCCCGGCTCCGGCGCGGTCGACAGGCTGACGGTGCCGTCGCGCACGCAGCGATAGATCGTGCGCGCCTCGGCAGGCGGCACGGCCAGCACGGTCGCCAGCAGGATGGCCAGCGCGAGCGCCAGCGATGCGAGCGGTCGACACGACATGGCGCGCATGGCGAAGTGCGGCTCAGGGCCGCCGCGCGGCCTCTTCCTGCGCCCAGGTGCGCGCGCTGCCGCGCAGGCGCATGCGATGGCGTTCGTGTTCGTCGTGGCTGCGGCCGTAGCGGCTGGTGTTCACGGTTTCCACCAGTTCGATGGTGCCGGTATCGCGGCGGAACAGCAGCACGCCCTCTTCGCGCAGCGAGAGATCCTTCGGCGCGCCGTCGCCGCTCGGGGTGTCGCCGGTCAGCTCCGCGACCAGCGCCCACTGCGCGGCGGCATCGCCTGCGGTGTCGAGCGTGTGCGTCCAGCGGATGCGCGCGAGATTGGGGTCTTCGCGATCGATCTCCAGCATGTACTCGCGCTTGCCCGGCAACGGCGTGCCTTCCAGCGGCGATTCGATCGGCTCGGCATCGCGATAGGATTTGCCCGCCTGCAGCGATTTGCCGACGAAGGCGGTGAATGTCTTCGTCTGGCTGCTGGAGACGGTTTCGACGCCATCGAGGCTGATGATCTGCTCCAGCATCGCGCCGAGCTGCTCGCGCGCGATCGCCAGCGCGGCATCGCGGTCGTACTTCGACACCTTCTCGCTGCCCTTGCCGAGGGTCTTTTCGAGATTGGCCTCCAGGATCGGCCGCATCGCCGCGCGCACGCGCACGGCCACCGCGTCGAGATTGCGCACCTTGCGGTAGCGACCGTCGCGGTCCAGTTCGATCACCACTTCCAGTTCGTCCAGCTGTTCCAGCATCGGCGCGATCAGATCTGTCGTGCCGCGGTCGCCGTCGATCGCTTCCACCCGGCTGTCGTGGGTGGTCCACACCAGCGCGTGGCCGTTGCGTCCGCTCTCCGCCACCCGCACCTCGGTGCGATCGGTCACCCGCCGGCTGCCGGTGCCTTCGGCATTCTTCTCGCGCTGGATCGATTCGGTGTCGTAGACCAGCGTCGTGTCCGCTTCCCACGGCACCGGCATGCGCACGCGCTCGGCGGCGATGGCGGACGACGCGAACAGCGGCAGCGCTGCGAGCAACGCTGCAAGAAACCGGGCGGCGGTACGTGTCTCGATCATCGAAGGCTCCCCGTGGGCGGTGCGGTCAGGCGTCGCGCGAGATCATCGCGCGCATGCGCTGAAGTTTCGGCGCCACCATCGGCACCGTGAGCATCGTGCTGGCCACCGCCATCAGCAGCAGTGCGGTGAAGGTGGCGCTGGTGATGATGGCCTTGTCGAGCAGCACGTTGGCGAAGATGATCATGATCAACGCCTTGGTCTGCAGCAGCCAACCGATGACCGAGGCTTCGCCCGGCTGCCATTTCAGTATCCGTCCGGCGAGATGCACGCCGGCCAGCTTGCCGCCGAGTTGGGCGAGCAGCAGCGCGCCGGCCGCGACGAACACCGCGAAGCCGCCCATGTCCCAGCCGGTGCGCAGGCCGGTGCTGAGGAAGAACACCGGCATCACCACCAGCAGCACGTTGTGGCGCAGGGTGTCCATCTTGTCGCGATCGAACCAGTGGTGATCCATGACCATGCCGGCGAGGAAGGCGCCGACCATGAAGTGCAGGCCCGACCAGTCCGCGCCGAACGCGCAGGCCGCCAGCCAGAACAGCGCCACGTACCAGCGGTCGCGTTCCGGAATGCGCACCATGAGTTTGCGGAAGACGACGCAGGCGAGCGAGAACACGGCGATGAACGCGACCTGGCGGCCGATCCGCTGCCAGTCCATCAGCACCAGCGCGAGGACGCCCCAGATCGCCACGTCGTCGAGACTGGCGTAGCGCAGGATGCGCTGGCCGATGGGCTGGCGCAGGATCTCGAGCTTCTCCATCAGCAGGATCAGGATCGGCAGTGCGGTCACCGCGCAGGCCATGCCCACGCCGACCACGAACTGCCAGGTCAGGCCTTTCGGCCCGATCCAGCCGTCGAAGGCCAGCATCGCGGCGGCCACGCCGCAGCCGAACAGCATCGGCGTGCCCAGGGCCAGACCTGCGGTGATCGAACTCTCGCGCCGGTGTTTCCAGGCTTCGCCCAGATCCAGTTCGATGCCGGCGATCCACACGAACAGCATCACCGCCCACCAGGCCACGCCGTTGAGCGACTGGATCACGTCCCTGGTGAAGATGAACTGGTAGTACTCCGGAAAGATCGCGCCGAGCACGCCGGGCCCGAGCAGGATGCCGGTGACGATCTGCACCACCACCAGCGGCGCGAAGTAATCGGTGCGGCCGAGACGCCAGATCAGATACGGCACCGCGAAGATGATCACCATCGCGACCAGGAACAGCTCGGTGGTGGTGATGGCGTGGGGCATGGGCGGGAAGCGGTTCGGCAAGGCCGGCTAGCGTCCCGGGTCCGGCCCGGAAATGCAACGCCGGCCAGTGTCTCCACGGTAGAGCGGGCTTCAGCCCGCTGCCGGCGCGGTGTCCGTGCCGATGGGTGAAGTCGCGCAGGAGGATATCCGTCGTTTAGCGGAAGACTGCAGCTCGAAATGCGGGCCGGACAAGGACTCCGCGGAGCAGGCGGTCACGTGCAAAACACGTGATCGAACCGGTCATCCATCCATCATCATCGCGAACCCTCCCATGCCCCTTCCCACCGATCCCTTCGGAACTTTCGAACACGACAAGTCGCGCCTGGAGGCTGTCCGCCTGCGCGAACGAAGGCTCTTCTGGCTCGGCATCGCAAACGTGTGTGAGCGCATGGCAGTCGTCTGCGCGACCACAGTGATCTGCATTTTCAGCGACCAGCCGGCGACAATTGCGGCCTCGCTCGGCGCCATCTTCCAGGCACTGATGCGCTGAATCCGCGCGGGCGACCTGAACCGCCTGGATAGGTCACCCCGTGGTCGCATGCTAACCTCTCGCCGTGACCCCGCCAGAAGAGGCATAAGCCCTTGATTCTTCGTGCCTTGCCCCGCGTGGCTGCGGTCGCGATGAGCGTCGTGCTCGTCGCCTGCGCCACCCAGACGCCGCCCCCGAAACCCACCGCCGTGGTCGCGGCCCCCGAGCCGACCCCGCCGCCGCCCGAACCCGCCCCCGCGCTGCTGCCGAAGGTCCCGCAGCCGCAGGAGCGCCCGGTGGCCCCGCCGGCGGTCACCGACCCGGCGATTCCCCGCGAACAGCGCATTGCCGCCTTCGTCGACTACACCGCCGCGACCTACGGCATCGACCCGCAGCGGATCCGCGACACCCTGGCGCAGGCCGAGTACAAGCAGAGCATCATCGACGCCATCACCCGTCCGGCCGAGGCGGTGAAACCCTGGCGCGATTACCGCACCATCTTCATGACCCCGGCGCGCATCGATGGCGGCATCGCGTTCCATCGCGACAACCGCGAAGCGCTGGAACGGGTGGCCGCGCAGACCGGCGTGCCGGCCGAGTACATCGTCGCGATCATCGGCGTGGAAACCTTCTACGGCCGCAACACCGGCAGTTATCGCGTGCTCGACGCGCTGTACACGCTGGCCTTCGATCATCCCAAGCGCGCGCCGTTCTTCGCCGGCGAGCTGGCGCAGCTGTTCGCACTGGCGAAGGAAGAGCCGCAGCTCGATCTGCCCGCGTTGAAGGGCAGCTATGCCGGCGCGATGGGCATGGGCCAGTTCATGCCGTCGAGTTATCGCCTGTGGGCGAAGGACGGCGACCGCGATGGCCGCCGCGATCTGCTCACCCACAAACCCGACGTGTTCGCGTCGATCGCCAATTACTTCGTCGTCCATGGCTGGCAGGCCGATGGTCCGGTGGTCGCGCGCGCGGCGCTCGACGCCGGTGCCGCCGAGTTCGTGCCCGAAAACCTCGAGCCCGTGCATCCGATGCCTGCGCTGGCCGCGCGCGGCTACCGGCCGCTGGCCGGCGAACCCGCGCCGCGCGATCCTGCGGCGGAAGGTGCGACCATCGTGAATCTCGATGGTGCGGCCGGCCGCGAACATTGGCTGGGCTATCGCAATTACTACGTGATCACCCGCTACAACCGCTCGCCGATGTACGCGCTGGCGGTGCATCAGCTGGCCCAGGCCATCCGCGCCGGTGCGGCGTCGACGAGGACGCAGCCGTGAGCGCGGCCGCCCGCATCGTCTCGCTGGCGCTGCTGTCGTCGGCGCTGGTCGCCTGCGGCAGCGCGCCGAAAAAATCAGCCCCGCCGCCCGCGGCGGAGCGCGCACCGGACACGCACGATACCGGCCGCGAGGTCGCGCACGGGCCGAAACGCTCGCCGTATGCGCCGGCGCAGGAAGATCCGTCGAAACGCGGCGATTACGTCGCCGGCGGCCTGTACGCGCCGCACGTGAAGGACAGCGTGCCGGACGAGATTCCCGATGTCGACGCCATCCCCGAGCCGGAAGTGAAGGCCGAACCGCGCTCGCGCGTCGGCAATCGCAGCTATGCGGTGCTGGGCAAGCGCTACCACGTCCGCGACTCCGCCGAAGGCTACGTCGAGGAGGGCCAGGCCTCGTTCTACGGCAAGAAATTCCATGGCCGCCTGACCTCCAACCAGGAGGTGTACGACATGTACGCCTTCACCGCCGCGCACAAGACGCTGCCGCTGCCCAGCTTCGTGCGGGTCACCAATCTCGCCAACGGCAAGTCGGTGGTGGTGCGCGTCAACGACCGCGGCCCCTTCCACGCCGGCCGCATCATCGATCTGAGCTACGCCGCCGCGACCAAACTCGGTTTCACCCGTCAGGGCACCGCGCGGGTGGAAGTGCGGGCGCTGACTCCGGAAGAAGGTTCCGGCGGGCGCGAGACCGCCACGCGCAAGCCGTCGCCCCCGCCGGTGGCGACGGTCGAGGACAACGCGGTGTCCGCCGACGAATTCGAACGCTGGATGCGCGAACGCGGCATCCGTTTCGCCGCCGCCACGCCGGCCTCGGCACCCACCCCGAAGCCCGCAGTCGCGTCTGCCGTCGCCGGCAGCGATGTCGTGCTGCAGTTGGCCTCGTTCTCGGCCCGCGACAACGCCGAGCGCGCGCGCGAACGGCTGTCGGCCGGGGGTGTCGAACCGCTGCGCATCGACGAAGCCTCGGTGAACGGCCAGCCGGTCTGGCGCCTGCGCATCGGTCCGGTGCCGACCGCGCGGGTGCAGGAACTTTCGGTGCGCGCCGCCGATCTGGGCTTCGGGTCCGCGCAGATCGTGCACGACTGAGCCGCGCGCTGCGGTGCGCGCTTCGGTGCGCGCTTCGGTGCGCGTCCCGGATTCGGCCTCGGAATCCCGGGCCGCTTGCTTCAAACTACCGCGCTTGCGGTCATTTCAGCGGCCCGCGAGGCCGTTTTCTCCGGAGTAAACGATTCGATGAACAGGTTGGGTGCGGTGCAGGGTGCGTCCGGGCGGAGCCCGCGGCGGAATTCCGGACGGACGGCGATGCGGTGGTGGACCGCGGCCGCCGCGGCCCTGTGCACGGTGGGCCTGGCGCTGGCGCAGTCGCCGGCCACGAAACCGGCAGCGGCACCGCCGCCGCTGACCATTCCCGACGCGCCGAAGCCGGTGAGTGCCAAGGCTTGGCTGGTGATGGACGAGGCCACCGGCAAGGTGCTGGCCGGCGAGAACATCGACATGCGCCTGGACCCTGCCAGCATCACCAAGGTGATGACGTCCTACGTGGTCGCGGCCGAACTGCAGGCCGGACGGATCAAGGCCAGCGACCCGGTGATGATGAGCGAGAACGCCTGGCGCACCGGCGGCGCCGGCACCGACGGCAGCTACAGCGGCTTCGAGGTCAACAAGACCGCGCCGCTGG
>CAMLLG010000117.1 GCA_946480825.1 uncultured Lysobacteraceae bacterium
CGCCGGAGATGAAGCCGTGCGAGATCATCTGCACCATCGCGCCCTGCAGGCCGAGACGCGCGGCATCGGGCTCGCCCTGGTCGCGCACCAGCATGAAGGCGATGAATATGCCGAGGGTGACGAAGCCCATGTGCGAGATCGACGAATAAGCGATCAGCTTCTTCATGTCCTCCTGCACCAGCGCGACGAGGCCGATGTAGACCACCGCGATCAGGCTGAGGACGATGACCAGCATGCCGTATTCATGGCTCGCGTCCGGCACGATCGGCAGGTTGAAGCGCAGGAAACCGTAGCCGCCGATCTTCAGCATGATCGCGGCCAGGATCACCGAGCCGCCGGTCGGCGCCTCGACGTGGGCGTCGGGCAGCCAGGTATGCACCGGGAACATCGGGACCTTGACCGCGAACGCGACCAGGAAGGCGAAGAACAGCCACATCTGTTCCTTCGCGTCCAACGGCACCGCGTACAGATCGGGCAACTGCCAGCTGCCCGCCTTCAGGTACAGGTAGATCAGCCCGACCAGCATGAACACCGAGCCGAGGAAGGTGTACAGGAAGAACTTCACCGACGCGTAGACGCGGCGCGGACCGCCCCAGACGCCGATGATGATGAACATCGGGATCAGCATGCCTTCGAAGAACACGTAGAACAGCATGGCGTCGACGGCGGCGAACACGCCGATCATCAGGCCTTCGAGGAACAGGAACGCCGCGACGTACTGATTGACGCGCTTGTCGATCGAGCCCCAGGCGCCGATCAGCACCAGGGCCGTGGTCAGCGTGGTCAGCACGATCAGCGCGACCGAGATGCCGTCGGCGCCGAGGTGATACTGGATGTCGTAGGCGGGAATCCACTCGCGTCGTTCGACGAACTGCATCCCGGAGGTGAAGTAGTCGAAGCCGGTGAGCAGCGGAATGCTGAGCGCGAAGGTGGCGACCGCCACCGTGAGCGCGAGCCAGCGCGCGGCCTGCGCGCGCCGGTTGCCGAGCATCAGCGCCAGCGCGCCGCCGACGATGGGCAGCCAGATCAGGATGCTGAGAAGGGGCCAGTGTTGCATCGCGATTCGGTATCCGTCGGTTCGTGTCGGTCAGCGCCAGAACTTGATCAGCACGGCCAGAAGAGCGATCAGGCCGAGGATCATCGCGAAGGCGTAATGGTAGAGGTAGCCGGACTGGGTCTTGCGCAGCAGGCCGGCGAAGAGATCGACGAGGCGGGCGCTGCCGTTGACGAACAGGCCGTCGATGACCTTTTCGTCGTGCTTGCGCGAGACCTTGCCGAGCAGCACGCCGCCTCTGGCGAAACCGCCGATCCACAGATCGTCCATGCCGTACTTGTTGTCGAGCACGCGGGCGATCAGCGCGAACGGCGGGAACGCGGCGACCTTCGCCGGCAGGGCCGGCCTGATCAGGTACATCAGCGTCGCCAGCGCGAAACCGCCGAAAGCGAGCCAGAACGCGGGCGCCACGAAGCCGTGGAGCGCGAACGCGACCGGACCGTGGAACTCTTCGGCCAGCGCGGCCATGACGTCGTGTTCCTTGAGCACCTCGATCGCGCCGAGGAAGAACGGCAGTTGCTTCTCGTGGCCCAGCATGTCGGTGCCGAAGAGCATCGGGCCGACGGTGATGAAGCCGATGGCGATCGAAGGAATGGCCAGCAGGATCAGGGGCAGCGTGACCACCCACGGGGATTCGTGCGGCTCGTGCGGGCCATGATGGCCGTGATCGTCATGATGCGCATCGCCATGGCCGGCGTCGCCATGTGCATGCTCGGCATGCGCGTCATGATCATCGTGCGCGTGACGGAAGCGCTCTTCGCCGAAGTAAGTGAGATACAGCAGGCGGAAGCTGTAGAACGAGGTCACGAACGCGCCCAGCAGCACCGCCCAGTAACCGTAGGTCGCCACCCAGCCGTGCGACGTGTGGGCGTGATGCGCCGCCGCCTCGATGATGCTGTCCTTCGAATAGAAACCGCTCAGGAACGGCGTGCCGACCAGCGCCAGCGTGCCGATGAGGCTGGTCCAGAAGGTGATCGGCATGTACTTGCGCAGGCCGCCCATCTTCCGCATGTCCTGCTCGTGGTGCATGCCGATGATCACCGAACCCGCGGCGAGGAACAGCAGCGCCTTGAAGAAGGCGTGGGTCATCAGGTGGAAGACCGCGGCGGAATACGCCGAGACGCCCAAGGCCACGGTCATGTAACCCAGCTGCGAGAGCGTGGAGTATGCGACCACGCGCTTGATGTCGTTCTGGACGATGCCGATCAGGCCGGTGAAGAACGCGGTGGTCGCGCCGATGAAAAGCACGAAGCTCAGCGCGGTTTCCGACAGTTCGAACAGCGGCGACATGCGCGCGACCATGAAGATGCCCGCGGTGACCATCGTCGCCGCGTGGATCAGCGCCGAGATCGGGGTCGGGCCTTCCATCGAATCCGGCAGCCACACGTGCAGCGGCACCTGCGCCGACTTGCCCATCGCGCCGATGAACAGGCAGATGCAGATCATCGTCGCGACCGACCACTCGTGGCCCTCGAAGACCGCGATGGTGGCGCCGCCCAGCGTGTTGGATGCGTTGGCGAAGACCGTGGCGTAGTCCAGCGTGTCGAAATACATCAGCACGCCGGCGATGCCGAGCAGGAAGCCGAAGTCGCCGACGCGGTTGACGAGGAAGGCCTTCAGGTTCGCGAAGATCGCGCTCGGACGCTTGAACCAGAAGCCGATCAGCAGGTACGAGACCAGACCCACCGCTTCCCAGCCGAAGAACAGCTGCATGAAGTTGTTGCTCATCACCAGCATCAGCATCGAGAACGTGAACAGGCTGATGTAGCTGAAGAAGCGCTGGTAGCCGGGATCTTCGGCCATGTAGCCGATGGTGTAGATGTGCACCAGCAGCGAGACGAAGGTGACGACCACCATCATCATCGCGGTGAGCTTGTCGACCATGAAACCGACGTGCGCGTCGTAACCGGCGACTTGGAAGAAGGTGTAGACGTTCTCGTTGAACGGATTCGCGCCCTGCAGCAGCTGCCACAGCGTGTACATCGACAGCGCGCAGCTGACGGCGACACCGAGGATGGTGACGGTGTGCGCGCCGGTGCGGCCGATGCGGCGGCCGAACAGACCGGCGAGGGCCGCGCCGAACAGCGGCGCGAGCACGACCAGCAGCAGATAGGTTTTGGAAATTTCCATGAATTGTCCGTTACCGAATGAGTACCGCGTCTACCGCTGCCATCCCTGACGAAACACCACAACTTCGCCCAACACCTGCCCGTCCATCCCTGGCCGGGCGTTCGCCGATGCGCGAGCCGATGGCTCGCAAGCGCATCGATGTCACGCTCGATACCGCCGCCATCCATGGCGATGCCACACCACTTCGCCCAACACCCGCCCGTCCATCCTTGGCCGGGCGTTCGCCGATGCGCGAGCCGATGGCTCGCAAGCGCATCGGCTCACCCCTTCAGCGTGTCGATTTCGCCGACGTTGATCGTGCGCCGGTTACGGAACAGCGTGACCAGGATCGCGAGGCCGATGGCGGCCTCGGCGGCGGCCACCGTGAGGATGAAGAACACGAAAATCTGGCCCGACGCATCGCCGAGATGGCGCGAGAACGCGACGAAGTTGACGTTGACGCTGAGCAGCATCAGCTCGATCGACATCAGCAGGATGATCACGTTCTTCCGGTTGAGGAAGATGCCGGCCAGGCTGATGCAGAACAGCGCGGCGCCGAGCGCCAGGTAATGCCCGAGGGCGAGCGGACCGATCACGATGTCACCTCCTCGGCCGCGGTGTCGGCGGGCGCACGGCCCTCCGCGGGCATGTTCACCATCCGGATGCGATCCTGCGCGCGGACGCGCGACTGCGCGGCGGGGTCCTGGTGCTTCACGCCGGGACGACGGCGCAGGGTCAGCATCACCGCCGCGACCACGGCGATGGTGAGGATCACGGCGGCGACCTCGAACGGCAGCATGAACTCGGTGAACAGCGCGCGGGCGATCCATTCGGTATTCGAAAGACCCTGCGCGGCGGCGGGATCTTCGCCGAACGCGGTCGCCAGTTCGGCCTTGACGCCGATCAGGGTCAGCATCTCGATGAGCATGACCACCGCGACCAGGAGGCCCAGCGGCAGATAGCGGACGAAGCCCTCGCGCATCGGCGCGACGTCGATGTCCAGCATCATCACCACGAACAGGAAGAGCACCATCACCGCGCCCACGTAGACGAGGATCAGGGCCACGCCGAGGAATTCGGCGCCGGCGAGGATCCAGGTACAGGCGACGGTGAAGAAGGTGAGCACCAGGCACAGCGCGGCGTGCACCGGATTGCGCACGGTGATCACGGCGCCCGCCGAGATCGTGGCGATCGCGGCGAAGACCAGGAATGCGAGAGTGGCGAAGTCCACGGCGGCCTCAGAGGTTATCGTCAACGGTTATCGATAGGCCGCGTCGGCGGCGCGACGTTCGGCGATTTCCTTCTCGAGGCGATCGCCGATGGCCAGCAGTTGCGGCTTGGTGACGACGTTCTCGCCGCGCTTCTCGAAGTGGTACTCGTGGAGATGGGTCTCCACGATCGAGTCAACCGGGCAGGATTCCTCGCAGAACCCGCAGAAGATGCACTTGAACAGATCGATGTCGTAACGCGTGGTGCGGCGGGTGCCGTCGGCGCGCTGCTCCGAATCGATGGTGATCGCCAGCGCCGGACACACCGCCTCGCACAGTTTGCAGGCGATGCAGCGCTCTTCGCCGTTGGGATAGCGGCGCAGGGCATGCAGGCCACGGAAACGCGGCGACTGCGGGGTCTTCTCCATCGGGTACATCAGCGTGTACTTGGGACGGAACAGATACTTGAACGTCAGCGCCATGCCCCGGAACAGTTCCAGCAGCAGCAGACTCTTCAGGTAGGAAACGATCTTGCCCATCACTGCCCTGCCTCGAACGCGCCGAAATACACCAGCAGCGCGGTGGCGAAGATCCACGCGATGGTGATCGGAATGAAGACCTTCCAGCCCAGACGCATGATCTGGTCGTAGCGGTAGCGCGGGAACGACGCGCGGAACCAGATGAACAGGCTGGCGAACACGAACACCTTCATCAGCAGCCAGGGCCAGCCGCCCTTCCAGATCCAGTCGACCCACGGCGACACGTCCGCAACGATCCAACCCTGCAGCGGGCTGAGCCAGCCGCCGAGGAAAAACAGCGCGGTGAGGAAACTCACCAGGATCATGTTGGCGTATTCGGCCAGGAAGAACAGCGAGAACTGCGAACCCGAGTACTCGACCATGTGGCCGGCGACGATTTCGGATTCGCCCTCGACCACGTCGAACGGCGCACGGTTGGTCTCGGCCACGCCGGACACGAAATACACGACGAACAGCGGCAGCAGCGGCAGCCAGAACCACTCGAAGAACCCGGCGTCGCCCGACTGCGCGGTCACTATCTCGGTGAGATTGAGGCTGCCCGACGCCATCAGCACACCGACCAGAGCGAAGCCCATCGCGATTTCGTAGGACACGACCTGCGAGGCGGCGCGCATCGCGCCGAGGAACGCGTACTTCGAGTTCGAAGCCCAGCCCGCGAGGATGATGCCGTACACGCCGAGCGAGGTCATCGCCAACAGATACAGCAGACCGGCGTTCGCGTTGGAGAGCACCAGGCGGGCGTCGAACGGCACCACCGCCCACGCCGCGAAGGCCGGCACCAGCGCGACCATCGGCGCCAGGATGAACAGCGACTTCTGCGCGTTTGACGGCTGGATGACTTCCTTGAACAGCAGTTTGAACACGTCGGCGAAGGCCTGCAGGATGCCCCAGCCCACGTACATCGGCCCGTGGCGCACGTGCATCCAGCCGATCAGCTTGCGCTCCCACACGACGTAGAAGGCGACGCTCACGATCACCGGCACGGCGATGGCGAGAATCTTCAGCACGATCCACGCCAGCGCGCCGGTGGCACCGTAGGCGAGCAGCCAGTCGCGGAAACCGTCGAACAGCATCTCCATTACCGCACCCCCGCCACGCGCACACGACCGGCGCCGAGCGCGGCGGTCGGACCGTAACCGGATTCGACCCAGGCCGTGCCCTTGGCGACGCGCGCGTCGATCGCGACCGGCAGCGTCGCGGTGCCGAGACCGTTGTCGACCTTGGCCATCGCGCCCTCGGCGAGCGATGCCGCGGCGGCGTCGTGCGGATGCAGCACCACGCGCGGGCCGGCGTTGAGCGGATGCGACTGCAGCGCGGCGGCGCGGCGGGTCACGCCGTCGACACGATAGATCGCCGGCGACACCGCCAGTTCCAACCCTTCTCCGGTCGCGGCCTGCGCGGGCGACGCCGCGACCGCGACGGTGCGCGGCGCGAGACCGCCACGCAGACCGGCGAGATCGGTGAACTCGAAACCCTCGGCCGACAGCGCCGCACCGAGCGCGCGCAGCACGCGCCAGCCCGGGCGGGCCTCGCCCGGCAGCTTGCCGCCGGCGATCGCGCGCTGGTCGCGGCCGTCGAGGTTGGTCAGCGTGGCGTCGACTTCGGGCAACGCGCCGATCGGCAGGATCACGTCGGCGACGGCGCGGGTCGAACGGCAGGCGAAATGGCTGAAGGCGACGACCTTCGCGGCGCCGAGCGCCCTGAGCGCGCGCGCCTGATCGGCGAAATCGAGACCGGGCTCGATCCCGTAGATCACGTAGGCCTTGCGCGCATCGGCGAGCATCGCCTGCGCGTCGCGGCCGGTCGGCAGCACGCCCATGCGCGACAGTCCCAGCGCGTTCGCGCCCTGCGGGATGCGGCAGAGTGCGGCGTTGTTGGCGGCGGCGAAGGCGGCGGCGGCCTTGCGGATCGCGACGGCATGGATCGAGTTCTCGGCGACCGCGCCGACGATGACGACCACGCGGGACGCCTCGCCGAGCGCGACTTCGCCGATCACGGTGGCCAGCAGCGACGGTTGCACGATCAGGGTCGAAGCGGCCTTGAAGGTGAAGTCGAAATCGACCGGATTGACGACATGGATCTTCGCGCCGCGCTTCGCCGCCTTGTGCAGACGCTGGTGCAGCAGCGGCACTTCGTGGCGCAGATTCGAACCGACCAGCACGATGGCATCGGCGGTTTCGATCTCCGCGACCGGCATGCCGAACGCTTCGGCAACGGCACCGTCGGACAGATCGTGCTGGGCGATGCGGTGATCGAGATGACCGGTACCGAGCGCGTCGGCGAGACGGGCCAGCAGCGCGCCCTCTTCGTTCGACGTCGCCGGATGCACCAGCATGCCGAGATCGTCGCCGCGGTGATCGCGCAGGGTCTCCGCAGCCTTGGCGAGGGCTTCTTCCCAGGATGCCTCGCGGAAGTCGTCCCCGCCCTCGATGCGGATCAGCGGCCTGGTGGCGCGATCGTCGGCGGAAAGACCCTGATGGGCATAACGGTCGCGGTCCGACAGCCAGCATTCGTTGACCGCTTCGTTGTCGCGCGGCACGGTGCGCAGCACGTCGCCGCGACGCACGTGCAGGAACAGATTGCTGCCAAGCGCGTCATGCCAGCCGAGCGATTCGCGCGCGGTCAGTTCCCACGGGCGCGCCTTGAAGCGGAACACCTTGTTGGTCAGCGCGCCGACCGGGCAGACGTCGATGACGTTGCCGGACAGTTCGGTCGTCAGCGGCTTGCCGTCGTAGGTGCCGATCTGCAGATTCTCGCCGCGCTGCATGCCGCCGAGTTCGTAGGTGCCGGCGATGTCCGCGGTGAAGCG
>CAMLLG010000118.1 GCA_946480825.1 uncultured Lysobacteraceae bacterium
CGGCCATGGCCACGTGTTTGAGGTTGCGGTCGACGGTGGAATGCACCGCGACCGTCTTGATGCCCAGCGCATGGCAGGCGCGCAGAATGCGCAGGGCGATCTCGCCGCGATTGGCGATGACGACTTTATCGAGCATGGGAGCGTCCTCAGCCGATCACGAACAGCGGCTGGTCGAACTCCACCGGCTGTCCGCTTTCGCACTGGATCGCGAGCACGGTGCCGGACACGTCGGCTTCGATCGGGTTGAACATTTTCATGGCTTCGACGATGCCCAGCGTCTCGCCCTGCTTCACCGCCTGGCCCACCTTCACGAACGCCGGTTTGTCCGGCGACGGCGAGGCGTAGAACGTGCCCACCATCGGCGAGCGCACGACGTGGCCATCGGGCAGATCGGAAGGCGGACGCGAGCCGCCGGTGGCGGCTTCCACCGGCGAGGCCATCGGCATCGCCGCGGCGGGGCGCGGGCTGTGTTCGAGGTGCAGCGGCGCCGGGGCCGGGACGCTCATGGCGATGCCGCCTTTGGGTACCCGGGCCAGACGGACCGATTCTTCGCCTTCCTTGATTTCGATCTCGGCCAGATTCGATTCTTCCAGCAGATCGATGAGTTTCTTGATTTTGCGCAGGTCCATGGTGTCGTTCTCGAAGAGGGCCCGGAAAGCGTTCCGGGCGTCGGTTCAGGTGGAGTGGGTGTCTGGATGTCGGCTGTCGAGGTGACGGATCGCGGCGGTGAGCGCCAGGCCGTAGCCGAGCGGGCCGAAGCCGGCGACGATCCCGACCGCCAGGTCGGTGAAATAGCTGGTGTGACGGAACGGTTCGCGCGCGTGCGGGTTGGACAGATGCACCTCGATGAAGGGGATGCCGACCGCCGCCAGCGCGTCGCGGATGGCCACCGACGTGTGGGTGAAGGCGGCGGGATTGATCAGGATGAAGTCGACGCGACCGCGCGCGGCCTGGATTTTCTCGACCAGCACGTGCTCGGCGTTCGACTGGAAACTTTCCAGCTGATGACCGCCGTCGGCCTTCGCGCGCTCGGCCAGATCGGTCTCGATGTCGGCCAACGTGGCATGCCCGTAGATCCCGGGTTCCCGGGTGCCCAGCAGGTTCAGGTTGGGGCCGTGCAGTACGAGCAGTCGTGCCATGTGCCGGTCCGTCGCTTGGGAAGCCAGTCTGCTCGAAAGCCGGAGTAGTGTCCAGATCGACGAAGTTCGATCATTTTCAAGCATTTGTTTCAAACGACAGCAGTGTCGGAAAGCGGACAGACCGGCGAGGCGTCGAGAAAAGATCGCCACGAAAGAATCGCTACAAAAGACTCGCCGTAAAAAGATACGGCCCCGGCATTGCTGCCTGGGGCCGTCGCCCTGCACGGGTTGTACGGGAGTGTCGCGAGGGCGCGGGCCGTCGCGACTTGCGGTGCGGAAGATGGCGTCCGTGCCGCGCGATCGTTGGAGAGGCGGTCGTCCGCTCAGCGCTCCGTCGACGCGGAACACAGCGTCGAGATGGTGGTGGCGCAGTGGCGGGTGAGGCTCGCCACCAGGCCGGGGTTGGTTTCGTGGCCGGTCGCGGTCAGCATCACCATCTGCTGGCCGGGGCGGGGCACGCGCAGGATCACGGCGATGCCGGCGTCGGTCTGCACGGTCATGTCGGTGAAGCCGTGCTGGCCGAGGTCGCGGGTCAGGGTTTCCGCCATGTTCGACAGCGCGCTGGCCACCGCCGCGAGCCGCGGGGCGTCCAGCATCGGCGCGGCGGCATGGGCGAGGTGGTGGCCTTCCAGATTCGACAGCACGCAGGCCTGCCCGTCCGGGATGCCCGCCAGCATGCCGTGCATGGCGCGCACGACATCGTTGTAGCGGCTGTACTCGAAGTACTTGCCGAACAACCGGCTCTGCGCGGGGAACGGAACGGTATTCGCGGACATGAGCGATGGGCCTGGAGGACGGGAAAGGCGCGGGGCGCGCCCTGCGGAGGAGCCCATCGCGACATCCGATGCGCTCCCTGAACAACGAAAGCATCGTTCGTGCCAACCGTGCGCGACTGTCGCCCGGCGGTGTCCAGGACCAGGTCGAAGATGGGAATTCGTCGCAAAAACAGCGGACTTGCGTGACGCAGGTGTCGTTGCAGGCGCTGCGGCGGGCGAATGTCACCTGTCGCAGGTGGGCAGGCGGGTGCCGCGCCGTGTCGCATCCTTCCGTCGCGGGAAGGCGGTTTGACCCCGGCGGTCAGGACCGGCCGGTCGGGCTCAGCGGGCTTCCGTCGCGGCGAACGTGTCCAGTTCGCCGGGCACGAAGGGCCCGATGCGTCGTTTCAGGACCCGGCCATCCGGCCCGATCAGCACCGAATAGGGCAGCACGCCGCGGACGTTGCCCAGGCGCACGCCGGCGTCGGCGGGGCCGGGTGCGTCGATCAGGATCGGATAGTCCACCGGCACCCGTCGAAGGAACGCGCGCACGGCGTCGGGCTCGTCCAGGGCGATGCCGACCACCTGCACGCCGTCTGCGCCCTGCGCGGCCCCGAAACGCTGCAGTTCGGGCATTTCCTCGATGCAGGGCCCGCACCAGCTGGCCCAGACGTTGATCAGCAACGGGCGCCCCGGCCAGGCGCCGGGCACGACGGTGGTGCGGCCGTCCAGATCCGGCAGCCGCAACGGCGGCATGATCTGGCCTTCACGCGCGACGGCCACGCCGGCCGGCGGCGGTGGCGCATCCGCTTCGATCGCGCCCTGCAGCACCTTCTGCCCCAGCGCGCTGCGCCACAGCGGCCCGGGGCCGCCGACCAGCAGGCCGGCGATCGCGCCGAGCGCGGCGGCGAGCGACGCGACGATCAGGACGGTGCGGGTATTCATCGCGCCGTCGTCACTTCGCCGCGGCCGCGGCCAGCGCCTCGCGCACCAGCGTCGGGGTCAGCACGGTCGGCAGCACCGTGCCTTCGCCGCCGCCGCGCGGATACACCACGTACAGCGGCACGCCGACCGCCTTGTAGCGCTGCAGATACGCGGTGATCGCCGGGTCCACGTCGGTCCAGTCGCCGACCATGTACACCGCGTCCGCGGCGGCGAGCGCCTCCTTGAAGCCATCGCGGGCGAATACCGCCTTTTCGTTGGCCTTGCAGGTCACGCACCAGTCGGCGGTCATGTTCACCAGCACGACGCGATCGGCCTCGCGCAGATCGGCAAGGCGCTGTTCCGAGAACGGCACCGCATCGGATTCCGCCGGCAATTGCACGCGCGCCGCATCGACGGCGGGCAGTGTCGAGATCGTCCACAGCATCCACGGCACGCTCAGCAGCGCCAGCAGCGCGGCGACGCTGCCCCAGCGCGTGCCGCGCATGCGCGCATGCGTCCACGCCCATGCGGCGAAGGCGACCGCGATCGCGGCGACCGACCACCAGCCGACGGCATCCGCGCCGCGCTGTTTCGCCAGCACCCATACCAGCCACGCGGCGGTGAGGTACAGCGGGAAGGCGAGGATGCGCTTGAACGTGTCCATCCACGCGCCGGGCTTCGGCAACACCCGCGCCAAGGCCGGCACGAAGCCGATCAGCAGGAACGGCAGCGCCAGCCCCAGACCCAGACATGCGAACACCAGCAGTGCCGATGCGGTCGATGCCGAGAACGCCCAGCCCAACGCCGGCGCCATGAACGGTGCGGTGCAGGGCGCGGCCACCACCACCGCGAGCACGCCGGTGAAGAAGTCGCCGGCCGCGCCGCCACGCGATGCCAGGCCATGGCCGATGCCGGTCCAGCGTCCGCCTACGTGCCACACGCCCGAAAGACTCAGGCCGAAGGCGAACATCACCAGACCGAGGAACGACACCACGCCCGGCTTCTGCAACTGGAAACCCCAGCCCAGCGCCTGCCCGAGATGACGCAGCGCAAGCACCGCGGCGCCCAGCGCGATGAAGCTGACCAGCACGCCCGCGGCGTACCACAGCGCATGCGAACGCGCGCGCTGCGCGCTCTCGTTGTTCTCGATCAGGCCCAGCACCTTGATCGACAGCACCGGCAGCACGCAGGGCATCAGATTGAGGATCAGTCCGCCCAGCAACGCAAGAAGCAGCGCCGAGAACAGGCTGCCGACGGCGCGCGTATCGGCGGCGGCGTCGACGGTCGTCGTCGGCGTCGCGACGGGCGCGTCGGTGACGGCCGGCGGTGCGGTGGTTGTCGAAGACGCGACAGCCGGGGCGTCGCCGGTCGCGGCTGCGGGTTCGGCGGTGTCGCTGCTCCGAACTGCAGTCGTGGTGGCTGTCGTGTCCGCGGTCGCGGCTTCCGCGCGCACGTCGCCGCGCGGCAGCGCGATCCGCACCGACCGCGTCATCGGCGGATAGCAGATGCCGTCGTTCTGGCAGCCCTGGAAAGTCGCGCGCAGGCTCACCGTCTGCGCGTCGGGTTTGCTGCGGATGAGCGGCAGGGTCAGATCCACCGGGTCGAAGTAGACGATGACGTCGCCGAAGTGCTCGTCGCGATGGACCACGCCCTTGGGCCAGCGCGGCTTGCCCGCGGCGATGCCGTCGGCTTCGAGCCGGAACGCGCTGCGGTCGCGGTAGAGGTAGTAGCCCGGCGCCGGGGTAAAACGCAGCAGCAGGGTATTGCCGTCGCCGGCGATCGCCTCGAAACCGAACGCCTTTTCCTCCGGCAGCGGTGCGGCCTTTCCGCCCGTGCCCAGCAGGCCGCCCAGCGGATTGCCCAGAGGGCTGGCGCCACCGCGGGCCAGCGGATTGAAGCTGTCGTCGTCGGTCGCCGCGCCGGGCATGGTCACCGTGAGCGTGCGCGTCTGCGGCGGGTAGCAGATGCCCACGTCGGCGCAGCCCTGATACTTGATCTTCAGCGCCAGGGTATCGCCCGCGCCGACGATGCCCGGCAGCGTCGCCACCAGTTCGCCGCGGTAGGTTTCGGTCTTGCCGAAGAATTCATCTTCATGCGGTTCGCCCTTCGGCAGCCGCAGTGCGCCGGCGCGCACCGACGCCGATGCGGGCGTCGCCGAGGTCCGGTGCCGGTAGAGGTAATAACCGTCGGCGATCTTCCAGCGCAGCCGCACTTCGTCGGGACCGGTCGCTTCGGCGCTGAGCACGTAGGCCTGATCCACCGGCAGCAGATCGGATTCGTCGATCGCCGCCGCAGGCCACGCGGCGAACAGCGGCAGCAGCGCCAGGGCGGCGAACAGACGGCGGAAGCATGCGGGCACGGGCATGGGGGAATCAGTCCGGGGTGCGTGGAGGTGTGGGCGGTTCGTCCGCCGACGTCTGGGCAGCCACCCAGTGTAGATAGGCGGGCAAGCCTCCGACAGCCTCCAGCGCGATCAGTTCCGGCACTTCATACGGATGCAACGCGCACAGGCGCGCCTGCAGCGCGGACAGTCGCGCGGACGTGGTCTTGATCACCAATTGCACCTCGGTGGCCTGCTCGATCCGGCCTTCCCAGCGATAGAGGGAGATCGCCCCGGGCAGCAGGTTCACGCAGGCCGCGAGCTGCTCCGCCACCAGCGTTCGTGCGATGGCGTCCGCGCTGTCGCGGTCGGGGCAGGTGCAGAGGCAGACCAGAACGCGCATGCGTCGACCCGGTTCATTCGCCCAGCGGCGAGCGCTTCGGCCGGCTGCGGCCGACACGCTTGGCGGTGAGTTCTTCCAGGATCTCCACCAGCGCGATGCGGGTGCGCGGCGAGGCGTCGCGGAACGCCTGCACCAGCCGCAGCTCCAGCGGCTCTTCGACCAGGATGGCGGCCGCCGCCGACACCGAATCCAGCACCGCGTCCTCGGAGAGCTGCATCTTGCCGCGGCCCGTCGCCAGCCATTCGAAGGCCACGTTCGCCACCATCGCGACCGCCCGCAGATGGTCGACGCTGGGGTTCTTGCCCTGAGGCGACTCCCAGTGGCTGACTGCGCTGCGTTGCACGCCGATGGCCTCGGCCAGACGGGCCTGGGAAAGTCCGGCGTGTCTCCGCGCCAGTCGGATTCGGTCCTGGGGATTCATTTTTTGTGATTCAATTCACGAAATGAAGGGGGTTTGTCTGTTTTGAAACACAAGTGTTGAAGATATGCGATTTGCCAACATTCTTCACCTCGCTACCGAAAGTGGCTCAACGTTGTCTGCTTTCGGTAGCATGCCACCATTGATAGCATGGGAATCAGTCAGATAGCGCGTTTTGCCGAAGTGCGCTCACCGGGATTGGCTCTTTTCCGCCTCCCCCCGGGCTTCACAGGAAAAAAGACATGCGTATTCTCCCAACAGCCGGTATGGACGCTGGCTGCAATACGGAGGTTGCAAGGGGGGGAACGCACCTGCACGGGTGACGTCAGGATGGTCTTCTCCGGGAGCGCGCACTATATGTGCGCGCTCTTTTTTTGTGCGTCCGAAATATCGCGGACACGAAAACGGCGCCCAACGGCGCCGTTGTTTTTCGAGGCGGGATGCGCATCCTGCGCCGATCATCGCCTTATGCCACCCGCAGCGCCGCCTGCACCATCAGCGCCGCCACGCAGCCGATTCCGCCGAACCACGTCAGCGAGCGCAGCGTGCTCTTGCCGGCGAGATAGCACAGCCCGTGGAGTACGCGGAACACGACGAAGGCCATGGCCAGCATCCCGATCCTGCCGGGGTCCACGCCTGCGGCCTGCGCCATCAGCACGCCGGCGGCGAATGGGGCGAAGGCCTCGAACGCGTTGAGGTGCGCGGCGTTGCCCCGATGCACCCTCGGGTGGGTCTGCTTCGCGACCCAGCCGCGCGGATCGCGGTTGTCGTAGCCGCGGACGGCGAATTTGCCGACGCCGATCCAGACGTAGGGCAGGACGGCGGCGATGAGGATGCACCAGTAGGCGAGGGTCATGACGGACTCCGGAAGCGGGGAAGGATGCCGCCGGG
This sequence comes from uncultured Lysobacteraceae bacterium, assembly GCA_946480825.1. Next base: position 6,851 of record CAMLLG010000118.1, read on the forward strand.
GCACGGCGGCGTGTTCGGCATCGGGAGGCCGGCAGCGCGACCGCGGGTGCGCGGCCTCGCGGATTACAGCGCGTAACCGAACTGCTGGCGGAACTGCTCGGCGAACTCTTCGTAGTCGAAACGCTGGTTCTGCGTCCCCGGATGCTCGACCTTCAGCGCGCCCATCAGGTTGCCGATGCGACCGATGGTCGGCCAGTCGTAGTGCTTTTCGATGCCGAAGATCAGACCCGCCCGGAACGCGTCGCCGCAGCCGGTGGGATCGGTGACCCGGCGCTCGTGGGCGGGCGGGATATCGTAGGTCTTGCCGCCGGCGAAGATCCGCGCGCCGCGTGGGCCCTGGGTGGCGATGTAGGCCTTCACCTTGCCGGCGATGGTCTGCTCGCTCCAGCCGGTGCGTTCCTGCAGCAGGTTGGACTCGTAGTCGTTGACGGTGACGTAGTCGGCCTGCTCGATGAACGCCCGCAGTTCCTCGCCGTTGAACAGCGGCATGGCCTGGCCGGGGTCGAAAATGAACGGGATGCCGCACTCGGCGAATTCCTTCGAATTCTGCAGCATGCCCTCGCGGCCGTCGGGGCTGACGATGCCGAAAGTGACGCCCGGCACGTCCTTCACGTGGTTTTCGTACGACCGCATCATCGCGCCGGGATGGAAGGCGGTGATCTGGTTGTTGTCGTGGTCGGTGGTGATGAAGGCCTGGGGCG
>CAMLLG010000119.1 GCA_946480825.1 uncultured Lysobacteraceae bacterium
GAAGTCCATCAGCTTGGCGACCTTGCCCTCGTAGATGCGGCCCGGCTCGACGTCGGAGGTGATCTGCTCGATCCGCGACTTGGCGGCCTGGCCTGCAGCGGCGCTGACCGACGCGATGGTGATCGTGCCGTCGTCCTGGATGTCGATCTGGGTACCGGTTTCCTTGGTGATCGCCTGGATCACCGAGCCGCCCTTGCCGATCACTTCGCGGATCTTGTCGGGGTGGATCTTGATGGTGATCAGGCGCGGCGCGAACTCGGACAGCTCGGCGCGCGGCGCGGTCATGGCGTGCGCCATTTCGCCGAGGATATGCAGACGACCCTGCTTGGCCTGGGCCAGCGCGGCCTTCATGATCTCTTCGGTGATGCCCTGGATCTTGATGTCCATCTGCAGGGCGGACACGCCCTTCTCGGTGCCGGCGACCTTGAAATCCATGTCGCCGAGATGGTCTTCGTCGCCGAGGATGTCGGACAGCACGACGAAATCGTCGCCTTCCTTCACCAGACCCATCGCGATGCCCGCGACCGGCGCCTTGATCGGCACGCCGGCATCCATCAGCGCCAGCGAGCTGCCGCAGACCGAGGCCATCGAGGACGAGCCGTTCGACTCGGTGATCTCCGAAACCACGCGGATCGTGTACGGGAACGCTTCCATCGTCGGCATCACCGCGAGCACGCCGCGCTTGGCGAGGCGGCCGTGGCCGATTTCGCGACGCTTCGGACCCATCATGCGACCGGCTTCACCGACCGAATAGGGCGGGAAGTTGTAGTGGAACAGGAAGTGTTCCTTGTACTCGCCGGCGACGGCGTCGATGACCTGGCCGTCGCGGGCGGTGCCCAGCGTGACCGCGACGATCGCCTGGGTTTCGCCGCGGGTGAACAGCGACGAGCCGTGGACGCGCGGCAGCACCGTGACCTTCGAGGTGATCGGGCGGACGGTGTCCAGCGCGCGGCCGTCGATGCGGACCTTGGTGCTCAGCACCGAGTTGCGCATGGTCTGGTATTCGAGTTCGCCGAATTCCTTCGAGGCTTCGGCGGCGCTCCAGCCGTTGGCTTCGATCTGCGCAGCCAGCGAGGCCAGCACGTCCTTCTTCAGCGCGGAGATCGCATCGCGACGCTCCAGCTTGTCGCGGATCTGGAAGGCGGCGCCGAGGCGGTCGGCGATGGCGGCCTTCAGCGCGTCGATCAGCGCGGCGTTCTTCGCCGGCGGCTGCCAGTCCCACTTCGGCTTGCCGGCTTCGGCGACGAGCTCGTTGATCGTGTCGATCGCGACCTGCATCTGCTGGTGGCCGAACACCACCGCGCCCAGCATCACGTCTTCCGACAGTTCCTTCGCTTCGGATTCGACCATCAGCACGGCGTTCCTGGTGCCGGCGACGACGAGTTCGAGTTCGCTGTCGACCAGTTCGGTCGTGGTCGGATTGAGCAGGTACTGGCCGTTCTTGTAACCGACCTTCGCGGCGCCGATCGGGCCGTCGAAGGGCGCGCCGGTCAGGGCCAGCGCGGCGGACGCGCCGATCAGGGCCAGGATGTCGCCGTCGACTTCCGGATTCAGCGACATGACCGTCGCGATGATCTGGACTTCGTTCCTGAAATCTTCCGGGAACAGCGGACGGATCGGACGATCGATCAGGCGCGAGGTGAGGGTTTCCTTTTCGGTCGCACGTCCTTCGCGCTTGAAGAAGCCGCCCGGGATGCGGCCGCCGGCGTAGAACTTCTCCTGATAGTCGACGGTGAGCGGGAAGAAATCCTGCCCTTCGCGTGCGCTCTTCGCGGCGACGGCGGTCACCAGCACCATGGTGCCTTCGGCCGATACCATCACAGCGCCGCCGGCCTGGCGGGCGATTTCACCGGTTTCGAGCACCACGGTGTGCTTGCCGTATTGGAAACGCTTGGTCACTTTTGCCACGTTGGAATGTCCTCGGAAAAACTAGACTGATGAATCCGACCGGAGCCCCTGCCCCGGGCGGGTGGCCGCGCGATGCGACCGTGATGCCGGATGTTGCCGATTGCGATGTTGCGGATTGCGGTGTTGCGATGCGATTGCGTGGAGCGAAAGCAGTGTCGTTTTCGGGGCGGAAGCGTCGTCGCCGACGGGATTCGCGTCCCCCAAACGCAACCGCGGCGCATCACTGCGCCGCGGAGGGTCTGAAGCTTAGCGGCGCAGACCGAGCTTCTCGATCAGGGCCTTGTAACGCTCGGCATCCTTGCGATGCAGGTAGTCGAGCAGGCTGCGGCGGCGGTTGACCATCTTCAGCAGGCCGCGCCGGCTGTGGTGATCCTGCTTGTGCGCCTTGAAGTGTTCGGTGAGCTGCGCGATGCGCGCCGAGAGCAGGGCGACCTGGACTTCCGGCGAACCGGTGTCGTTGGCGCTGCGCTTGTGCGCTTCGATGATCGGGGTGGAATCGATGGACATGGATGACCTCTGACGCGTGAGCCGCAGGAACGTGGTCTGGCTTTTCGGGCCTTACCGCACCGCAGCATCCGCCTGGATGAGAAGGAAAGAACGCAGGGGAAAAACGAAACTGTCCGGAGTCGTTCACGAAAACCGGCCCGGACAGCAGCGGAATTGTAGCCCCACGCCCCTGTCCGAACAAGCGCTGGCAGCGGCGGGAGTCGTGGCCGCGATCAGGGGTCGGTCGCAGGCGAGTCCGGCGTCTTCGGCGTCGAAGCGCTCGCACGGCGCAACGCCTGGGCCATGCCTTCCAACTCGCCGCTGAGCGCGAGCCGCCATCCCTGCGGCGTGCGGTTCACGGTGACGACTTCCATCTGGGTCATGCGCACGCCCATCGCCTCGGCGGTGGTCCGGGTCACCAGATGCTGCCGGTCCGGGCCCTCCGGAACCTTGCCCAGAATGTCCTGCCCGTCCAGACGCGCACCGGTGCCGCTGGACACCGTGCGCATGAAACCGGCGAAGAACGCCGCATCGTTCATCTTCGCGAGATCGCTTCCCGAACTGCCCGCCCCGAAGAACATGCCGGCCATGGCTTCACCGACCGGGCCTTCGAGCATCGGCGCCATCATGTCGCGGAACTGCTTCAGCGCCGCGGGATCGAAGGCCTCCGCCGCCGACGGCCAGTCGCCTGCGCGCATCCGTGCGTAGGCTTCGGCGGCGACCTGTTCCGCCGACATCTCCGGCGTCAGTTCGGCCGCGGCCAGCGGAGCGACGACGAGCGACATCAGGAGAACGGCCATGGCGAGACGCGAACGATGCGGGGGCCTGCGCTGCGGCTGCGAACGGTTCGACGGCATGGCGACGGATCTCCTCGGGGGCGACGGCATCATGGCACGGCATCGCCGTGGCGCTGGAACACGCGCTGGGGAGAGAGACTGCCGGTGTCGTCGATCCGCCCCAACCCGCGGGCCCGGCCACGCGGATCGAACACCGCGCACTCGCCCGGGGATTCCCCGTTCAGACTCAGCCGCTGGCCGTGCTCGAAGCGACGCATGCCGTCGTCGGTCAGATCCAGCCGGCGATAGCCGACCAGCCCGACCTCCAGCGGCAGCAGACAGGCGTCGAGGCAGTGCGGGTCGCGTTCGGCCAACGCCTGCAGCGACTCCAGCGTCCACATCCGCGGATCGCGAAACGGGTCCACCCACAATCGGCGCAGTTCGGCGACGTGCGCGCCGCAACCGAGGATTTCGCCGAGATCGCGCACCAGGCTGCGAACGTAGGTGCCGGAACCGCACTCCACGTGCAGGCGGAGCTGGGGCGCGTCGCCGTCGAGCAGATCCTGCTCGGACAGCAGTTCGAAGGCATGCACGTCGACCTGGCGCGCTTCGATCTCGATGACATCGCCGCGACGGGCCTTGGCGTACAGCGGTTCGCCGCCGCGCTTGAGCGCGGAATAGATCGGCGGCACCTGCTGGATGCGACCGGTGAGACGATGCAGCGCGGCGTCGAGGGTGGCGATGTCGTAGCGGCCGACCGGTCGTTCGCGCAGCGGCTGGCCTTCGGCATCGTCGGTGTCGGTGACGATGCCCAGTCGCGCGACGGTGTCGTAGGCCTTGCGTGCGCCCAGCAGACTGCCGGCGATCTTGGTGGCTTCGCCGAAGCAGATCGGCAGCAGGCCGGTGGCGAGCGGATCGAGGCTGCCGGTATGGCCGGCCTTTTCGGCGCGGAACAGATGACGGGCGCGCTGCAGCGCCTGATTCGAGCTCAGCCCCTGCGGTTTGTCGAGCAGCAGGATGCCGTCGAGCTTCCGGAAATTTTTCTTGGAGGCCTGGGCCATCGGGGGATCATATGCCTTATGCGATGGGTTCTGCACGGTGAGCGCTTGGCCCGCCATGACGCTCTTTCCGATCGCATCGAGCGATGTTTCGATGAGTCGACATTCACGAGCAGAACGCCCGCGATGGCGGGCCGAGGGCCCGCCCTAGGGATCGAGGTCGAGATCGCGCAGCAGATGCTCGATGCGCTCGCCGCGATCCACCGAATCGTCGTACTGGAAATGCAGCTCGGGCGTGTGCCGCATCTTCACCGCGCGCGACAGTTCGTGGCGGATTTCGGGCGCCAGCGCCTTCAGTCCCTTGAGCGCTTCCTTCGCGCGTTCGCCCTGCAGCGCGGTGAAGAAGACCTTGGCGTGCGCCATGTCGCGGGTGACTTCGACATCGGACACGCTGACCGACGGCAGGCCGTGTTCGCGCACGATGGCGTGCACGATCGTGCCCAGTTCCCTGCGGAGCTGGGCGGACACGCGGTCGGTGCGGTGGAAGGACTTCTTCGGCATCGGGAAATTCGCGTCGGGACGCACGCCTTACAGCGTGCGCTGGACCTCGATGCGCTCGAAGCATTCGATCTGGTCGCCCGGCTTGACGTCGTTGTAGGCCTTCACGCCGATACCGCATTCGGTACCGTTGCGGACTTCGTCGACGTTCTCCTTGAAGCGGCGCAGGGATTCCAGCTCGCCTTCGAAAATGACGGTGTTGTCGCGCAGCACGCGGATCGGCTTGTTGCGCTTGACCACGCCCTCGACGACCATCGAACCGGCGATCGCGCCGAACTTCGAGCTGCGGAACACGTCGCGGACCTCGGCGATGCCGATGATCTCTTCGCGGATCTCCTTGCCCAGCAGACCCGAAGCGACCTGCTTCACCTGGTCGATCACGTCGTAGATGATCGAGAAATAGCGCAGATCCAGATTGTTGGCGTCGATCACCCGGCGCGCCGAAGCGTCGGCGCGGACGTTGAAGCCGATGATGGTGGCCTTCGCCGCCAGCGCCGAGTTGGCGTCGGACTCGGTGATGCCGCCCACGCCCGACACGATCATGTTGATGCGGATCTGGTCGTTGGACAGGCCGAGCAGCGCCTGGCGCAGCGCTTCCGCCGAGCCCTGCACGTCCGCCTTCACCACCAGATTCAGGCTGAGCTGGCTGCCGCCCTGGCCCATCTGGGCCATGATGTCTTCCATGCGGTTGCCGGCCTGCGCGACCAGGCGCGATTCGCGGCGCTTGGTGTCGCGCTGCTGCGCGACTTCCTTCGCCAGGCGCTCGTCGGCCACGACCACGAAGTCGTCGCCGGCATCCGGCACGCCGGACAGACCCAGCACCTGCACCGGAATCGACGGACCCGCGCTCTGTACCTGCGAGCCGGTTTCGTCGAACAGCGCGCGCACGCGGCCGTACTGCACGCCGCAGACCAGGTAATCGCCCTTCTGCAGCAGGCCTTCCTGCACCAGCACGGTCGCGACCGGGCCGCGACCCTTGTCGAGCGCGGATTCGATGACCACACCGGTGGCGCGACCTTCGGACACCGCCTTCAATTCGAGCACTTCGGCCTGCAGCAGGATCGCGTCGAGCAGATCGTCGACGCCCTGGCCGGTCTTGGCCGAAACTTCGATGAACTGGGTCTCGCCGCCGAATTCCTCGGCGACGATGCCGTGCGCGAGCAGATCGTTCTTGACCCGCAGCGGATCGGCGCCGGACTTGTCGATCTTGTTGACCGCGACGACCAGCTGCACGCCGGCGGACTTCGCGTGCTGCACCGCTTCCACCGTCTGCGGCATGACGCCGTCGTCGGCCGCGACCACCAGGATCACGATGTCGGTGAGCTTGGCGCCGCGGGCGCGCATCGCGGTGAACGCGGCATGGCCCGGGGTGTCGAGGAAACTGATCACGCCCTTCGGCGTCTCGACGTGGTAGGCACCGATGTGCTGGGTGATGCCGCCGGCTTCGCCGGCCGCGACCTTGGTCCGGCGGATGTAGTCGAGCAGCGAGGTCTTGCCGTGATCGACGTGACCCATGATGGTGACCACCGGCGGACGTGCGGACTTCTCGCCCTGCTGGTCCTCGATGTGCGCCAGCAGTTCGGTTTCGGCATCGTCGCTTTCGGCGCGCAGCGCCTTGTGGCCGAGCTCTTCGACCACCAGCACCGCGGTGTCGTGATCGATGGTCTGGGTGATGGTGGCCATCACGCCCATCTTGAACAGCGCCTTCACCACGTCGCCGCCCTTCAGCGCGAGCTTCTGCGCGAGGTCGGACACGGTGATGGCTTCGCCGATGGCGACTTCGCGCACGACTTTCTCCGTGGGGCGTGTGAATCCGTGCTGGCCGCCGCCGCTGCGGCTCTGTTCCATCTGGCGACGCTGCTTGGGCTTGGCGCGGGCGCTCGAACGGCGTTCGCGATCGGCCGGGGCCAGATGCAACTGGCCTGCGAAGCGCGCGGTGGCGTCGTCGTCCTCGACGTCGGCCACCATCGCGTGCGAGCCGCGGTTCGGTTTGTGTTTGTGCGCGTTGCGATCGTCCACCCGCGGCGGCTCGGGGCGCGCCGGCTTGGGATGACCATGGCCGGCGACCTTCGGACGGGCCGCGGCGGTGTCTTCGCCTTCGCCGGAAGCCGCAGCGGCCGCCGCTACTTCGGCGGCGGCGCGGGCGGCGATCTCATCGGCCTCGCGCTTGCGCGCGGCCAGTTCCTCGGCGCGCTTGCGGTCTTCTTCGGCCAGGCGCTGCTGCTCTTCCAGATTGCGCTGGCGCGATTCCTCGAGCTTGCGCAGGATTTCCGAACGCTCGTCGTCGCCGCCGGCGTCGCCAGAACCGTCCTGCTTGACCAGCGTGACTTTCTTGCGGACCACCACGTCGACCGTGGTTTTGTTCTTGCCGCCGCCGACGGTGATTTCCTGCTTGCGGTTCCGGTTCAGCGTGATCTTCTTCGGCGCCGCCACTTCCTCGGAAACGGTGTCGCTCTTGCCATGGGAACGCTTCAGGAAGCCGAGCAGCTTCAGCTTCTCGGCGCTGGTCACGGTCTGATCCGGGCCGCTGAAGGACATGCCGGCCTCGGCCAGTTGCTCCAGCAACTTCTCGACCGGCGTGTTCACCAGTTCGGCCAGCTTGCGGATGGTGGTTTGCTGCG
>CAMLLG010000120.1 GCA_946480825.1 uncultured Lysobacteraceae bacterium
AGTCGGCAACACCGACGCCGAGGGCCGCCTGATCCTGTGCGACGCGCTCACCTACGTGCAGCGCTTCGAGCCGCAGGCCACCGTCGACGTCGCCACGCTCACCGGCGCCTGCGTCATCGCGCTCGGCAAGTACGCCACCGGCCTGATGAGCAAGCACGACGACCTGTCGGACGAGCTGCTGGCCGCCGGCGAGACCACCTTCGACCGCGCCTGGCGCCTGCCGCTGTGGGACGAGTACCAGTCGCTGCTGGAATCGAGCTTCGCCGACGTCTACAACATCGGCGGCCGCTGGGCCGGTGCGATCACCGCCGGCTGCTTCCTCGCCCGCTTCACCGAGAAGCAGCGCTGGGCGCACCTGGACATCGCCGGCGTCGCCAACGACGACGGCAAGCTCGGCATGGCCACCGGCCGCCCGGTCAACCTGTTGACGCAGTGGCTGCTGGATCGGGCGCAGGGCTGACGGTGCCCCGCGCCGACTTCTACCTCATCCAGAAACCGCGCTTCCGCGAGGAACCGCTGCGGCTGGTGTGCGAGCTGGCACGCAAGGCCTACGACGCGAACCTGTGGACGCTGGTGCTGACGCGCGACGCCGCGCAGGCGGAGGCGCTGGACGAGTTGTTGTGGGCGTTCGACGACGACGCCTACATCCCGCACCAGATCGCCGGCACCGACGACGAGGATGCGCTGACGCCGGTGCTGATCGCCGCGCCCGACAGCGACATCCCGCTGCGGCCGCTGGTGATCAATCTGCGCGACGCGCCGGTGGACGGCGGCTTCGAGCGCGTGCTCGAAGTGGTGCCCGCCGATGAGTCCGCGCGCGGCCCGCTGCGCGAGCGCTGGAAGCAATACCAGGCCCGCGGGCTGGAACTGAAGAAATACGACATGTAACCCCCCCATCCTGTCATCCCGAGCGCAGCGAAGGACCTGCTTCATCGCTTTTCGTTTCGGAAAGCAGGTCCCTCGCTGCGCTCGGGATGACGGGAAAAACGACGAACACGAGCCACGACACCCATGACCACCCTCGCTTCCGGCTACGAACCCAAAGACTTCGAATCCCGCCTCTACGCCGAATGGGAAGCGAGCGGCGTCTTCGCGCCGCAGGGCGACGGCCCCGCCTACACCATCCTGTTGCCGCCGCCTAACGTCACCGGCACGCTGCACATGGGCCACGCCTTCCAGCACACGCTGCAGGACGCGCTGATCCGCTACCACCGCATGCGCGGCTATCGCACGCTGTGGCAGATGGGCACCGACCACGCCGGTATCGCGACCGAAATGGTGGTCTCGCGCAACCTGCAGATCGCCGGCCAGGGTGAAACCCGCGATTCGCTGGGCCGCGAAGCCTTCATCGAGAAAGTGTGGGAGTGGAAGCAGCAGTCGGGCGACACCATCGAACGCCAGATGCGCCGCCTCGGCGCCTCCGGCGACTGGTCGCGCCGCGTGTTCACCATGGACCCGATGGCGTCCGACGCGGTGATCGAAGCCTTCGTGAAACTCTACGAGGAAGGCCTGATCTACCGCGGCCAGAAACTGGTGAACTGGGATCCGGTGCTGAAGACCGCGATCTCCGACCTCGAAGTGGTGAGCGAAGAAGAGAACGGTTTCCTGTGGTCGATCGCCTACCCGCTGGCGAACGGCGAAACCTACGAGCATGTCGAGCACGACGCCGACGGCAACGAAACCCTGCGCGAAACCCGCGATTATCTGATCGTCGCCACCACCCGCCCGGAGACCATGCTCGGCGACACCGCGGTGATGGTGCATCCGGAAGACCCGCGCTACACGCACCTGATCGGCAAGACCGTGCAGCTGCCGCTGTGCGACCGCGCACTGCCGATCATCGCCGACGACTACGTCGACCGCGCCTTCGGCACCGGCGTGGTGAAGGTGACGCCGGCGCACGATTTCAACGACAACGCCGTCGGGCAGCGCCATGGGCTCCCGATGATCAATATCTTCACGAAAGATGCAAAGATCGTTAGCAATGATGCCAGTGATTGGCACATGAATCAGACATCGACAAACCCGATTGAAAAAAATCGCGTGTTTAGCGTTGTCGACATGGCGATCGACATCGGCATTCCTGAAAAGTATCAACGCCTCGATCGCTTCGATGCACGCAAAGCCATCGTCGCCGATCTCGAAGCCGCCGGCCTGCTGGTCGAAACCAAACCGCACAAACTGCAGGTGCCGCGCGGCGACCGCACCGGCCAGGTGATCGAACCGTATCTCACCGACCAGTGGTTCGTGGCGATGGACGGCTTCGCCAAACGCGGCCTCGAACTCGTCGAAGGTACCGATGGAAAGCCGGGCTCGGTGAAGTTCGTGCCGCCGAACTGGATCAACACCTATCGCCACTGGATGGAAAACATCCAGGACTGGTGCATCAGCCGCCAGCTGTGGTGGGGCCATCGCATTCCGGCGTGGTACGACGAGGCCGGCAATATCTACGTGGCACGCAACGAAGCCGAAGCCCGTGTGGGAGCGCCGGAAGGCGCGATCCTCCGCCAAGACAACGACGTCCTCGAAACCTGGTTCTCCTCCGGCCTGTGGCCGATCAGCACCATGGGCTGGCCGAACGAAGAGCGGATGCGCGAGCGCGGCTTCGCCGATTTCGTACCGTCGTCGGTGCTGGTGACCGGTTTCGACATCATCTTCTTCTGGGTCGCCCGGATGATCGTGATGACCGATCACCTCATGCCGAAGGAGCTGCCCGACGCCGAGCGCGTGCCGTTCCGCGACGTGTACATCACCGGCCTCGTCCGCGACAAGGACGGCCAGAAGATGTCGAAGTCGAAGGGCAACATCCTCGACCCGCTGGACATCATCGACGGCATCAGCGAAGAGGATCTCGTCGCCAAGCGCACCACCGGCCTGATGAAGCCGCAGGATGCGCCGAAGATCGAGAAGAACACCCGCAAGGAATTCGCCGGCGGCATCGCCCCGCACGGCGCCGATGCGCTGCGCTTCACCATGGCCGCGCTGGCCGGCCCCGGCCGCGACATCAAGTTCGACATGGCCCGCTGCGAGGGCTACAAGAACTTCTGCAACAAACTGTGGAACGCGACGCGCTTCGCGCTGATGAACACCGAGGGCTTCTCGGCCTCGGGTGCGCCGCAGCCGAAGACCGACGCCGAACGCTGGATTCTCTCGCGCCTGGCGAAAGTCAGCGCGGAAGCCGCCGAGCACTTCGAGAACTACCGTTTCGACCTGCTGTCGCAGGCGCTCTACGAATTCGCCTGGAACGAATTTTGCGACTGGTTCGTGGAACTGGCGAAGCCCGCGCTGAGCGGCAGCGATGCCGAAGCCGCGGACAGCACCCGCCACACCCTGCTGTACGTGCTGGAATCGCTGCTGCGCCTGCTGCATCCCCTGATCCCGTTCGTGACCGAGGAACTGTGGCGCCACGTCGCGCCGAAGCTCGGCATCGACGGCAAGAGCGTTTCCGTGCGCCGTTATCCGCAGGCCGCGGACTTCGCGGCGGACGGGTATGCCGATGCCGAAACCGACATCGAATGGTTCAAGGCCGTGGTCTCCGCCGTGCGCAGCATCCGCAGCACGCTGGGCATCTCGCCGTCGAAACAGGTGTCGCTGCTGTTCCGCGGCGGCGATGCCGCGGACGCCGCGCGCGTGGCGACGTTCTCGGCGCAGCTGTCGTTCCTGCTGAAGCTCGACCGCGTCGACACGATCGCCGGCGATCCGCCCGCCGCCGCGCCCGCGGTGGTCGGCGATCTGCAGGTGTTCGTACCGCTGGAAGGCCTGGTCGATCTCGACGCCGAGCGCGCGCGCCTCGACAAGGAAATCGCCAAGATCGCGGCCGAGAAGGACAAGAGCGACGCCAAGCTCGCGAAGTTCGGCGGCAACGTGCCGCCGGCGGTGGTCGAACAGGAGCGCGTGCGACTGGCCGACTGGACAGCGAAGCTCGCGGCATTGCAGGAACAGCGCGCACGACTAGGGTGAGATCGATGCGGAGGATGGATGCGGTAGAGCGGCCTTTAGGCCGCTGCTTTTGATCCATCGTCCCCGTGAAATAGCGGCCTAAAGGCCGCTCTACCGCTCAACAGGGACGATTCGTCGCCACCGGCCGCGCGCGCGGCCCGATGTCCACCGCAGTCAGGATGCGTCCTGGGCGGGCAGCAGCTCGATCGCCATCACGATGGCGTCCTCGCGACCCATGTTGGCCGGGTAATAACGCGGGCGACGGCCGATCTCGTTGAAACCTTCGTCGAAATACAGGGCGATCGCGCGCGGGTTCGACGGCCGCACTTCCAGGAAAATCCGCGCGGCGCGCTGATTGCGGGCGATGCGGATCAGCGCGCGAAGCAATCGGCGGCCATGGCCGCGGCCCTGCACGTCCGGATCGATGCAGATATTGAGGATATGCGCCTCGCCGGCGGCGACGCTGATGATGCCGTAGCCGATGACGATGTCGTCCTGCAGCAGCAGCCACGACGGATAACAGGCGTTGAGGCAGTCGCGGAAGATGCCGATGTTCCAGGGAAACGCGTAGGCCCGCGTTTCGATCGCGATCACCGCGTCCAGATCGGTCTCGCGCATCGGGCGCAGGGTCGTCGCCGGCGCCTGCGGCGCACCGACGGACACCTGCGACGGCCCGGCGCTCACGCCGGCGACCGCCTCAGCGCGCGCAGCGCGGGCCACAGCGCGCGCTTGGCCCGCGGGTCGCGGCGCAGCGCCTGCGGCGCCGGCCAGCCGCGCACGAGTTGGGCGGCGTCGGCGGCGTCGCGGCTGCGGCCGGCGGCGCGCAGCAGCGCCGCGATCAGCGGGTCGTCGGGCAACACGGCGGGCGTCGCTTCGGACCCGGCGGCCATTGCGGCCTCCGGCACCGTCGCGGTCGACGCGCGATAGACCGGCAGCCCCATCGCGCCCAGGATTTCGCGCTGCACCGGGTCCCACAGCGGCGCGGCCTGAAGCGATGCGCCCTGAACCGATGTGCCATGAATCGATGCGTTCACGCAGCCTCCGCCGGGGAACGGCGCGCCGTACGACGCGCGATCAGCGGACCGAACACCGCGAAGGTCGCGAAGACCGCCAGCAGCACCTTCGGCGGATCGATCACCAGGCCGATGATCGCGGCGATCACCACCAGCGGCACCACGAACGGCACGCGGTCGCCGTGCGGGCCCTTCTTGCCGCCCTTGAAGCTCGGATAGCGGAAGCGGCTGACCATCAGCAGGCCGGCGACGGCCGTGACCGCCAGCGCCGCGTATCGCAGCTCTTCGCCGCTCCAGCCGAGGTCGTGCAGGGTCCAGACGAAACTCGCCATCAGGCCCGCGGCCGACGGGCTGGGCAGACCGATGAACCAGCGCTTGTCGACGGTGCCGACCTGGCTGTTGAAGCGCGCCAGCCGCAGCGCGGCGCAGGCGGCGTAGAGAAACGCGCCCAGCCAACCGATCTTGCCGAGCGTGGCGCCGTCGAACTTCATCGAATACAGCGCCCAGTGATACGTCACCAGCGCCGGCGCCATGCCGAAGCTGATCAGATCGGCCAACGAGTCGTACTGCACCCCGAACTCGCTCTGGGTGTTGGTCATCCGCGCGACCCGGCCGTCCAGGCCATCGAGCACCGCGGCGATGAAGATCGCGACGCAGGCGGCCTCGAAACGGCCCTGGGAGGCGGCGATGATGGCGAAGAAGCCGGAGAACAGCGCGGCGGTGGTGAACAGGTTCGGCAGCAGGTAGATGCCGCGGTTGCGGCGGGGCTGCGAGGGCGTTTCGGGAGTCTCCATGTCCGAAGTGTAGCCGGAGCGCGCCGTCCCCGGCGCAGCGTGCCGGGCGTCACACCGCCCGGCCCAGACTGAGGCCCGGCTGAGCCGCGTCGGGGCGCACCGCTTGCGCGCGCCCCGCGACGGTGCTGCAATCTCGCCGACAGGGCCCTCCGTCCGTCTGATCAGGTATCGCCATGACCCGCGCGCTTCGTATCGCCCTGCTCGCCACCGCCACCCTCGCGCTGGGCGCCGCCCCGGTCGCCTTCGCCGATGAGGTCTATCAGTGGAAGGACGCCAACGGCGTGACCCACTACTCGCAGACGCCGCCGAATCAGGGCAAGTACCAGACGCGCTCGATCTATCAGCGCGAACCGGCGGCCGAGACCGGCGACACGCCCGCGGCCGCGCCGACCGAATCGAGCCAGTGCATCACCGCACGCAAGAACATCGAGCTGCTGCAGAGCGGCTCGCGGCTGCAGATGGACAGCGACGGCGACGGCAAGGCCGATCGCGACCTCAGCGACAACGAGCGCGAAAAGCAGCTCCAGATCGCCCAGACGGTGGCCCGGGTGAACTGCAGTTCGGCCGCGGCCAAGGCGCCGTAAGGCCGCATTCCCGAAGATCCACGGTAGAGCGGCCTTCAGGCCGCTGTTTTCATCACAAAGAACAGCGGCCTGAAGGCCGCTCTACCGCGGATGGTCCGAGACGTACGCGGATGGTCCAAGACGTATTGGGCATTGGCGACCGCACAGGCCGCCGACATCGGGCAGAATGCGGGGTTCGACCCCATGCAGAGTTTCGCCCGATGCGCCTGTCGCAGTTCCATCTCCGCACCGAAAAGGAAACCCCCGCCGACGCCGAAGTCGTCAGCCACAAGCTGATGCTGCAGGCCGGCATGATCCGCAAGCTCGCCGCCGGCCTGTACACCTGGTCGCCGCTGGGCCTGCGCGTGCTGCGCAAGGTCGAGGGCATCGTGCGCGAGGAGATGAACCGCGCGGGCGCGATCGAGCTGCAGATGCCGACGATCCAGCCGCGCGAGCTGTGGGAAGAAACCGGGCGCTGGCAGAAATTCGGCGGCCAGTTGCTGAAGATCAAGGACCGCAAGGAGGCCGAGTACTGCTACGGCCCCACCGCCGAGGAAGTGATCACCGATTTCGCGCGCCAGGAGATCAACAGCTACAGACAGCTGCCGGTGAACTTCTACAACATCCAGACCAAATTCCGCGACGAAATCCGCCCGCGCTTCGGCGTGATGCGCGCGCGCGAATTCCTGATGAAGGACGCGTATTCGTTCCACATCGACGACGCGTCGCTGTATGCCGAATACCGGAACATGTACGACACGTATGCGCGCATCTTCACCCGCCTCGGGCTGAAATTCCGCGCGGTATTCGCCGACACCGGCGCGATCGGCGGCAGCGCCTCGCACGAATTCCACGTGCTGG
>CAMLLG010000121.1 GCA_946480825.1 uncultured Lysobacteraceae bacterium
CCTTGAGCTGGCCGGCGACGTCGAGCTGCAGCTGCTCGGACTCGATCACGCAGGGACCGGCGATCAGGAAAAAGGGTTTGTCGAGGCCGACATCGAAGCCACACAGTTTCATCGGATCCACTCCTTCCCCCGCATGCGGGGGAAGGTCGGGATGGGGGCGATGCGATGCGGGGGTGGCCCCCACCCCAGCCCTCCCCCGCATGCGGGGGAGGGAGATCTCAGGAAGCCTGCCGCGGTCACGCGCTCACCTCCTTCAGCAGTTTGCCGCCGGCCTGTCCAAGATTGGCTTTGCGCTCGCGCGCGGCGCGGATGAAGCCGATGAACAGCGGATGGCCGTGCCGCGGCGTGGACAGGAATTCCGGATGCGCCTGGCAGGCGAGGAACCACGGATGCTGCGACGGCGGCAGCTCGATCATTTCGACCAGCAGATCGTCGAGCGATTTGGCCGAAACGACCAGGCCGGCGTCTTCGAGCTGGGTGCGGTAGCGATTGTTGAATTCGTAACGATGGCGATGACGCTCGCCGACCACGTCCTTGCCGTACAACCGATGCGCCAGGGTGCCCGGCTTGACCCGCTGTTCCTGCAGGCCCAGACGCATGGTGCCGCCGAGGTCGCTCTTCTCGCTGCGGCGCTCGACTTCGCCGGTGGCGGTGCGCCATTCGGTGATCAGGCCGATCACCGGATGCGCGCTCTGGCGGTCGTTCTCGGTGCTGTTGGCGTCGGTCATGCCCAGCTTGTGGCGGGCGTAATCCACCACCGCCGCCTGCATGCCGTAGCAGATGCCGAAGTAGGGAATGCCGCGTTCGCGGGCGTACTGCGCCGTGAGCACCTTGCCCTCGAAGCCGCGGTCGCCGAAACCGCCCGGCACCAGGATGCCGTCGACGTCGGCCAGCAAGGTGTCGGCACCGTCGCGCTCGATATCCTCGGATTCCAGCCACTTCAGCGTCACCCGCGTGCGCTGGCGCAGGCCGCCGTGTTTCAGCGCCTCGGCGACGGACTTGTAGGCATCCTTGTGATCGACGTATTTGCCGACGACCGCGATGGTCACGTCGTCGATCGGATGTTCGGTGGCATCGACCACCGCCAACCACTCGGAGAGGTCGGCGGTCGCGGCGGTCTTCTGCTGCAGGTGCAGACGTTCGACCACGATCTGGTCGAGTTCCTGCTGATGCAGCCACATCGGGATCTTGTAGATGTTGTCGAGATCGACCGCCGAGATCACCGCCTTTTCCGGCACGTTGGTGAACAGCGCGATCTTGCGGCGCTCGCCGTCCGGCAGCGGCTGCTCGCTGCGGCACAGCAGCACGTCGGGCTGGATGCCGATCGAGCGCAGTTCCTTCACCGAGTGCTGGGTGGGCTTGGTCTTCAGCTCGCCGGCGGCGGCGATGTACGGCACCAGGGTGAGGTGCATGAACATCGCCTTCTCCGCGCCGCGCTCGGTGCGGATCTGACGAATGGCTTCGAGGAACGGCAGCGATTCGATGTCGCCGACGGTGCCGCCGATTTCGACCAGGGCCACGTCGTAGCCCTCGGTGGCGGCGTCGATGCAGCGCTTGATCTCGTCGGTGATGTGCGGAATCACCTGCACGGTCGCGCCGAGGTAATCGCCGCGCCGCTCCTTGCGGATCACCGCTTCGTAGATCTTGCCGGTGGTGATGGAGTTCTTCCCGGACAGGCGGGTATTGACGTAACGCTCGTAGTGACCGAGATCGAGATCGGTCTCCGCGCCGTCGTCGGTGACGTACACCTCGCCGTGCTGGAACGGGCTCATCGTGCCCGGATCGACGTTGATGTAGGGGTCGAGCTTCATCATCGTCACCCGCAGGCCGCGGGCCTCGAGGATGGCGGCGAGAGAGGCGGCGGCAATGCCTTTGCCGAGCGAGGACACCACGCCGCCGGTGACGAAGACGAGGGGTGTCGCGGAGCTGGGGGGATTCATGGCGGCAGCGGGTCGCTGGAAAGCCACAGTCTACCGGGAAGCGCCGGTTGCGGCGACCCCCGAAGACGCAAGCGATTGATTTTCCGGGAAAGAAAAACGCCCCGGAGAACCGGGGCGTGGAAGGCGCGGGCGGGAGGTGGGCTCAGATGTCCTCTTCTTCCTCCAGCTCGCGCTCGGGATCCTTGCGGTCCCCGTTCTTGTCGCGCTTGGGCTTGCGGGCTTCGGCCTTGCGGGCAGCTTCGTCGGCCTGACGGCGTTTTTCGGCATCGGCCTTGGCCTTGTCGGCCTCTTCATCGGTCTGCGTGGGCGGCTTGGCGCCGGATTGGGCGGCGATGCTGCCGGCATACGCCAGCAGCGCGGCCGCCAGCGCCAGCGGCACCAGGACGAAAGCGGGGCGGCGGTAACGGTTCATGGGCGTTGTCGACCGCATGCGCCGGAGGTTCGGCGGTTTCTTCGCGGTCCGGGGCACCATACCGGCGCGGAACGGACTGCGGCATGAATCCGGCAGGCCGCCTCGACCCCGGCCTGAACGGCTTGACCCCGCACGACGGGGCCGCCAAGCTCGCCGCCTTCGACCGCAGCCCCGCGCATCCGCGCGGGACGCGATCCGCCCCGCCGCCCGACGATGTCCGCATGAACGCCCGCTCGCGCAAGTCCGCCTCTTCCTTCCATCCGCTGTGGCTCGTCCTGGGTCTGGCGGTGGTGATCGGGCTCGCGTGGCTGATCGGGCGGCCCGGCGAGCCGATCACCGCGCAGGCGCTGGCGGCCGAGATGAATCGCCGCATCCAGTTGCCGCGGGACCTCGGCGACGGCTTCAAGCTCGAACGCATTTCGGCCGAAGGCAGCACGCTCGTATTCGCCACGTCCACCACAGGCATGCCGCCCGGACCGATGTCCGCCGAGGAAGTGCGCATACTGGAAAAGGCGCTGGTCTCCGATGCCTGCCGCGAACTGGTCAAGGAACGGGCGCTGCTGATCCGGCATCGCATCGAAGTGCGCAAGGAACTGCGCGACCAGGTCGGCCAGATGCTCGCTTCGGCTGACATCCGGCCCGCCGACTGTCCCTGAGCCGACGCCCGCGCCGGCCCTCCCTTCACGCCATCCATCAGATCGACGCCCCCGCATGAGTTCACGCTACAACGCCGCAGACATCGAAGTCCTGTCGGGCCTGGATCCGGTCAAACGCCGGCCGGGCATGTACACCGACACCTCGCGCCCGAATCATCTGGCGCAGGAAGTGATCGACAACGCCGTCGACGAAGCCCTCGCCGGCCACGCCAGGAGCATCGACGTGGTGCTGCACGCCGACGGCAGCTGCGAAGTCTCCGACGACGGCCGCGGCATGCCGGTGGACATTCATCCCGAAGAGAAAATTCCGGGCGTCGAGCTGATCCTCACCCGCCTGCACGCGGGCGGCAAATTCAGCAACAAGAACTACACCTTCAGCGGCGGCCTGCACGGCGTCGGCGTCAGCGTGGTGAACGCGCTGTCGAAACTGGTGGAAGTGCACATCAAGCGCGACGGCAACGAGTACCGCATGTCCTTCCGCGACGGCGACCGCGCCACCCCGCTGGAAGTCGTGGGTTCGGTCGGGAAGAAGAACACCGGCACCCGGGTCCGCTTCTGGCCGGACGGCAAGTATTTCGATTCGCCGAAATTCGTGATCCGCCATCTGCGCCATCTGCTGCGCGCCAAGGCCGTGTTGTGCCCGGGCCTGACCGTGACCCTGCTGGACGCGGCGACCGGCGAAAAGGATCAGTGGTACTACGAAGACGGTCTTCGCGATTACCTCAAGGGCGCGATGGGTGCGACCGAAGTGCTGCCGCCGGAATTGTTCGTCGGCCAGCTGAAGAAGGATTCCGAAGTCGTCGACTGGGCCGCGGCCTGGGTGCCGGACGGCGAGCTGGTGCAGGAAAGCTACGTCAATCTGATTCCGACCGCGCAGCACGGCACCCACGTCAACGGCCTGCGCACCGGTTTCACCGACGCATTGCGGGAATTCTGCGATTTCCGCAATCTGCTGCCGCGCGGCGTGAAGCTGGCGCCGGAAGACGTGTGGGATCGCGTCGCCTTCGTGCTCAGCGTCAAGATGACCGACCCGCAGTTCAGCGGCCAGACCAAGGAGCGGCTGTCGTCGCGGCAGGCCGCGGCCTTCGTCGAAAGCGCCGCGCACGATGCGTTCTCGCTCTGGCTGAATCAGCACACGGAACTCGGCGAAAAGATCGCGCAGCTCGCGATCGAACGTGCCGCCGCGCGCCTGAAGACCGAGAAGCAGATCGTCCGCAAGAAGGTCACGCAAGGTCCCGCGCTGCCGGGCAAGCTCGCCGACTGCATCAGCCAGGATCTCTCGCGCACCGAACTCTTTCTGGTCGAAGGCGATTCGGCCGGCGGCTCGGCGAAGCAGGCGCGCGACAAGGATTTCCAGGCGATCCTGCCTCTGCGCGGCAAGATCCTGAATACCTGGGAAGTGGCCTCCGGCAGCGTGCTCGCATCGCAGGAAGTGCACGACCTCGCGGTCGCGATCGGCTGCGACCCGGGCAAGGACGACATCAGCGGCCTGCGCTACGGCAAGGTGGTGATCCTGGCCGACGCCGACTCCGACGGCCTGCACATCGCGACCCTGCTGTCGGCGCTGTTCCTCAGACATTTCCCGGCGCTGGTGAACGCCGGCAACATCTTCGTGGCGATGCCGCCGCTGTTCCGCGTGGACGTGGGCAAGCAGGTGTTCTACGCGCTGGATGAGGAAGAAAAACGCCTGCTGCTGGAAAAGATCGACCGCGAGAAGGCCGCGAACACCAAGGGCTTCGGCGGCGCGGTCAACGTCACCCGCTTCAAGGGTCTCGGCGAAATGAATCCGCTGCAGTTGCGCGAATCGGCGATCCATCCGGACACGCGCCGGCTGGTGCAGCTGACCGTCGACGACGGATCGGACACCCATGCGCTGATGGACATGCTGCTGGCGAAGAAGCGCGCGGGCGATCGGAAGACGTGGCTGGAAGCGAAGGGCGATCTGGCCACGCTGGAAGTCTGACGTGTCGACGAGGATCGCCCTGTTCCGCGGCATCAACGTCGGCAAGGCCAAGCGCATCGCGATGGCCGAGCTGAAGGCGATGTTCGAGGATCTCGGTTTCTCGAACGTGCGCACCCTGCTCAACAGCGGCAACGTGGTCTTCGAGGGCGGACGCACGTCGGCGGTCGCGGATGCGACGCGGATCGCCGCGGCGCTGATCGAACGCACCGGCGTGTCCGCGAACACGCTGGTGCTGACGGCGGCGACGCTGGATGCGGCGATCGCGGACAATCCGTTCGTGGATCGCATCGACGATCCCTCGCGGATGCTGGTCGGCTTCCATCTCGACGACCGCGACCGCACGCCGCTCGAAACGCTGCGCCGCGACCATCCCGACGAAGCCTTCGCGCTCGGCGCGCACGCCTGCTATCTCTGGTGCCCCGACGGCATCCTCGACAGCCGCATCGGCGATGCGCTGTCCGGCGCGAAATTCCGCGACCGCATCACCGCGCGCAACTGGGCGACGACGCTGAAACTGCAGGCGCTCGCCGCGTCGAAAACCTGAGCACGACGCGGCTGCCGAAGCACATCGCAATCTCCGCGCCCGGTCGAGATCGCCGGTCCGATCGCTTGGTCTCGACGCCACCGGTAGAGCGGCCTTCAGGCCGCTGCTCTTCGGAAAAGAGCGCGATTTTCAGGCTATTGTCGTTCCGATGCGCAAAACAGCGGCCTGAAGGCCGCTCTACCGATCGCGTTGGATGCGGATTCGGAACGAGCCGTCAGGCCATCCCGGCATACAGCTGCGCGTACAGCGGATGATCGACCTCGCCCAGCAGGCGCAGGCGCTGCGCTTCGGGCAACACCGAGGTGATCTTCTCGAAAGTGTCCAGCGGCGACAGCGCTTCGGCCACCACCTCGTCGACCACCGGCTGCGAGAGTTCCCAATCGGCGGCGGTCCGCGCCAGATCGGCCGCGTCCTCGCGGCTCAGCAGGTCGTGGACGACCATCACCCGGTCGCGCACGCGCTCCCACTCGCGCGCGTCGATCTGCCCGGACTGCAGGAAACAATCGATGATCGCCTCCTGCAACGCGGAGAGCCGGTTGGCGCGCTCCATCTCCACCGCCATCCGCATCTGGCGCTCGTCGAGCTGCGGCACGGGTTGCCCGGTGGCTTCCGACACGCGTTCGCCGACCTGCCGCATCTGCTCGGCATCCGGCATCTTCTTCGCGAGGATGTGATCGATCGAGCGCGCATACAGCTCGATGAACACCGGCGCGAAATTCAGCGCGTCGACCCACAGCGCGTCGCCGTCGAAAGGCTGCGCGCGCAACGCGGCGAAGGCCTCGGCCGGCGACAGCGCGGGATCGGCGACGCAGCGGCTGCCCGGCGGCACATTGCCCGGATCGTGGATCGGATTGGTGCTGACCGTGCAGGTGCGGTAATCCTCGTATACGCGCACCACGTCGAAGAACGACGGCATGACGTTGTGGTCGTAGACCGCGGCGGCGACGCCGTCGTGCGGATGCGCACCGGTCCACAGTTGCATGCCCGGCATTTCCGGCACCGAATAACGGCCGATTTCCGCGAAACCGGCGGCCTGCATCGCCTCGATCAGGCCTGCGGTCGCGGGCTGCTGCCAGGGCTGCGCGGTCGGCACCAGGGTGATGCGCGCGGCGATCCCGGTCTGCGGCATGTTCGCCATCGCGGCGATCTTGCGCGCCAGCCACCAGGGCAACGCGTAACGCAGCAGCAGCCACAGCAACAAAAGCAGCCCGATCAGCGTGGCCAGGGCCACGATCAGCACGTTCAACAGCGTCATCTTGCATTCCCCGGTCGAGCGACCTATCCGTGAGTGTACGGATCCCCAGGGAAATACGGAATTCGGGGCGTCCGGCGGTCAGTCCGCTGCCACGCGGATCAGTGCCCGGGTGAAGATGGCATGACCTCGGCCGCCGGCGACAGCGACCGCGGGTGTTGCACCGATGGGCGGGGTTCGCTGCGCTCGTCGCTACCCGACGAGTCCACCCTGTGAGCTTGCGGGTTAAAACTCTACTCTCCCCCTGTTTTTCTTTCGTAGGGCGTATATGGACTCCCCCCGATTGCCAACCGCTTTTTGATCCTGGT
>CAMLLG010000122.1 GCA_946480825.1 uncultured Lysobacteraceae bacterium
ACGTAGCCTTCGAACGCGACCGCGAGGCCGGTGAAGGCGTTGTACAGCGAGATCACCACCGGCATGTCGGCGCCGCCGATGGGCAGGGTCATCAGCACGCCCAGCGCCAGCGCGGCGACGAAGAACGCGATGATGTACGGCACCTGCAGAGTGGTGAGGGCGAGCACGCCCAGCACGACCGCGGCGATGGCGACCAGGGCGTTGAAGATCTGCTGGCCCGGGAAGGTGTAGCGCTTGTCCATGCGGCCGTCGAGCTTGGCCCAGGCGATGACCGAGCCGGTGAGCGAGACCGCGCCGATCAGTGCGCCGACCACGGCGAGCCCGAGGGTCACGGTGTTCGGCGCCTTGCCTTCGGCCGAGAAGCGCAGCAGTTCCACCGCGCCGATGGCCGCGGCCGAGCCGCCGCCCATGCCATTGAACAGGGCCACCATCTGCGGCATGTCGGTGATGGCGACCTTCTTGCCCCAGACCCAGTTGACGACCACACCAAGCACGATCGCGATGGCGATCAGCGGCAGGTTGTGCAGGCCGGGCAGGAAGAAGGTGGCGACGGTGGCGAGCACCATGCCCACGCCGGCCCACTGGATGCCGCTGCGCGCGGTCTTGGGCGAGGCCATGCGCTGCAGGCCGAGCAGGAACAGGGTGGCGGCGACGAAGTAGCTGATCTTGACCAGCAGCGACAGCAGTTCGGGCGTGCTCATGCCTTGTCCCCCTTGCCGTCGGGCTTCTTCGAAGACTTGAACATGTCGAGCATGCGCTCGGTGACGACGTAACCGCCGGCGGCGTTGCCCGCGCCCAGCAGCACGGCGACGAAGCCGACGGCCTTCTCCAGCGTGGTGTCGGCGTGGCCGAGCACGACCATGGCGCCGATCAGCACGATGCCGTGGATGAAGTTGCTGCCCGACATGAGCGGGGTGTGCAGGATCACCGGCACGCGCGAAATGATCACATGGCCGGCGATGGCCGCCAGCATGAAGATGTACAGCGCCACAAAACCATCCACGTTCGTCGTCCTGTTCCGGGGGTCTGTCGGCATCATAACCGCGGATGAATACAGCGGGTGGCTGTCAACCGCAGGGCAGCGGGGGCGTTCTCTGTCCCGCCGGCCGGCATGCGAACCCCGCCTCCCATCCCCGAAGGACAGCCCATGAAATCCCTGATCGCTTCCTGCCTGATTCTGGCCTCGCTGGCCGCCGGCAACGCCCTCGCCGCCGATCACCGCGACCGCGGCGACCGCGTCGAACATCGCTTCGATCGTCGAGGGGACCAGATCGACCGCCGCCTGGATCGCCAGGGCGACCGCATCGACGAGCGCCTGGACCGCCGCGCCGAGATCGCCGAGAACCGCGGCCACGAACGCCGCGCGAACGCGTTCGACGACCGCGGCGACCGCATCGAGCACCGTCTCGATCGCAGGGGCGATCACGCCGACAACCGCCTCGACCGCCGCGGCGAGCGTTTCGACCGCCGCTGGGATCGTCGACAGGATCGTCGAGTGGATCGCCGTCATTGAGCCTGCGGACGGATCGATGCCCACATGGCGGACGGCAGCGCCCACGATGAGCGTTCCACCACTATGCTTTCGCGCGTGAGCCCGGATGCCGGACAACGCGTTCCCTCGGCCGTCTCCACCCCGGTGGCGGCCGAGGGCCTTTCTTTCGATGCCTTCCTGGAGGGCATCTCGGCGCGGGCGTTCCGCTTCGCCGAACTGGGCCTGCGCCATCGCGAGGACGCGCTGGACGCGGTGCAGGACGCAATGATCAAGATGATGGGCTATCGCGAGCGCCCCGCCGCCGAATGGACGCCGTTGTTCTGGAGCATCCTGCGCAGCCGGATCGTGGACATGCAGCGGCGCGGTCTGTTCCGGATGCGCTGGCTGGTGTCTCCGAAGAGCGGCCGCGACGACGACGGCGAGATCGACTGGACCGACCAGGCCGCGGATACCGGTCCGGACCCGTCGGGCGCCCACGATCATCGCGAGGCGTACGACACTTTGGCCTCGGCCCTGCGCGCGCTGCCCGCGCGCCAGCGCGAGGCCTTCACCCTGCGGGTGCTGGAGGACTGCGATGTCGCCACCACCGCCCGCATCATGGGCTGCAGCGAAGGGTCGGTGAAGACCCACCTCTCCCGCGCCCGCGAGTCTTTGCAGAAGCAGTTGGAGGATTTCCGATGACCTCGGACCACTCGCCCCATTCCCGCGCCGACGACCGGCCCATGCCGTTCGAGCACGCGGCACGCGACGCGCACCGGGCATCGCTCGAGAATCTCTCGCCGCGGGTGCGCGCGCAGTTGGCGCAGCGCCGCCGCGCCGCGTTGGCCGGGCCGCGCGAAACCGGCTTCAAGGTCTGGCCGATGCTCGCACTGGGCAGCACGGCCGCAGTGGCGCTGGCGGTCGGCCTGTTCGTGATTCGCGGTGCGGACGATGCCGGGACCGCCGCACCGCAACCGGCGGTGGCCATCGAACGCGCCGCCGTCGACACCATCTCTGACGACACCATCGCCGACAACAGCGGATCGACCACGGCGCCCACCGTCGCGCCCACGCCGGCACCGCAGACCGCACCCACGGTCGCCGCCGTCGACAACGGCGACATCGACGGCATGGACATCGACACACAGGCCCCCACGAGCGACGTGGTCGATGTCGACAGCCTGCCGGACGAGTGGCTGGCCGCGGAACTCGAGGCCGGCGACGAGGCGCTCGGCCTCGATACGTTCGAAGAGAATCCCGATTTCTACCTGTGGCTGGCCGCGAACGAAGGCCAGGCCGATGTCACGGAGTCGCTATGAGCCGCACCCATGTCCTGCGCGCCCTGCTCTGCACGATGCTCGCCTGCGCGGGCATCGCCACGGCCCGGAATCCACCGCCACCTCCACCGCACGGCGCCGCATCCGCACGCAATGCGCCGTCGCTGCCCGAGTGGGACAAACTCACGCCGGCACAGCGCGAAGCGATGATCGCGGTGCTGCGCGAACGCTGGAACGACAATCCCGGCGGTCGCGCGCGGATGCTGCAGCACGCGCAACGCTGGCGGCAGATGTCGCCGCAACAGCGGCGCGACGCACGGCACGGCCAGCGTCGCTGGGAACAGATGTCGCCCGAGCAGCGCAAGCGCGCGCGTTCGGCCTATGAACAGAGTCGCGATCTGTCGCCGGAAGCGCGCGCCGCGCTGCGCGAAAAACTGAAGCGGATGTCGCCGGAAGAACGGCGCGAATGGCTGCGCACGCACCGTCGTCGGGACGGAGCGACGCCGTGAGCGCGTTCGGCCGCAGGCCTCCGTGGCCGTCGCTCGCATTCATGCTGGTGCTGGCCGCGGGCGCGATGCTGCGCGATCCCGCGTCGGCCGCGGCGCATGCCAGCGATGCCGCGGCGATGCGGGAAATCGCCTACGGTACGCATCCCCGGCAGCGCTTCGATGTCTATCTGCCCGCGCAATCCGGGCAGGCCCCGACGATCTTCTACGTGCACGGCGGCGGCTGGCGGCGCGGCGACAAGTCGATGCGCGGTTTGATCGAAGCGAAGCAGCGGCGCTGGACCGCGGCCGGTGCGATCGTGATCTCGACCAATTACCGGCTGGTGCCCGACGCCGATCCGGTGGAGCAGGCGCGCGACGTGGCGCGGGCGGTCGCGAAAGCGCAGGCGACGGTCGCCGGGCTGGGCGGCGATCCGGATGCTTTCGTGCTGATGGGCCATTCCGCGGGCGCGCATCTCATCGCGCTGCTCGCGGCCTCGCCGACGATGGTCCGCGACGCCGGCGCGCGACCGTGGCGCGCGACCGTGCTGCTGGATGCCGGCACGATCGACGTGGTGTCGCGACTGGAACGCGGCGCACCGCCGCTGTTCGAGAACGCGTTCGGCACCGATCCCGCGTTCTGGCACGCGGCCTCGCCCCTGCATCAGCTGCGCGCGAAGACCGCGCCGATCCTGGCGGTCTGCGCCAGCGGCCGCCGCGATGCCTGCGACGACAACCGCGGCTTCGTCGACAAGGCACGCGGCCTCGGCGGTCGCGCCGAACTGCTGCCCACACCGCTGTCGCACATGGCGATCAACCGCGACCTCGGCGAAGACAACGCCTACACCCGCGAGGTCGAAGCCTTCCTGCGCAGCGTCGGCGTGCCGCTGCGCGATTGACGCGCGTCGCGCGATGCGCATGGATGCGGCGCCCGACGCCGGATTCCGCGTTCAGCATTGATCCTCCCCGGATGAGGTGCTACACAGGCGCGGGCCGCGCATCCCGGCCCGCCCTTCACGCATTCCACAGGGGATTCCTTTGAAACCGACGCTTTTCCTCAAGGCCGCCATCGTCGCCACGGCCCTCGTCCTGCTCCCCTTCGCCGGCCACGCCGCCAGGAAGCCGAAACCGATCGGCGAAGCCGATGCCGCTGCCCTGCCGGGCAAAACCGCAGCGGTCACGCTGCACGAAGTACCGGCATTCAGCGCGATGACCTCCGGCAAGGCGACGCTGGGCATGTTCGGTGCACTGGGCATGATCAAGGCCGGCAACGATTTCGTTCGCGAGAACGCCATCCAGGACCCCGCCGTCCTGCTGCGCGAACAGTTGGGGCAGCTTCTGCGGGATGTGCACGGCATGCAGGTGCTGCCGGTCGATTCGGTCGAAACCAGGGAATCGAAACCCGCGAAAATCGCCAAGCTCCATCCCGAGACGGACTACGTGCTGTCGGTCCGCGGCATTCTGTGGAATTACGGCTATTACCCGACGGACTGGAGCCACTATCGACTCACCTACATGGCGATCGCGCAACTGATCGATACCAGGACCGGGCGAGCGATCAGTGAAGCGTCCTGCCTCGCCACCACCAGCGACAACCCCAGTCGACCGACGCGGGATCAACTGCATGCGAACAGGGCGCAATTGACCAGGGACGTGTTCACCGGACTCGGCTGGACCTGCGTGCAGTTGCTTGCGAAGGATCAGTTCCGCATTCCGCAGGACAAGATTCCGGCGATTCCCACGGAATACGTCGACCCGCTGGCACGCCTGCGACCAGCCACCACCGCACCGGCGGCGACCGCACAGCCGCAATCCACGCCCGAAACCACGACCGAACCCGAGCCCGCGGACGAACCGGCAGAACCGGCCGCACCGACGGAGCCGCCGACGACGGACGCGCCCGCGCGCACGCGCTGATCGGGCGTCTCAAGGGGCCGCGGCGCCGCAGCCGCGGCCTTCCATCGTCAGCACCGCCGCGTATTGCGCCAGCGGTGCGATCCTGCCGGCTTCGGCCTGGCGTTTCGCGTCTTCGAGATAGATCCGCGGGCGGCCCTGGGCGTCGGCCGGCGGCGGTACGTTGTGCGCGGGTTTGCGCCAGACATGGATGACCGCCTGTCGCGACGGGCAGTCGGCGCTGGGAATGCGGATCAGATCGTTGAGAATCCAGCCGGCGGCGACGGACGGGTTCGCCCGGGCCGGATCGACCAGCCGCGCCCGCGCCTGGCAACGCTTCGAGGTGCGCGCGGCGCCGAAACGATAGGGCCGCGCCGGATCGGCGACGAAACCGCCCTGCAGATAGGTACAGGTCTCGGGAATGATGCGGATGGTGTGGACCGTGCCGGTGGCCTGCGGCGGAAAGGGCTCGCGCCGGATTTCGGGCGCCTGCGTCGCGGCCTGCGCGCTCGCGGGCGAGATCGTCGGCGCGAAGATCGTCGCCAGTGCGCAGGCCAGCACCCATGCCGACGCGAAGGCGGGCGTCGGCGCACGGCGGGAACGGCGGGACGGAGCGAAGCGCATGCGGAATCCTGTGAGGGTTGCAGGACACGGACACTGCCCGGATGCGGATGAACTCGCGCTGGATCGAAGCCTGCGGGCGAGGCGTCGGGCATGCTGCAACGCACCATCCAGAATGCGTCCCCTTGACGTGCGTATCGGTTCCAAGCGGACGTGTTCCAACCCGGGCGGCCGCTATGCGATAGTCGAGCGGTTGCCCCGTGCCATGCATGCATCGGCGCGGCATCGTTCCGGACGCGGATCGCGATCCGCTTCCATTGTCACAACTTCACGACTCTGGGGAGGGTTTCATGCTCGAGCAACAGGCTTTGTGGATCGCATTGGCCGCTGCGGCCATCGCGATTCTCTACGGCATCGTGTCCGCGCGCTGGATCATGGCGCAACCCGCCGGCAACGAACGCATGCAGACGATCGCGGCGGCGATCCAGGAAGGCGCCGGTGCCTACCTGCGCAGGCAATACACCTCGATCGCCATCGTCGGCGCCGTGTTGTTCGTCGTCATCGGACTGGTGCCCGGCCTGGGCTGGCCCACGGCGATCGGTTTCGCGATCGGCGCGGTGCTGTCCGGCGTCGCCGGCTTCATCGGCATGTTCGTCTCGGTGCGCGCCAACGTACGCACCACGCAGGCGGCGACCAAGGGCCTCAACGACGCGCTCGCGGTGAGTTTCCGCGGCGGCGCGATCACCGGCATGCTGGTGGTCGGTCTCGGTCTGCTCGGCGTGGCCGGCTACTTCGCGGTCGTCGGCGGTTTCGTGAACGATGAAGCCGCGATCAAGGCCGCGCTGCAGCCGATGATCGGCCTGGCGTTCGGCTCGTCGCTGATCTCGATCTTCGCGCGCCTCGGCGGCGGCATCTTCACCAAGGGCGCCGACGTCGGCGCCGATCTGGTGGGCAAGGTCGAAGCCGGCATCCCCGAGGACGACCCGCGCAATCCGGCGGTGATCGCGGACAACGTCGGCGACAACGTCGGCGACTGCGCCGGCATGGCGGCGGATCTGTTCGAAACCTACGCGGTGACCATCGTCGCCTCGATGCTGATCGCAGGCATCTCGTTCGCCACCTACGGCTACGGCGGCGTGATGTATCCGATGGTGCTGGGCGCGGTGTCGATCGTCGCCTCGATCGTCGGCACCTTCTTCGT
>CAMLLG010000123.1 GCA_946480825.1 uncultured Lysobacteraceae bacterium
ACATGTTCGAAGCCGCGCTGGAAGCGGGGCTGGTCGCCGCCGGCGTGGACGTGCAATTGATGGGCCCGATGCCCACGCCGGCGGTGTCGCATCTCACCCGTTCGCTGGGCGCCGACGGCGGCATCGTGATCAGCGCGTCGCACAATCCGCACTACGACAACGGCATCAAGTTTTTTTCGGCCGAGGGCGAGAAACTCGACGACGCCACCGAACTGGCGATCGAGGCCGCGCTCGACAGGCCGTTCAGCACGGTGGCGTCCGATCAGCTCGGCAAGGCCGTGCGCACCCGCGACGCCATCGGCCGCTACGTGGAAGCCTGCAAGGGCTCGGTCGCACGGCGTTTCGATCTTGGCGGCATGCGCATCGTGGTCGACTGCGCGCACGGCGCCACCTACCAGATCGGCCCGCTGGTGCTGCGCGAACTCGGCGCGCGGGTCGAGGCCATCGGCGTGGATCCCAATGGCGTGAACATCAATGACGGCGTCGGTTCCACCCATCCCGAGGCGCTGGTGGCCCGCGTCCGCGAGACCGGTGCCGACCTCGGCATCGCTTTCGACGGCGACGGCGACCGGGTGATGTTCGTCGACAGCGACGGCCAGGTGCGCGATGGCGACGACCTGCTGTACGTGCTCGCCACCGACTGGAAGCTCGAGGGCCGTCTGCGCGGACCCGTGGTCGGTACGCTGATGACCAATTACGGGCTGGAGCGCGCTTTCGCCGAGCGCGGCATCGAATTCGTCCGCACCAAGGTCGGCGACCGTTACGTGCACCAGGCATTGCTCGAACACGGCGGCACGCTCGGTGGCGAGACTTCGGGGCATCTGCTGTGCCTGGATCGCGTCAGTTCCGGCGACGGCATCATCAGCGCCCTGCAGGTGCTGGAAGTGCTGCGCCGGCGCGGGCTGAGCCTGCAGCAGGTGCTGGCGGGATTCGTGAAGGTGCCGCAGAAGACCGTCAACGTGAAGGTGGCGGCCGGCAGCCGGCCGGCCGAAGCGGGCAGCGTGAAGGCCGCGCTGGCACAGGCGCAGGCGGCGGTGCAGGGCAGGGGGCGCGCGTTCCTGCGGCCTTCGGGGACCGAGCCCGTGGTCAGGGTCACGGTGGAAGCCGACGATGCCGGCCTGATGCAGGCCACCCTGGATCGGCTGGCCGAGGCGGTCCGCGCCGCGGCCTGATCGATCTTGATCGCGATCAACACCGCCATGGCCTGCGGCGTCCAGAATTCCGCGACCTGCCGGCAACGGCCTCCGCAGCGGCCGTTCGTAGGCGGCCGTTCGTAGGCGGCCGTTCGTAGGCGGCCGTTCGTAGGCGATAATCGCCGGGACACGCCACGCGACGCATTCCAGACGACGACACGTTTCCAGGACGACAGAACGACATGAGCACGCAGCCCTATATTCCGACCCTCGACATCCAGCGATTCGACACCGATCGCGATGCCTTCGTCGCCGAACTCGGCGCGGCCTACCGCGAATGGGGATTCGCCGGCATCCGCGGCCACGGCATTCCGCAGCAGCTGATCGACGGCGCCTACGATGTGTTCGTGCGTTTCTTCGCTCTGCCCGATGACGTGAAGAAGCGTTATCACATCCCCGGCGGCGGCGGCGCCCGCGGCTATACCCCGTTCGGCGTCGAGACCGCGAAGGATTCCAAGCATTTCGACCTCAAGGAGTTCTGGCACGTCGGCCGCGAAGTCCGCGATCAGAAGTACGCGGAGGTGATGCCGGCGAACGTGTGGCCCGACGAAGTGCCGGAATTCCGCGAGCGCGCGCTCGCGCTGTACGGCGCGCTCGATGCGCTGGGCGCGCGCGTGCTGGCGGCGCTGGCCCTGCACATCGGTTTGCCGGAGCATTACTTCGCCGACAAGACCGACAACGGCAATTCGATCCTGCGTCCGATCCACTATCCGCCGATCACCGCCGACGACATCCCGAACGTACGCGCGGGCGCGCACGAAGACATCAATCTGATCACGCTGCTGGTCGGCGCCAGCGCCGCAGGTCTGGAAGTGAAGTCGAAGCACGGCGAGTGGGTGCCGTTCACGTCCGATGCGGACACGATCGTCGTCAACATCGGCGACATGCTGCAGCGGCTCACCAACCACGTCTATCCGTCGACCACCCATCGCGTGGTCAATCCGCCGGGCGACCAGGCGCGCAAGCCGCGCTACTCCACGCCGTTCTTCCTGCACCCGAATCCGGACTTCCTGATCGACGTGCTGCCCGCCTGCGTGAGCGCGGACAACCCGAGCCGCTATCCCGAGCCGATCACCGCCCAGGGCTACCTCGAAGAACGGTTGCGCGAGATCAAGTTGATCTGACCGCCGCGGCCGTCCTCGCGCCGTCTCCGAAGGCCGCCGCAGGGCGGCCTTCGCGCGTCCGCCGCCTGCCGTCCGTCGCGCCTTCCGTCGCAGCAGGGATCGATCCGGCCGGCGCGGTGGAGCGAACCGTGCCACAGTGGGCCTCCCCCGCCGAGTCGCCTCCCATGCACAAACCCGTTTATCGGACCCGCGACGCGGCGCCCGTGCGCTCTTTCGTCCTCGCGATCGCGCTGGTGGGCGCCGTCGCGGTCCTCATCCCGTATGCCGCGCGGATCGATCGGGGTCATGAACTGCCCGATGCGCTCTACGGCATCGGCCTGTGGGTCGTGGGCCTCGCAGCGATGATCGCGCGCTGGCGACTGGGGCTGGGCATCTTCGCCGCGACCTTCGCCGCAGGCGCCGGGGTGCCCCTGGCCGTGTTGGGCAAACTGCTGTGGGACGTCGCCGCCGATCCCGCCGCGCACAATCTCTGGCCTTTCGAGCTCGCCATCGCGGTCGCCGTGGGTGGTGTCGTCGCGCTGGCGGGTGCGCTGGTCGGCTGGGTCATGCGCGTGCTGGTGCCGCAGAAGAATGCGTGATCCCGAAAGCGCGCGTCGAAGCGCTGCAGTCGAAACATGCTCGTCGGAACAACGCTCAGTCGGCGTCGCGGAATTCCTTGCTGCGACTGGCCACGAGCGCCCGCGCCAATCCGTCCGGCAGGTACTTCGACAACCCGGCGATGAGCCGATTCGCGCCGCCGGTGACGCAGCGTGTCCGGCCGCGTTCCACCGCATCCAGCCCGAGGCGCGCGACCTGGTCCGCATCCAGCCACAGCAGTTTCGGCAACTTCGAGACCCGCTCGCGCATGCCGTTCACGTCGTGGAATTCTGTGTACGTGAAGCCGGGGCAGAGCGCGCAGACGTGTACGCCGCGGTCCGCCACTTCCAGCGCCAGCGATTCGGAAAAACGGATCAGGAAACTCTTCGCGGCCCCGTACAGCGTGTGTCCCGCCGATGCGGGCACCAGTCCGGCCAGCGACGCCACGTTGACGATCCGCCCGTGACCCGCGGCTTCCATGGCCGGCAGGAAGCGATGGGTCAGTTCGCAGACCGCGGCGACCATCACCTGCAGGAATTCGGCGTGCGTGCGCCAGTCGGAGGACAGATAGCGTCCGGGCACGCCGTAGCCGGCGTTGTTGACCAGATGCGCCACATGCAGGCCGCGCGCGACGACTTCGGCATGCAGCGCCGCCGGAGCCGCGGCATCCGCAAGGTCGGCGGTCAGCACCACCACGTCGACGGTCGTCCGCAGCTCGGTCGCCAGCGCTTCCAGTCGCTCGGCGCGACGCGCGGTCAGGATGAGCGGCACGTCCCGGCGCGCGTATTCGCGGGCGATCGCCGCGCCGATGCCGCTGGATGCGCCGGTGACCAGCGCGTATCCCGATGTCCGTGGAGTCATCCCGTGCCCTCGTGTCTGGAGCGGCCAGCATACCCGCAGCTCTACCCTGACCAGTTCGGTGCGGGCCCGTCATCGGCTATCCTGTCGAGGATTCGTCCTGGAGTGCGTCATGCGTCGCAAGATCGTCGCCGGTAACTGGAAACTGCACGGCACCCGTGCCTTCGCCACCGATCTGGTGGGTGCCATCGCCTCAGGCCTCGCGGCCGGCGGTCCCGATGTGGTGGTGCTGCCGCCACTGCCTTACCTCGGCGAGCTGATCGAGGACTTCCACGGCCGCGGCATCGCCTTCGGCGCCCAGGACGTCAGCGCCAACGAGAAGGGCGCCTACACCGGTGAGGTGTCCGCCGGCATGCTGGTCGACATCGGCGTCCGTTACGGCCTGATCGGGCACTCCGAGCGTCGTCAGTACCACGCCGAATCCGATGCCCTCATCGCCCGCAAGTTCGTGGCCGCCAAGCACGCAGGATTGGTGCCGATCCTGTGCGTGGGCGAATCGCTGCACGAGCGTGAAGCCGATCAGACCGAATACCGGATCGAAACCCAGCTCGGCGCGATCTTCGATCATGCCGGCCCGCAGGCCTTCGCCGGGGCGGTCATCGCCTACGAACCGGTCTGGGCGATCGGCACCGGCAGGACCGCCACCCCCGCGCAGGCACAGGCCGTGCACGCCTTCATTCGTGGCGAAGTCGCCGCGCGCGATGCTACAATCGCCGGCTCGCTGCCCCTCCTGTACGGGGGCAGTTGCAAGCCGGACAACGCGGCCGAGCTGTTCGCTCAGCCGGACGTGGATGGCGGGTTGATCGGCGGCGCCTCGCTGGTGGCGGCCGATTTCCTCGCGATCGTCGCGGCCGCCAGAGTCTGATCGCCGCGGTTTCCGCGCGATCCCGACGCCGGGGCGGGCGCTCCGGCCGACCTGACTTCCTTACGGGCGCCAACGATGCTGTTGATCCTCAATGTGGTTTACGTGCTGGTCGCGATCGCCATGATCGCGCTGATCCTGATGCAACGCGGCGCGGGCGCGCAGGCGGGCTCCGGTTTCGGCGCAGGCGCATCGGCCACGGTGTTCGGCTCCCGCGGAGCCTCCAATTTCCTGACCAAGTCGACGAAATGGCTCGCCATCGTCTTCTTCGGCATCAGTCTGTTCATGGCCTGGTACGCCACCCACGGCGGCAAGCCGCAGGCGCCTTCCGAACAGGATCTCGGCGTGATGTCGCAGACCACCGCGCCGAAGAAGACCGAGGTGCCGAAGGCGCCAGTGGTGCCCACCGCCCCGGCCGCGCAGCCCATCCCGCAGGCCGCTCCGCAAACCGCTCCGGCCGCCGCGCCCGCGACGCCTGCCGCAGCTCCGGAGACGCAGCCGGCACCGCAGGGAGGCTGAGCGCTTCCGGGTGCGGCCATCCGCATCCGATGCGCCGGAACGCACTGCAGTCCGCGTTCCGAAAAACGACGATCATTCGGCTTCGCCGTCCGGTTTTCGTCGAAAAGGGTGCGACTTTTCTTCAGCATCCTTTACAATAGTTGGGCTTCGCGATCACAACGGTGCGAAGCCGTGATATTGCCCAGGTGGCGGAATTGGTAGACGCACTACCTTGAGGTGGTAGCGACGTAAGTCGTGGGGGTTCGAGTCCCCCCTTGGGCACCAGATCACGGCGACAAAGACAGCGGCACCGGATCCGGCGCGCGCCGAGAGGCGAACGCGACGGTTCCGCAACACTCGATCGCATCCGGATGCATCCGTACGACCACGTGCGGTCGTCCAAGGAGGCGCGAACCGGAGGCGCGGCGACACGGGAACGCGTCCTCCGTCGACACAACCCAACGCCGAGAGAACTGAAGTGCTGGCCGAATATCTGCCGACCCTGCTGTTTCTGATCGTTGCCACAGGCATCGGCATTTCGCTGATCGTCATCGGCAATTTCCTTGGCCCGAAACGGTTCGATCCCCAGAAACTATCGCCCTACGAATGCGGCTTCAACGCATTCGAGGACGCGCGCATGCGCTTCGATGTGCGCTACTACCTGATCGCCATCCTGTTCATCGTCTTCGATCTGGAAATCGCCTTCGTCTATCCGTGGGCGCTGGTGTTCCGCGATCTCGGCATGTTCGGCCTGATCGAGATGGGCATTTTCCTGGGCCTGCTGCTCATCGGCTTCATCTACGTGTGGAAAAAAGGGGCGCTGGAATGGGAGTGAAGCCGTTCCTCAAGCGCCGGCTCGGGCGTCCTGCCGCGACCGGCGTACCGACGCCCGCGGCCGAGCCGCGTTCGTTTGTCGCGACGAAGGCCGCGGCCTTCGTCGCGTCGGCACATCGCTGTGCCGCAAATTCCGCCGACGCACGGGCCAGCCGCACATGAGCGTGATCAACACCATCCAGAAAGTCGCGGATTTCGCGAACAATCCGATCCCGGAGGGGCGGGTCGACGACATCCTGAGGCCGGAGACCCTGCTTTCGGCCGAAGGCAATCCGCTGCTGGAACAGGGCTTCGTCACCACCAGCTTCGACGTGCTCTGGAACTGGGCGCGCACCGGCTCGATGTGGCCGATGACCTTCGGTCTGGCCTGCTGTGCGGTGGAAATGATGCATGCGGGCGCCGCACGCCTTGACCTCGACCGCTATGGCGTGGTGTTCCGTCCGTCGCCGCGCCAGTCGGACGTGATGATCGTCGCCGGCACCCTGGTCAACAAGATGGCACCGGCGCTGCGCAAGGTCTACGACCAGATGCCCAACCCCAAGTGGGTGATCTCGA
>CAMLLG010000124.1 GCA_946480825.1 uncultured Lysobacteraceae bacterium
TACCAGCCGCGGCGTTCCTTCGGCGCATTGAGCGCGAGCAACGACGGCAGGCCGTCCCACGACCCGCCCAGCGCGATGCCCTGCAGCAGACGGAAGAACGCGAGCAGCGCGATCGACACCCAGCCGAGGGTCGCATACGCGGGCAGGAACGCCATGCCCGCCGTGGCGGTGCCGAGCAGGAACAACGCGACGGTGAGTTTGACGCCGCGCCCCCAGCGCGCCTGCATCGCCATGAACAGCATCGTGCCGAACGGCCGCGCGACGAACGCGAGCGCGAAGATCGCGAACGACCACAGCGTGCCCTGCAGACGGTCCATGAACGGAAAGAACACCGCGGGGAACACCAGCGCCGAGGCGATGCCGAAGACGAAGAAATCGAAATATTCCGAAGCGCGGCCGACGACCACGCCGACGGCGATCTCGCCCGGCGCGACATCGGGGTGCGCCCGGGTGCCGTGGTCGCGCGAGGAGGCGCTGGGGCCCGAAGACGAGTGAGGAGTGAGCTGAACGGAACGCATCTGGAATCCCGCTGAAGGAATGCGGCTGAGGGCATGCGGCCATGGGAATGCCGCACGGACAGCGTGGCAGAGACGCGCCCCGGAAACGATAGGACAAAACGTCCAATTCTCGCAGCGACACCGGATCACTACATTGATCCGCGTCAATTCAGTCCATGCCCCGAACCGTCATGTCCATGCTGCTCTGCAGATCCATGTTCCGCAGATCCGTGCTCCGCAGAATGTCCCGCGCCGCCGTTGTGCTGGCGGCGGTCGCGCTGTCGTCCGGCTGCGATCTGCTGGTGCTCGATCCCGCCGGCGACATCGCCGCGCGCCAGGGCGATCTGATCGTCGTGGCGACGCTGCTGATGCTGATCGTGATCGTGCCGGTGATCGCGCTGACCTTCTGGTTCGCCTGGCGTTATCGCGCCTCCAACCGGAACGCGACCTATACGCCCGACTGGGACCATTCCACCCAGCTGGAACTGGTGATCTGGGGCGTGCCGCTGCTGATCATCATCGCCCTGGGCGCGGTGACCTGGATCAGCACGCATCTGCTGGACCCCTATCGCCCGCTCGACCGCATCGACGCCGGACGTCCCGTACCCGTCGACACGAAACCACTGGAAATCCAGGTGGTCGCGCTCGACTGGAAATGGTTGTTCGTCTATCCGGAACAGGGCATCGCGTCGGTCAACGAAGTCGCCGTTCCGGTCGACCGCCCGGTCCGGTTCCGGATCACCGCCTCGTCGGTGATGAACACGTTCTACGTGCCGGCGCTCGCCGGAATGATCTACGGCATGCCCGGCATGGAATCCAACCTCAACGCCGTGATCAATGCGCCCGGCGAGTACGAAGGTTTTTCCGCGAACTACAGCGGCGCGGGCTTTTCGCACATGCGCTTCAAGTTCCACGGCCTGGCCGACGCGGATTTCGAGCGCTGGGTCCAGCGCGTGCGCGGCAGCGATGGCGCACTGACCCGCGCCGCGTATCTCGATCTCGAAAAGCCGAGCAAGCGCGAGCCGGTGCGGCATTTCGCGCGCGTCGACGCCGGTCTGTACGAGGCGATCCTCAATCGCTGCGTCGACACCGAGCGCCTGTGCATGGACCAGATGATGGCGCTCGACGCCGAAGGCGGACTGGGCCTCGACGGCCTGGACGCGCTGGCGATGCCGCGTCGCGGCGATCCGCGTCTCGGGCCCTACGTGTCCGCGGAGGTCTGCACCCTGCCCGCATCCGCGCAACCCATCCTGTCGTCCACGCTCGGCGGCATGAAATCGCCCTGAGACGGCGCACACCGCTCTGAAATCGCTACCGGAAGTCCCCACGATGTCCTTCGACAGCGCCACCGTCCAGCACTCCCCGATCTTCGGCCGCATGACCTGGGACGCGATCCCGATGCTGCACGACAAGATCGTCCTCGCGACGTTCATCGGCACGATGATCGGCGGCATCGCGCTGTGCGCAGCGATCACGAAATACCGGCTGTGGGGCTATCTCTGGAAAGAGTGGTTCACCAGCATCGACCACAAGAAGATCGGCATCATGTACATGGTGCTGGGTCTGGTGATGCTGCTGCGGGGCTTCGCCGACGCGATCATGATGCGCCT
Source organism: uncultured Lysobacteraceae bacterium (assembly GCA_946480825.1). The sequence goes on from CAMLLG010000124.1 coordinate 2,108, forward strand.
GCAGCAGGCGATGGCCTTCGGCGACAACCTCGGCTATCTGCCGCCGCATCACTACGACCAGATCTTCACCGCGCACGGCGTGATCATGATCTTCTTCGTGGCGATGCCGCTGGTCACCGGACTGATGAACTATCTGGTGCCGCTGCAGATCGGCGCCCGCGACGTGGCGTTTCCCTTCCTCAACAACTTCAGTTTCTGGATGACCGCCAGCGGCGCTGGGCTGGTGATGCTGTCGCTGTTCTTCGGCGAATTCGCCGCCACCGGCTGGCTGGCGTATCCGCCGCTGTCGGGCGCCGCCTTCAGCCCATGGGTCGGCGTCGACTACTACATCTGGGCGCTGCAGATCGCCGGCGTCGGCACCCTGTTGTCGGGCGTGAATCTGCTGGTGACCATCGTCAAGATGCGCGCGCCCGGCATGGGCCTGATGAGGATGCCGGTGTTCACCTGGACCGCGCTGTGCACCAACGTGCTGATCGTCGTGTCGTTTCCGGTGTTGACCGCGGTGCTGGCGCTGCTCACCCTGGATCGCTACGCCGGCACCAACTTCTTCACCAGCGACCTCGGCGGCAACGCCATGATGTACGTCAACCTGATCTGGATCTGGGGCCATCCGGAGGTCTACATCCTGATCCTGCCGCTGTTCGGCGTGTATTCGGAGATCGTCTCGACCTATTCGGGCAAACGCCTGTTCGGCTACTCGTCGATGGTCTACGCGACGGTGTGCATCACCGTGCTGTCGTATCTGGTGTGGCTGCACCACTTCTTCACGATGGGGTCGGGTGCCAGCGTCAACTCGTTCTTCGGCATCACCACGATGATCATCTCGATCCCGACCGGCGCGAAGATCTTCAACTGGCTGTTCACGATGTACCGCGGCCGCATCCGCTTCGAAGTGCCGATGCTGTGGACCATGGGCTTCATGGTGACCTTCGTGGTCGGCGGCATGACCGGCGTGCTGCTGGCGGTGCCGCCGGCGGACTTCGTGCTGCACAACAGCCTGTTCCTGGTCGCGCACTTCCACAACGTGATCATCGGCGGCGTGGTCTTCGGCGCGTTCGCGGCGATGACTCACTGGTTCCCGAAGGCCTTCGGTTTCCGGCTGGACGATTTCTGGGGCAAGGTCTCGTTCTGGTTCTGGCTCGCGGGCTACTGGTTCGCGTTCACGCCGCTGTACGTGCTCGGCCTGATGGGCGTCACCCGGCGCATGAGCCACTTCGAAGATCCGTCGCTGCAGATCTGGTTCCAGATCGCCGCGTTCGGCGCCTTCCTGGTCGCCATCGGCATCGCCGCGTTCCTGTTCTGCATCTACGTGAGCTTCCGCAAACGCGAACAGTTGCGCGATGTCACCGGCGACCCGTGGAACGGCCGCACCCTCGAATGGTCGACGTCCTCGCCGCCGCCCGAATACAACTTCGCGTTCTCGCCGGTGGTGCACGACAACGATGCCTGGTGGGACATGAAACAGCGCGGCTTCGAGCGCCCGACCAGCGGATTCCTGCCCGTGCACATGCCGAAGAACACCTCCGCCGGCGTGGTGTTGTCGGTACTCAGCACCGCGCTGGGCTTCGCGATGATCTGGCATGTCTGGTGGCTGGCGGTGGTCTCGCTGGTCGCGATCGTGGCCTACGCGATCGTCCACAGCTTCGACGACGACCGCGATTACCACATCCCCGCCGAAGTCGTGGCCGCGACCGAACACGCGCGCAGCGAACAGTTGAGGTCCGTCCATGTCTGAGTCCATCGCCATCGCCCGCATCGATGCGGGTCCATCGATGTCGACCGTCTTTCTCGACCTCGAAGGCCGCCACCATCCCGCGAACGGCACGCTGTTCGGCTTCTGGCTGTATCTGCTCAGCGACCTGATGATCTTCGCCTGCCTGTTCGCCGCCTACGGCGTGCTCGGGCGCAACTACGCCGCGGGGCCGTCGGGCGCGGATCTGTTCGATCTGCGCCTGATCGCCCTGAACACCGCGATCCTGCTGGTGTCGTCGATCACCTACGGCTTCGCGATGATCGCGATGCAGCGCCGCCGCGCGCGCGCCACGATCGGCTGGCTGGTCGCGACCGGCGCGCTGGGCCTGGGCTTCCTCGCGATCGAGCTGTACGAATTCCACCATCTGATCCAGCTCGGCGCCGGCCCGCAGCGCAGCGCGTTCCTGTCGTCGTTTTTCGCGCTGGTCGGCACGCACGGTCTGCACGTGCTGTTCGGCGTGATCTGGCTGGCGGTGCTGTGCGTGCAGATCCATCGTCACGGCCTGACCCGCACCACCGTCCGCCGCGTCGCCTGCCTGTCGATGTTCTGGCATTTCCTCGACGTGGTCTGGATCGGCGTGTTCTCCTTCGTTTACCTGATGGGGGTTCTGCCATGACGCATCCCGCCATGGAGCATGCAACGACGCCTCACGATGCGCACGACGCGCACTTCGACGACGGCATCCCGCACGTCTCCGCGCGCGAGTATCTCAACGGCTTCGTACTGTCGGTGGTGCTGACCGCGATTCCGTTCGCGCTGGTGATGACGAAGACGATCTCGAACTCCACGCTCGCCGCGGTGGTGATCCTGCTGTTCGCCGCGGTGCAGATCGTCGTGCACATGATCTATTTCCTGCACATGAACACGAAGTCCGAAGGCGGCTGGAACCTTCTGGCGCTGGTGTTCACCGCGGTGCTGGTGATCATCGTGCTGAGCGGTTCGCTGTGGGTGATGCATCACCTCAACAGCAACATGATGCCCGGGCCGCACCAGATGCAGGACATGCCCGCGCCCACGCCGCGGAACACGCCATGACCGCCCGCGCGCGCACCCTCGCGTTCGCGGCGGCGCTCGCGCTGGCGTTCGCCGGATTCGTCTCGCTGGGCCTCTGGCAGGTGCAGCGCATGCACTGGAAACAGGCGCTGATCGCACGCGTGGAGGCGCGCGTCGACGCCGCACCCGTCGCGCCGCCCGCGCGCGACGCATGGTCGACGATCGACGCGGAGAACGACGAATATCGCCGCGTGGCGCTGACCGGCCGATTCCTGCCGGTGGCGGAGACGCGCACCCAGGCGGTGACCGCGCTCGGCGCGGGCAGTTGGGTGCTCGCGCCGCTGCGTACCGAGACCGGCGACATCGTGCTGGTGAACCGCGGCTTCGTGCCCGTCGGCGAGCGCGTCGCACCGCCGCCGGCTGGCGCGGTCCGGATCGAGGGCCTGCTCCGGCTCAGCGAACCGGCCGGCGGATTCCTGCGCCGCAATGCGCCGACGCAGGATCGCTGGTATTCGCGCGACGTGGCCGCGATCGCGCGGGTGCGCGGACTGTCCGGCGATGCGGTCGCGCCGTTTTTCGTCGATGCCGTCCAGATCCCCGGCGCATCGGGCTGGCCGCGCGGCGGGCTGACGGTGGTGACGTTCCGCGATTCGCATCTCTCCTACGCGCTGACCTGGTTCGGCATGGCCCTGCTCACGGCCATCGCGGGACTGCGGTTGTTCGTATTGTCGGGCGGTTTGCGGCAAGATCGTCGTGGACGACAGCATCGTCCACACCCTGATCGCGGACGACGAGGCTTCGACCATGCCGGCCCACTCCACCGCCGCTGACACGCCATCCGGCCGGACCACCACCGGCCTCGCGCCAATGCATCACGCGCGCCGGCATCGCGGCGATGCGCTGCCCCGCGACCGCACCGGGTTGCGCAACATGCAGCAGTTGATCCAGTTGCGCTGGATCGCGGTGATGGGCCAGGTGCTCACCATTCTCGTGGTCCATTACGGCATCGGCATCGCGCTGCCGCTGCGCTGGATGCTGGGCGTGCTGTTGCTGCTCGCCCTGTTCAACCTCGCCAGCCAGGTCTGGTGGAAACGGCGCGGACACGTCTCGAACGCCGCGATCCTGGCCGGTCTGCTGGTCGACGTGGCCTCGCTGACGCTGCAGTTGCATTTGAGCGGCGGCATCACCAATCCGTTCGTGTTCCTGTTCCTGTTGCAGGTCGCGCTGGGCACGGTCCTGCTGCGGCCGCCGGCCCCATGGATCCTCGCAGGCGCGACCGGCGTCTGCGTCGCGATGTTGATCATGCTGCCGTCGCCGATCGAGATCGCCGCGCATCCCGGCGCCGGCCTCGGCGATCATTACGTGCAGGGGCTATTGATCTGCTTCCTGCTGCTGGCCGCGCTGCTGGTGGTGTTCATCGGCCGCATCGGCGGCATCCTGCGCGAACGCGACGCGCGATTGGCCGAGCTGCGCCAGCGCGCCGCCGAAGAGGAACACATCGTGCGCATGGGCCTGCTGGCCTCCGGCGCCGCGCACGAACTGGGCACGCCGCTG
>CAMLLG010000125.1 GCA_946480825.1 uncultured Lysobacteraceae bacterium
ATCCTCACCCTGCTCACCGCCGACGAGCGCGCGAAGCTGCTGCGCGAAGGCATGCGCGCGGCCGACCTCGGCGCCGCGCCCGGCGGCTGGACCTGGGTGCTGACCCGGCACAAGCTGCAGGTCGTCGCGATCGACAACGGCCCGCTGCGCGAACACGTGATGGAGACCGGTCTGGTGCAGCATCTGCGTGCCGACGGTTTCGCCTGGCATCCGGCGAAACCGCTGGACTGGATGGTCTGCGACATGGTCGAACAGCCATCGCGGGTCGCAGCGCGGATGGCCGAATGGTTCCGCGAAGGCTGGTGCCGGCACGCGATCTTCAATCTCAAACTGCCGATGAAGAAACGCTGGCAGGAAACCCGGCTCTGCCTCGAACGCTTCGAAGCCGAGGCCGGCATGCCGCTGACGATCCGCGCGAAGCAGCTGTACCACGATCGCGAGGAAATCACGGTGTTCGCGACGCCGCTGGCCTGAGCCGCTGCCCTGAGCCGATGTCCATGCCCCATACCAACCTCGCACCGCCCAACGACCCCGCGATCCCCGACGACGTGCACGCCGAGATCCTGCGCCGGCTGGCGCGCGCCGAGGAGGAACACGGCGTGCGCATCCTGCTGGCGGTGGAATCCGGTAGCCGCGCCTGGGGCTTCGCCTCGCCGAATTCCGATTACGACGTGCGCTTCATCTACGCGCATCCGCCGCGCTGGTATCAGGCGGTCGATCTGGAAGAGCGCCGCGACGTGATCGAATATCCGATCGTCGACGACATCGACCTCAACGGCTGGGACCTGCGCAAGGCGCTTCGGCTGTTCTGGAAATCGAACCCCGCGTTCGTCGAATGGATCCAGTCGCCGATCCGCTACATCGAACGCGGCGGATTCGCCGCCGGCGCGCGTGCGCTGCTGCCGCAGACGTATTCCGTGGAAAGCGGCATGTACCACTACCGCAGCATGGGCAGGAACACCGAGCGCGCCTACCTGCGCGGCGAGCAGGTCTCGCTGAAGAAATACTTCTACGCCCTGCGCCCGCTGCTGTCGGTGCTGTGGCTGGAGCGCTACGCCACCCCGGCGCCGATCGAGTTCGCCAGGCTGCTGCATCTGATCGACGATCGCCCGGACCTCGTCGCCGACATCGACGACCTGCTGGCGCGCAAGCGCAACGCACCCGAAACCTGGGTCGGCGACCCGATGCCGCGGATCAACGCCTTCGTCGAGGAACAGCTGGCGCGGCTGGAAACGATGCAGCCGGATGTCGAGCGCCATCCGTCCATCGTGCCCCGTCTGAACACCCTGTTCCACCGAACGCTCGACGAAAGCGCCGATTGAGCGCCCGCCACCGCTTCCGGCCCGTCACGTCCGTCTGTTAAGTTGACGGCATGTCCGTCGGCATCCTCCTCGTCACCCATCCAGGCATCGGCAGCGCCCTCGTCGAGGTCGCGACCCGGCTGTTGCGGCAGTTGCCGCTGAAGGCCGAGGCCTTCGAGCTGGCGTTCGACGCCGACATCGACGCGGCGCTGCCGCAGGCGAGCGCGGCGCTGCGGCGGGTGGACGGCGGCGACGGCGTGCTGGTGCTCACCGATCTGTACGGCGCGTCGCCCAGCAATCTGGCGGCGAAGGTCGCGCGGTTGGGCACGCCGGTGCGGCGGGTGTCGTCGCTGAACCTGCCGATGCTGCTGCGGGTGATGAACTACGCCGAGCTGCCGCTGGACGAACTGCCCGCGGTGGCCGCGGCCGGCGCCCGCAACGGCGCCATCCTCGACGACGCATGACCCTTTCCCCTTTCCGACCACGCATCTCCACGGCGCCATGATCGAACGCGAACTCCTCATCCAGAATCGACTCGGCCTGCACGCGCGCGCCACCGCCAAGCTGGTGCAGACGGTGTCCGCATACCGCTGCAGCGCCACGGTCTCGGCCAAGGGCCGCGAGGTCAACGCCAAGAGCATCATGGGCGTGATGCTGTTGGCCGCCGGCCAGGGCAGCACGGTCGTGGTCCGCACCGACGGCGAGGACGAAGCCGCGGCGATGGACGCGCTGGCCGCGCTGTTCGAGCGACGATTCGACGAGGACAGCTGATGAGGCGAGTCCTCTCCGGCCAAGGGGCATCGCGCGGCAGCGCACTGGGACGCGCGCGCGTGCGTCTGCCGCATGCGCTGGACGTGGCCGAGGAGCGGATCGAGGCCGGCGAGGTCGAGGCGGAACTGGAAAGGCTGCACGCCGCGATCGACGTGGTCCGCGGCGAGATGCACGCGCTGCGCGACCGGCTGCACGGCGCGCTGGCGCACGAAGTCGGCGAGTTTCTCGATCTGCACGCGCTGCTGCTGGACGACCCGGAACTGCTGGCCGGCCTGGACGAACTGATCCGCACCGGCCGCTACGCCGCCGACTACGCGCTGCGCCTGCAGCGCGACCGCATCGCCGCGGTGTTCGCGGGCATGGACGACGCCTATCTGCGCAGCCGCATCGACGACATCGATCAGGTCGTCGGCCGCATCCACGCCGCGCTGCACAGCCGCGCCGCGGACCTGCAGGGCATCGCCGGCGACATTCTGGTCACCGACAGCGTGGCGCCGTCGGAACTGGCGCAGTTGCATGCGCAGGGCGTGATGGCGGTGGTCACCTCCGGCGGCAGTCCGCTGTCGCACAGCGCGATCCTGGCGCGCAGCCTGCACCTTCCGCTGGTGATCGGTGCCGCCCACGTGCTGCAGAAGGTCAACGACGGCGACGTGCTCGCGGTCGACGGCGGCAGCGGCCTGGTGATCCTGGAACCGAACGCCGACGACCTGCGCGATCATCGCGGCCGGGTGCAGGAGTACGCGCGCGAGCGCAAGCAATTGCACCGGCTGCGCCGCGAGCCGACCCGCACCGTCGACGGCGTCGACGTCAAACTGTGGGCCAACGCCGAATCGCGCGAGGACGTGGCCGAAGCGCACGCGCAGGGCGCGGCCGGCGTGGGTCTGTACCGCACCGAATTCCTGTTCATGCATCGTCCGGCCGAGCTGCGGCGCACACTGCCGGACGAAGAAGAGCAGTTCCGCGCGTATCGCGATCTGGTGCTGGGCATGACCGGCCGCACCGTCACCATCCGCACGCTCGATATCGGCGCCGACAAGGCCGACGAAAGCGGTCTGGCGCTCACCGGCGAACCGAATCCCGCGCTGGGCCTGCGCGGCGTGCGCCTGTCGCTGTCGCGCACCGACCTGTTCCGCACCCAGTTGCGGGCGATCCTGCGCGCCACCGGCTACGGCCCGGTGCGCATCCTGGTGCCGATGGTCAGCGGCCGCGAGGAAATCCTGGCGGTGCGCGCGCTGACCCGCGACGTGCAGCGCGAACTGCGGGAACAGGGCCACGCCATCGCGGAATCGGTGCCGCTGGGGGCGATGATCGAAGTCCCGTCGGCGGCGATCGCGCTGCAGACCTTCATCGGCGACGTCGACTTCCTGTCGATCGGCACCAACGATCTGGTGCAGTACCTGCTGGCGGCGGACCGCACCAACGAAGCGCTCGGCGACCTGTATTCGCCGCTGCACCCGGCGGTGCTGCGCCTGCTGCACGACGTGATCCGCGCCGCGCGCACTCATCGCAAACCGCTGGCGGTGTGCGGCGAGATCGCCGGCGACCCGATGTTCGCGCCGGTGCTGCTGGCCTTGGGACTTGAGGAATTCAGCCTGCACCCCGGCACCCTGCTGGAAGTGCGCCGCGCGGTGCGCGGGCTGGACCATGCGTCGCTGCGCGCACGCGCCGCGAGCCTGCTGCGCGCCCGCGACCGCGCGGCGATCGAGCGCTGGCTGGCGCGGGTGGCGCTGTAGAGCGGGCTGACCAGTTATTCGACTGTTGAAAACCAGCGCGCTGCTTTGCCCCCTCCCATTCGCGCTGCGCGCGAATCTCCCTCCCCCGCATGCGGGGGAGCGTTGGGGTGGGGGCAGCGGCCTGAAGGCCGCTCTAGCGGACGCTCTGTCGGCGCATCAACCGACCGCCACTCGCGCGTTGCGGAACATCCGCAACCACGGCGAATCCTCGGGCCAATCGGCCGGATGCCAGCTCATGTTCGCGGTGCGCGGCGTGCGCTCCGGATGCGGCATGAGGATGGTCGCGCGGCCGTCGCGGCTGGCGAGGCCGGCGATCGCGCCGTCGGAACCGTTCGGATTGGCCGGATAGCTGGCCGCAGCGCTGCCGTCGTTGGCGACGTAGCGCAGGGCCACGGTCGCACCATCGCGGTCGGCATCGCCGGCGAACGCGACGCGGCCTTCGCCGTGCGCGATCGCCACCGGGATGCGCGAGCCCTGCATGCCGCGGAAGAACAGCGACGGCGAGTCGGCGACTTCGAGCAGGCCGAAGCGGGCCTCGAACTGCTCGCTGCGGTTGCGCAGGAAGCGCGGCCAGTGTTCGGCGCCGGGAATAATGTCCTTGAGCTGCGACAGCATCTGGCAACCGTTGCACACACCGAGCGCGAAGGTGTCGGGACGCGCGAAGAACGCGGCGAAGGCGTCGCGCAGCGCGGCGCGTTCGAAGATCGAGGTGGCCCAGCCGCGACCCGCGCCGAGCACGTCGCCGTAGCTGAAGCCGCCGCAGGCGGCGAAGCCGCTGAAGCCATCGAGCGCGATGCGCCCGGCGATGAGATCGCTCATGTGCACGTCGACCGCGGCGAAACCGGCGCGATCGAAGGCCGCGGCCATTTCGATCTGGCCGTTGACGCCCTGCTCGCGCAGGATCGCCACGCGCGGACGCGCGCCGCTGCCGACGAACGGCGCCGCGATGTCCTCGGCCGCATCGAACGTGAGTTTCGGCGACAGTCCCGGCGCATCGAAGCGGCACACGGCGGCGCGCTCCTCGTCGGCGGATTCGGGGTTGTCGCGCAGGCGTTGCATCGCGTGGCTGACCGACCACCAGGCATCGAACAATTCGTCCCAGCGCCATTCGACCAGCACCTCGCCGTCCTGATGGACGCGAATGGCGCCGGCGGTGGTCGGCTTCGCGATGCGCTGCGCGCATTCGATCAGGCCGTGTTGGGCGACGAGGTCGGCGAATTCGGCGCGGTCTTCGACGGCGATCTGCACGATCGCGCCGAGTTCCTCGCAGAACAGCGTGCGCAGGGCGTCGTCGCCCCAGTCGTCGAGATTGATGTCGATGCCGAGATGCGAGCAGAACGCCATCTCGCACAGCGCGGCGAACGCACCGCCGTCGGAACGGTCGTGGTAAGCGCGCACCAGGCCGCGCTCTCGCGCATCGCGCATCAGTTCGAACAGACCGCGCAGGCGCTCGGGATCGTCGAGATCGGGCACGCTGTCGTCGCCGTGGCGGCCGCCGAAACCGTCGTAGACCTGGGCGAGGATCGAACCGCCGAGGCGCTTGCGCCCCGCGCCGAGACCGATGAGCCACAGTTCGGTGTCCGCCTCGCGCGACAGCAACGGCGTGAACTGCGCGCGCGCGTCTTCGACCGCCGCGAACGCGCTGACGATCAGCGACACCGGCGACACCGATTTGTGCGGCTCGCCGTCCTGCTGCCATTGCGCCTGCATCGACAGCGAATCCTTGCCGACTGGAATGCTCAGATCCAGCGCCGGACACAGCGCCATGCCCACGGCCTTGACCGCTTCGAACAAACGCGCGTCTTCGCCCGGATGGCCGGCAGCGGCCATCCAGTTCGCGGAGAGCTTGATCTGCGCCAGCGATGTCACCGGCGCGGCGAGCAGATTGGTGATCGCCTCGCCCACTGCCATCCGCGCGGCGGCGGCGGCGTCGATGAGCGCCAGCGGCGTGCGCTCGCCCACCGCCATCGCTTCGCCGGCGTGCGTGTCGAAACCGGCGAGCGTGATCGCGCAGTCGGCCACCGGCATCTGCCACGGGCCGACCAGCTGATCGCGCGCGGTGAGGCCGCCGACGCTGCGGTCGCCGATGGTGATCAGGAAGTTTTTCGCGGCGACGGTGGGATGCGCGAGCACGCGCAGACCGGCTTCGCGCAGATCGATGTCCCTGCCGTCGAGCGTGGGCCACTGCGGCGGCGCCGGGCGACGGGTGTCGCGATGCATCTTCGGCGGCTTGCCGAAGAGGACGTCCATGGGCAGGTCGATGGCGAAAGGAAGTGCGTCGGAAGTGTCTGTCATTCCGAACCGAAGGTGAGGAACCTGTTTTTCGCTGTCGGAATCCACAGCAGGTCCCTCGCTGACGCTCGGGATGACAGCCAGAGCATCCGCCGTGGCGCCATAGCCCACGACGAGCCGCTCCTCCGCCGTCGCCACGCCCACCGCGGCGAACGGACAGCGTTCGCGTTCGCAGAGGGCGGCGAATTCGGCCAGCCGGTCCTGCGGCACGCCGAGGACGTAGCGCTCCTGCGATTCGTTGCACCACAGCTGCATCGGCGACAGCGACGGAT
>CAMLLG010000126.1 GCA_946480825.1 uncultured Lysobacteraceae bacterium
AGCGACTTGTAGCGCTCGATCATCGCCGGCACCTGCTCGCTCTGGTCCGGATGGACCATGAAGACGACTTCGTAATGACGCATGGTGGTGTTCCTTGTGGATATCGGCGGCGGAATTGCCTGCCGAAAGCCCCCTCGATCGCCGCTCGGGCGGTGGTGGGGCAAGGTCTCCGTCGGGCGAAGGACGCCTTCGGGAGCCGACCAGTATGACGGATCAACCACTTGGCCGCAAACCACGGACCCGTGACGGCGGGCTGCCCGCCACCGTCGCGATGCGGGCATAGTGCGCGCTTTCGACCACGGACCCGCCCCATGCCCGGATGCCCGCCTCCGCCCCCTGCCCGCCCTCGCCGGTTGCCGGCCCTCTGGCTCGGCTTCGGCCTGGGCCTGCTCGGCGCCCCGATCGCCATCGCCGCGCCGGACACGCCGGCCGTTTCCACGGCGTCCGTCGCACCGCTGCCCGCGCAACTGGCGGACCTCGACGCCTACATCGAACGTGTCCGCAGCACCTTCCAGGTGCCGGGCATCGCGGTGGCCATCGTCAAGGACGGCGAGATCATCATGGCCCGCGGCTGGGGCGAACGGGAAATCGGCAAGGGCCCGGTGGACGGCCACACCCTGTTCGCGATCGCTTCGAACACCAAGGCCTTCACCGCCACCGCGCTGAACATGCTGGCCGAGGAAGGCAAATTGTCGCTGGACGACCGTGTCGTCGATCATCTGCCCTGGTTCCAGATGGCCGACCCCTACGTGACCCGCGAGATGCGCATCCGCGATCTGCTGGCCCATCGCAGCGGCCTCAGTCTGGGCGCGGGCGATCTGCTGTACTGGCCGACCACCGATTACACCACCCGCGAAGTGGTGCAGCGTCTCCGTCACGTGCCGCTGAAGGGTTCGTTCCGGGACCGCTACGCCTATGACAACATCCTCTATGCCGTCGCACAGCTGGTGATCGAACAGAGCAGCGGGCAATCGTTCGAGGCGTTCCTGCAAAGCCGCATCTTCGCGCCGCTGGGCATGGACGAAACCCGCTACAACAGCGATGCGCTCGAACCCGGCGACCGCGTCGCCACCGGTTACGCGCTCGCCGACTTCAAGGATCTGCAGCCGGCGCCGCGGCTGACCTGGCACAACGCGTCCGGCGCGGGCGGGCTGTACGCCAGCGCGCACGACATGGCCAAGTGGATGCGGGCGCAGCTCGCCGGCGGTGCGTACGTCGATGCACAGGGCAAGGCCCGGCGGCTGTTCGAGGACAAGAGCCAGCAGCAGATGTGGCAGATGATCACCCCGATCCCGGTGGCGACGCCGTCGGTGCCGCAGCTGCTGCCGGCGAAACCGAATTTCGTCGGCTACGGCCAGGGCTGGATGCTTTCCGACTATCGCGGACAGAAGCTCGTCTGGCACACCGGCGGCTGGCCGGGCATGGTCTCCCGGCTCACGCTGGTCCCCGAGAAGAAACTCGGCGTGGTGGTGTTGACCAACGCCGAACTGGGCGGCGCCTTCAATGCGGTGACGCTGCGCGTGCTCGACGCCTATCTCGACGCGCCGAAGACCGACTGGAACGCCGCGTACGGCGCCGCACTGGCGAAGTCGCGGCAAAACGCCGACGACAGCTGGGCGAAACACGAAGCCGCACGTGCGAAGGCCTCGACGCCATCGCTGCCGCTGGCCGGCTATGCGGGCACCTGGCGCGACCGCTGGTACGGCGACATCGCCATCGCGGAGGAAAACGGCCGGCTGCGGATGCGCTTTTCGCGCACGCGGTCGCTGATCGGCACGCTGGAACACTGGCAGCACGACACCTTCATCGTGCGCTGGGACGAACGCTGGCTCAACGCCGACGCTTTCGTGACCTTCGCGCTGGATGCCGACGGCAAGCCGCGGGAAGCGCGGATGGAGGCGATCTCGCCGAACACCGACTTCAGCTTCGATTTCCAGGATCTGCTGCTGACGCCGGTGCGTTGAATCTCCGCGCTGGAATCCCTGCGGTAGAGCGGCCTTGAGGCCGCTGCCGTCTACGGAAAGCAGCGGCCTGAAGGCCGCTCTACAGGATCGACATCAACGCCTTGCGGCGATCCACGCGTCGATATGGCGCTCCAGCGTTTCCAGCGGCACCGAGCCGGTTTCCAGCACCGCGTCGTTGAAGTCGCGCAGATCGAACTTCGGGCCCAGCGCGGCGGCGGCACGGGCGCGCAGTTCGGAAATCTTCAACTGGCCGACCTTGTAGGCCAGCGCCTGACCCGGCGTGCCGATGTAGCGATCGATCTCGTTGACGATGTCGAGTTCGGCCTTCGGCGCGTTGTCCTTGAAGTAGTCGATGGCGCGCTCGCGGCTCCAGCCCTTGGCGTGCATGCCGGTGTCCACGACCAGACGCACCGCACGCCACATTTCGTAGGCCAGCTGGCCCATGCGGTCGTAGGGGTCTTCGTAGAGGCCCATCTCGTAGCCGAGCTGCTCGGCGTACAGGCCCCAGCCCTCGCCATAGGCCACGAAATACGCGGTGCGGCGGAACATCGGCGCGTCGGGCAGTTCCAGGCCGCGGGCGAACTGGAAGTGATGGCCGGGCACCGCCTCGTGCAGGGACAGCGGAATCATTTCCCAGGTCGGGCGCGATTCGGGTTTGTAAAGATTGACGTAATAGAAACCGGCGCGACTGCCGTCGGCCGCGCCCTGCTGGTAGTAGGCGGTGGTGGTGTCGGGCGCGATGTTGTCCGGAATCGGCCGCACGCCGTAGGGCTGTCGGGGAATGGTGCGGAACACCTTCACCAGTTCCGGATCGATCCGCTTGGAGATCGCACGATAGCGCTGCAGCAGCGCGTCCGGCGTCTTTTCGAAGAAGCGCGGATCGGTGCGCAGGAAGACGAAGAATTCGCCCAGCGTGCCCCGGAAGCCGACCTCCGCCTTGATCTTCTCCATCTCGGCGCGGATCCGCGCCACTTCCTTCAGGCCGATGGCGTGGATCTCGTCGGCGGTGAGCCCGGTGGTGGTGTAGTAACCGGCGAGGAAATCGTAATAGGCCTTGCCGCCGGCCTGATCGGACACCGCGATGCCGGCACGTGTGCGCGGCAGATAGTCGCCCTCGAAATACGCCAGCAGGCTGCGGTACGCCGGCACGATGCGTTCGGCGATGACCTGCTTCGCTTCGGCCTGCAATGCCGCGCGCTCGGTGTCGGACACGGCGGCCGGGAACTTCGCGAACGGGCGATAGAACGGACTCTTTTCGGGCGCATCGACGATCTGCGCGGCGATCTGCGGCGGCACCCGCTGCATCAGCACCCGCGGCGGCAGATTGCCGGCCGTCACGCCTTCGCGCAGCAGGGCGATGGTCTGATCCACCGCAACCGGCAGCGCGCGCATCCGCGCGAGCCAGTCGCGGTAATCCTTGACGCCGGCGAAGTTGAGGCCTTCGGCGATGCCGTCGGCGGTCTGGATGCCGCCCTGGTGCCCGATCGGCTGCAGGTATTCGCGGAACGCCTGCCGCTGCACCGATTTCTCCTGCAGCCACAGCGCGGTGTCGTAGTTCAGCTGGTCGGCGGGGCTCAACCGGCTGCGATCGAAACGCCTGAGCGTCGCCAGCGCGTCGCGGTCGGCGGCCTCGCGGGCGGCGATGGCGGCGAGGCTGAGGTCGCTCCAGCGGTCGTTGAATCGCAGATCGCCCTGGAACGATGCGCTCTCCGGACTTTCGCGCAGGCCGCGCTCCCATTGCTCGGCGAAAAACGCGTGCAGGCGTTCGCCTTCGTCGGCCGGCTGGGCGCGGATGGCGCCGCTCAGCGAGAGGAGTGCGGCCAGCGCCATGATCGAAACGGATCTGAACATATGCACGGTTCCCCGGAAGTTGGCCGGAGTATAGTCCGCGGCGTACGTGGCTCCCCCGTGCCGCCGGTCATGCCGAAACCCGATGATCCGCCCCCCGAAACCCGACAACGAAGCGGAGCGGCTGTCGGCGCTGCGCGGCTACGAAATCCTGGATACGCCGCAGGAATCCGCCTTCGACGACCTGGTCCTGATCGCATCGGCCGTCTGCGGCATGCCGATGGGGTCGGTCAGTCTGATCGATGCCGACCGCCAGTGGTTCAAGGCCCGGCTCGGCATCGACGATTCCGAAACCTCGCGCGACGTCGCTTTCTGTGCGCATGCGATCCTCGAACCCGAGAACGTGATGGTGGTACCCGACGCCACCGACGATCCGCGCTTCCGCGACAACCCGCTCGTGGCCGGCGATCCCGGCATCCGCTTCTATGCCGGCGCACCCCTGATCGGCGCGGAAGGGTTGCCGCTGGGCACGCTGTGCGTGATGGACCGTCAGCCGCGGACCTTGCAGCCCCACCAGATCGAGGCGTTGAACGCGCTGTCGCGGCAGGTCTCGCAATTGCTGGCGCTCCGCCGGGTCAGCAAGGCCCTGAATCTGCAGTTGCAGGATCGCGCCTGGTACGAGGATCAATTGCATCGCTATCAGGAGGCGCTGGAAGCGCACAACGCCGATCTGGTCGAACAGACCCGCACCGACCCGCTGACCGGTCTCGCCAACCGGCGCGCGTTCTCGGCGGCGCTGGGCAATACCCTGCAGACCGGCACGACGTGCTGCGTGGCGATCATCGACATCGATCATTTCAAGGTCGTGAACGACGTGCATGGGCATCTGGTCGGCGACCGGGTGCTGGCGGAGGTCGCCGGCCAGTTGCGCGCCGCCAGCGGCGGTCACGGCACGATCGCCCGCTATGGCGGCGAGGAATTCGTCTGGCTGCTGCCCGACACGCCGATCGCGCAGGCGGAGTTGCAATGCAACTATCTTTGCGAAGCGGTGCGATACGCATCCGTGGCGCTGCCGGTCACGATCAGCGTGGGGCTGGCGGCCGCCGCGCCGGGCGAGACCCTGGCGAGCCTGATGGAGCGCGCCGATCAGGCGCTTTACGCGGCGAAGCGCAACGGACGGGATCGGGTCGAGGTTGCCGATTGAACGCGACGCGTTGAACGCGATGCGGCCGCCGCGTTGAGCCCTCGGCGGCTCAGGCCGCCTTGTCGGCGTCGGTGGTGAAGCTCTCGCCGCAGCCGCATTCGGCCTTGACGTTGGGATTGCGGAACACGAACTGCTCGTTCAGGCCCTGCTTGAGGAAATCGATCTCGGTGCCGTCGACCAGCGCCAGACTGTCCGGGTCCACGAACACCTTCACGCCGTCCTGCTCGCTGACGACATCGCCGTCGCGGGCGTCCCGGGCCAGATCGACCACATAGCTCCAGCCGGAACAGCCGGTGCGTTTGACCCCGAAACGCAGGCCGAGGGCGCCGGGCGCGGCGTCGAGATAGCCCCGGATGCGATCGAGGGCGGCGGGAGCGAGGGAAATGGCCATGTCCGGGATTGTAGCCTCAGTTAAACTTGGCGGCTTACCTCATATCGGCGCGTCGGCGCGGGAATTCAAGGCATGGCTTTCATCAGTGTCAAAGAGGCGTTGGCCGGGACGGCCGGTTCGCAGCCGGTGGTCGGCACCGAAGTCACGGTCAAGGGCTGGGTGCGCACCCGCCGCGATTCGGCAGCCCTGAGCTTCGTCCACGTCAGCGACGGCTCCTGCTTCGCGCCGATCCAGGTCGTGGCTACCGAGGCGCTGCCGAACTACGAGACCGAAGTGAAGCGCCTGTCCGCCGGCTGCGCGGTGATCGCCACCGGCACCCTGGTCGCCTCGCAGGGCAAGGGCCAGAGTTACGAAATCCAGGCCACCGGGCTCGAAGTGGTCGGCTGGGTCGAAGACCCGGAGACCTACCCGATCCAGCCGAAGCCGCATTCGCTCGAATTCCTGCGCGAGGTCGCGCATCTGCGCCCGCGCACCAATCTGTTCGGCGCGGTCACCCGCATCCGCCACTGCCTGGCCCAGGCCATCCACCGCTTCTTCCACGAGAACGGCTTCTATTGGGTCAACACCCCGATCATCTCGACCTCGGACGCCGAAGGCGCCGGGCAGATGTTCCGCATCTCGACGCTGGACATGATGAACCTGCCGCGCAACGACGCCGGCGGCATCGACTTCTCGAAGGACTTCTTCGGCAAGGAAGCGTTCCTCACCGTGTCCGGTCAGCTCAACGTCGAGGGCTACTGCCTCGCGCTGAGCAAGGTCTACACCTTCGGCCCGACCTTCCGCGCCGAGAACAGCCATACCACCCGCCATCTGGCCGAGTTCTGGATGATCGAGCCGGAGATCGCCTTCGCCGATCTCAACGACGACGCTGCCCTGGCCGAGCAGTTCCTGAAGTACCTGTTCCGCGCGGTGCTGAGCGAA
The DNA here is from genome assembly GCA_946480825.1 of uncultured Lysobacteraceae bacterium. The sequence goes on from CAMLLG010000126.1 coordinate 6,269, forward strand.
CGCGCCGACGACATGGCCTTCATCGCCGAGCGCGTGCAGAAGGACGCGATCACCC
>CAMLLG010000127.1 GCA_946480825.1 uncultured Lysobacteraceae bacterium
AAGCCGAACGTGCCGAAGCCGAACGTGCCGAAGCCGAACGTGCCGAAGCCGAACGCGCCGAAACCGAACGCGCCGAAGCCGAACGTCTCGAAGCCGAACGTCTCGAAGCCGAACGTCTCGAAGCCGAACGTCTCGAAGCCGAGCTGCTGGAAGCGGAGCGACTGCTCGCCGAAGGCGGCGAGGTCGAGCCGCAGGAACACGTCGAGCTGCCCGCGTTCGCCGAGTTCGAGATCCCGTCGGTGGTCGCCGAGCCTGCGCCGGTTGCCGAAAAGGCTGCCGCGCCGGCATCCGTGGTGTCGGTCCTGCTCGCCCATTCGGCGGTCGTCGATCCGGACGACGCCCTGGAGATGGACGATCTCGATGCCGATCTCGTCGACATCTTCGTCGAGGAAGGCCGCGATCTGCTCGATCACTCCGACCAGTTGCTGGTCCGGCTCCGCGAGAGCCCGAACGAGCGCGAGGTCATCGCCGGCCTGCAGCGCGATCTGCACACGCTGAAGGGCGGTGCGCGCATGGCCGGCATCATGGCCATCGGCGAACTCGGCCACGCGATGGAATCGCTGCTCGAAGCCGCGGCGGAACACCGCCTGCAGCTCGGCCGCCAGGACATTCCATTGCTCGAGAGCGGTTTCGACCGCCTCGACACGATGGTCACCCGCGTCGGCGACCGTCGTGCGGTGGCGATGCCGGAAGCGCTGATCGCGGCCTTCGATACCCGCGCCCTCGGTCATGCGTTCGAACCCGCGCCGGCGCCGCCGTCCGTGGACGAAACGCGCGAGTTCGCCGTCGACGTTCCGGTCGAAGCGCCGATCGCCGGCACGCCCGCGGTCGAAGAGATCGCGGTCGAAGACGTGGCGATCGAAGCGGCGGCGCCCGAAGCCGCTGTCGTCGAAGACATCGTCGTCGAGGACACTCTCCTCGACGGCACTTTCGCCGAAAGCGGTGTCATCGAAACGCCGGTCGCGGATGCGCCGTCGTTCGAGAGCGAACTCGGCACGCTCGAACTCGTCGAATTCGACGCGATCGAAATCGGCGATGCACTTCTCGATGAAGCCGCCGACGCCACCCCGGCATCCGCCGCGGACACCGGCGAGACCGCTCTCGTCGGCACCGACATCGCGTTCGAAGACTTCGTGTTCGACGAGAACATCACGCTCGAAACCGCGCCCGCGGACGATGCGCAGGTCGAAACGCCGGTCGCGACCGATGCACGGCCGGCCGACGAGCCGCTGGTCGAGCAGACGCTGGTCGAGCACACCCCTGTCGACGGTACATTCTTCGACAGTGCGTCCGTCGACGCTACGTTCGCCGATGTCGTGCTGCCGGTGGAGTCTCCCGTTCACGCCGGCTTCGATCGTGCCGTTGCCGATGCGATCTTCACGCCCGAAGCCGACGCCGTCGCGGCGTCCGGATTCGATGCGCCGGCAGTCGAACAGCCCGAAGTCGAACAGCCGGCCGTCGCGGAAGCCGCGTCTCTGGCGCCGGTGTTCGCGCCGCTGCCGAACCTCAAGCCGCTGTCGACGCCGATGGAATTCGGCGGCGGTACGGAAGACGACCTCGGCCTGCGCGGGACCCAGGAACAGGTGCGCGTCCGCGCAGAACTGCTCGATCGCCTGGTGAACTACGCCGGCGAAGTCGCGATCTATCGTTCGCGTCTCGAACAGCAGCTCGGTGCGTTCCGCGGCGCCACCGCGGAAATGGAGCAGACGAATCTGCGTCTGCGCGACCAGCTGCGCCGTCTCGAGATCGAAACCGAAGCGCAGATCATCGCGCGCTATCAGCGCGAGGGCGAAACCCGCGACGCGACCTTCGATCCGCTGGAACTCGACCGCTTCTCCAACCTGCAGCAGCTGTCGCGCGCGCTCGCGGAAACCGCGACCGACCTGACCAGCCTGCAGGGCACCCTCGACGATCTGACCCAGGGTTACGAGACCCTCCTGTTGCAGCAGTCGCGCGTGAGCTCGGAACTGCAGGAAGGTCTGATGCGCACCCGCATGGTGCCGTTCGACACCGTGGTCCCGCGTCTGCGACGCGTGCTGCGGCAGGCCTCGACCGACAGCGGCAAGGCGGCCCAGCTGAAGCTCGAAGGCGCGCAGGGCGAACTCGATCGCAACGTGCTGGAGCGCATGACCGCGCCGCTGGAGCACATGCTCCGCAACGCGGTCGCGCACGGTCTCGAAAAGCCGGAGGTCCGCGCCAAGTCCGGCAAGCCGGAAGAAGGCGTGATCACGCTGTCGATCCGCAAGGAAGGGTCCGAAGTCGTGCTGCAGATCAGCGACGACGGCCGCGGCCTCGATCGCAGGGCGATCCGCGAGCGCGGCGAAGCCCGTGGCCTCGTCCGCAAGGACGTGCCGCTGTCGAACGCGCAGCTCGACGCGCTGATCTTCGAACCCGGCTTCTCCACCGCCGAGGAAGTGACCCGGCTCGCCGGTCGCGGCGTCGGCATGGACGTGGTCGCCAGCGAAGTGCGCCAGCTCGGCGGCACCATCGACATCCATTCCGAGCTCGGCAAGGGCACGGTCTTCACCCTGCGCCTGCCGCAGACCCTCGCGGTGACCCAGGCGGCCTTCGTGCGCATCGGCGAAACCACGTTCGCGGTGCCGATCGCATCGGTCCGCGGCGTCGGCCGCATCCCGCGCGAAGAGTTGGCCAAGGGCGATCTCGATACCTACCGTTACGGCAACGAAGAGTACGCGCTGCACGATCTGGGCAGGCTGATCGGGCATGCGCCGGCCAAGGCCGAAGGCCAGTTGCAGATGCCGGTGCTGCTCACCCGTTCGGGCGATCTGCACGTGGCCGTGACCGTCGATCAGATCGTCGGCAACCGCGAAATCGTGGTGAAGCCGATCGGTCCGCAGGTCGCGTCGATCCCCGGTATCTTCGGCGCCACGATCATGGGCGACGGCAGCGTCGTGGTGATCCTCGACGTCGCGCCGCTGGTGCGCCGCCAGGCCGCGCTGCGGCTGGAAGAAGAGGCCATCGCCGACGCCGCGCCGGTCGAAACCCGCCAGGTGCCGCTGGTCATGGTGGTCGACGACTCGATCACGATGCGCAAGGTCACCGGCCGCGTGCTGGAACGCAACAACTTCGAGGTGCTCACCGCGAAGGATGGTCTCGACGCGCTGGAGCGCATGGCCGAAGTGGTGCCCGATCTGATGCTGCTCGACATCGAAATGCCGCGCATGGACGGCTACGAACTGGCGACGGCGATGAAGGCCGATCCGCGTCTGGCCAGGGTGCCGATCATCATGATCACCTCGCGGACCGGCGACAAACATCGCCAGCGCGCGATGGACATCGGCGTCGACCGTTATCTCGGCAAGCCGTACCAGGAGAACGAACTCATGCGCAACGTCTTCGGATTGCTCGAAGCGGTGAGGTCCGATGCCTGATCAGGTCGCCACTGGAGCTGCTCCGCGCGTCGTGCTGCTGGCGCGCGCAGGCAAGGCCGCCGACAACCTCGCCGATGCGCTGCGCGAAGCCGGCGCCGAACTGTTGTTCGTCGGCGATCCGGCGAATACCGACGAAGCCGCGCTGCGCGCGCAGCGTCCGCAGGCGGTGCTCGTGGCGTTGGAACCGAGCATCGAACCGGCCTTGGACAAGCTGGAGGGGCTGCTGTCCGACCCCGAGCTGACCGTGATCTTCGACGAAGCCGACCTCGCCGCGCACCGCGCCGGTTGGGACGCGGCGCGTTGGGCACGGCATCTCGCGGCGAAGCTGCGCCGCGACACCAACGTGCTGCCGCCGGGCGCCGAGAACGACCAGGACTGGCAGCCGTCGCCGGGCAGCATTCCCAAACCCGCTGCGGCGCATGCCGACGCCGATCTCGCCGATTTCGCGCGCGAGGCGATCGCGCATGCCGATCGCGTGCCGGTCGACGGCGCGCCGTCCGACGCACCGCCGGCCCTGGCCGCCGCCGCCGTGCCGATGGACGCGGCGCTGATCGACGCCATTCCTTCGAGCCCGGCGAGCATGCCGCAGCCGAGCGTGCCGCCGCCGAACATGCCCGCATCGAGCGCGCCGCCGCCGTTGCCGCCGTCCGGTTTCGAGCTCGAAGCGCTGGAAGCGGAATTGCTCGGCGCCTCGTCGTTCGACGCATCGTCGTTCGATGCGCCTTCGGCTCCGGCAGCGACGCCGGTCTCCGCCGACATCCTGCCGTTCGATCGCTCCGCGCAGACGTCGGCGGACGACGCGTCGATCGAAGCGGTCTCGCTGGACAGCTTCACGCTGGAGGACATGTCGGTGGAGGAGGGCGTGCAGCTCGACGGCATGCAACTGGATGACATGTCGATCGAACCCATGCCGCTCGAAAGCGCGCGACGGGAACCGATCGCGTTCGAGGACGCCGGCTTCGACCTCGGATCGATGGAGGGCATCCGTCTGGAGGAGATCGCGCTCGACGATGCGCCCGCCGACCGGGCCTCCGAACTCGCGCCGATGCGTTTCGACGACGATGCCTTTTTCCTCGAAGAGCTGTCGGCGACGACCGTCGCTTCGGACGCGGCGTCCGTCGCCCCCATCGCCTTCGACAGCGGCTTCCAGAGCGATTTCTCGCTCGATGCCTTCGAGATCGACGACACGGCCGCGGCCGATGGCGGTCCGACCGGGCAGAAGCCCGCGCGTGTCGTCGAAGAAGTGCTGTCCTTCGAAGAACTGATCGCCGGCAGCATGCCTGCCGCGCAGGATGTTCCGGCTTCGGGCGTGCCTGCCTCCAGCGCGCAAACCGTCGAACCGTCGCGGCCGCCCGCCGCCGATGCGACATCCGGCTTTTCGATCGGCGACCTGTCGCTCGCTGCGGTCGACGATGTCCCGGCGTCGACCGGCACCGCGAAGCCGCCCGCATTCGCACCCGATCTTTCGGCGCTGGAAGCGCGCATCTCCGGCCTCTCGCTGGTCGATATCGAAGACGCCGCCACCGATCCCTCATCCTCGTTCGCCGCGTCCTTCGCCACCGGTGTCGTGCTGGTCGAGGCCGGGCTGGGCGGTCCGGATCCCGTGCGCCAGTTGTTGGCCGCGCTTCCGGCCGAATTCCCGGCCGTGGTGCTGGTGCGCCTGCAGTTGCAGGGCGGCCGTTACGATCGTCTGGTCGCGCAGATGGAGCGCGCCGCTTCGCTGTCGGTCTCGCTGGCTGAAGCCGGCACCACCGCGAATCCCGGCACGATCTATTTCCTGCCCGAAGGCATCGGCCTGTCCGCGCGCGGCGCCGGTTTCGGATTCGTCGCCGATCCCGCGCCGGCCGCCGGCCTGTTCGCGGCGTTGCCGCCGAAGAACAGCGCCGTGGTCTTCCTCAGCGGGAGCGATCCGCAGCTCGTCGATGTCGCGGCGGCCACCGCCGCGGCCGGCGCGCTGGTGATCGCGCAGTCGCCCGAAGACTGCTACGACGGCACCGCCTGCGCCGACCTGCGCGCGCGCGGCGTCGCATCCGCGCTTCCCGTCGAACTCGCCGGCCGGCTCGCGTCGCGCTGGCCGAGCTGACGCTCCGATCCGACCGCATTCCAACGAGTACCGCCGTGAACAGCCCCGCTTCCCACACCGCCAACGTCAACGACATCCGAGGCGTCCTGATCCAGATCGCGGGTTCGCAGCTGCTGCTGCCGAACGCCGCGACGGTCGAAGTGCTGTCGTACGCCGATCCGGACCCGGTGGAGAACGCGCCGGACTGGCTGCTCGGCCAGATCCGCTGGCGCGGCTGGCGCCTGCCGCTGGTCTCGTTCGCGCGGATCGCCGGCACACATACCGAAGGCGCGTCCGTCGGCACCAAGGTCATCGTACTGAAGGCGCTGGGCGGCGATCCAAAACTGCCGTATTTCGCGCTGGTGGCGCAGGGCTTCCCGCGCCTGGTCACCATCACCCGCGACAACATGATCGTCGACAGCGCGCACCTCGAAACGCTGCCCGAAGGCATCCGCCTGCGGGTGATGTTCAACGACGACGTGGCCTTGGTGCCCGACCTCGACGCCGCCGAGAAGATGATCGTCGACGTGCTGCGTCCGGTGGCGTAACCGCGCTCCTGCATAAAGCGAAACGCTCGCGACTTGATCGGCCACTCGGCTGTCGAAAAGCCGAAGAGTTCCGCAGGGTGAGCCCCTGGCCCACCATCGCGCGATGACCGATCGCTTCGAACGCGGGTTGAAACCGCTCGGATGATTGCGATCTTTGCCGATCGATCGCAATGGTGGGCTGGGGCCTGAGGTATCCCCACGAATTTTTCATGAAACGCAGTTATTTCTCAGTTCCG
>CAMLLG010000128.1 GCA_946480825.1 uncultured Lysobacteraceae bacterium
GACCCGCGGCGGTGCAGCCCGCAGGCAGCGTGCCGATCGTCAGACCGGTCGGAATCGTGTCGACGATGGTCGCCGCAGCCGTCGTCGCCGCCGTGCCCGTGTTGCTCACCGTCAGCGTGTAGCTCGCCGGCACACCGATCACGAACGACGCTGCCGAAGCGGTCTTGCTCATCGTCAGCTGCGGTGCGTTGATCGGCGTCGGACCGACCGTGCCGGTGCAGCGCGCGGCCGCCGGACAGGTCGGATCACCACCGCCACTCACGGTCGCGGTGTTGGTCACACTGGACCCGGCCGCCAGCGTCGGCGTCACCGGAATCGTGAAGCTCGCGCTGCCGCTGACGGCGAGACCCGCCGGAACCGTACAGGTCACGGTCTGACCCGCGGCGGTGCAGCCCGCAGGCAGCGTGCCGATCGTCAGACCGGTCGGAATCGTGTCGACGATGGTCGCCGCAGCCGTCGTCGCCGCCGTGCCCGTGTTGCTCACCGTCAGCGTGTAGCTCGCCGGCACACCGATCACGAACGACGCTGCCGAAGCGGTCTTGCTCATCGTCAGCTGCGGTGCGTTGATCGGCGTCGGACCGACCGTGCCGGTGCAGCGCGCGGCCGCCGGACAGGTCGGATCACCACCGCCACTCACGGTCGCGGTGTTGGTCACACTGGACCCGGCCGCCAGCGTCGGCGTCACCGGAATCGTGAAGCTCGCGCTGCCGCTGACGGCGAGACCCGCCGGAACCGTACAGGTCACGGTCTGACCCGCGGCGGTGCAGCCCGCAGGCAGCGTGCCGATCGTCAGACCGGTCGGAATGGTGTCGGTGAGGGTCGCGGCCGCGGTGGTCGCGACGCCGCCGTTGTTGGTGAGCGTCAGCGTGTAGCTGGCCGGCACTCCCACGGTGAAGCTGGCGGCGCTGGCCGTCTTCGTCAGGGTGAGGACCGGCGGCGGCGGCGGCGGATTGATGCACGCCGCGTTGTCCGTGGTCGTGGTCTCGAGACCGGAGGACCACTCGACCGAGTTGTACAGGCCCGAACCCGGGGTGGGCGTGGGAGCGCACTGCGGGCCCGGCGTCGGGATCGAATAGTTGAAGCTGATGGTCAGCGTGAAGGTATGGGTGACGCCGGCGCCGATCGCCGTGTTCGAAGGCGCCAGAACGTACGGACCGTCGCCGACCGCGGAACCGCCGGCCGGGGCACCGGCGCCGCTGGAGGTCCAAGTGGCGCCGAGGATATTGAGGTTGGAGGCGAAGACCGGGTTGTCGGTCACCGTGCCGTAGGTGCCTGCCGACGTACCGCTGTTGGTCGCGGTGATGGTGTAGGTGACCGTGTAGTTGCCGCTGACGTCCGGGCCACTGACGCTGTTGGCGGTCTTCGCGATGTTGTAGATCGGCCGGTTGACGGCGGTGGTGACGCTGCTGGTGCAACGCGCATTGGCCGGGCAGGTGGAGTCGCCGCCGCCGCTGGCTGTCGCGGTGTTGGTCACGCTGGCGGCCGCGCTGGCGGTCGGCGTCACCGGAATGACGAAACTGGCGCTGCCGCCCCCGGCGGCCAGACCCGCCGGCACCGTGCAGGTCACCGTCTGGCCCGCGGCGGTGCAGCCCGCCGGCAGCGTGCCGAGGGTCAGACCGGTCGGGATGGTGTCGGTGATGGTCGCCGCCGCGGTGGTCGCGGCGGTGCCGGTATTGGTGAGTTGCAGCGTGTACGACGCCGGCGTGCCCACGGTGAAGGCAACGGCGGAGGCCGTCTTGGTCATCGTCAGCTGCGGCGCGTTCACCGGCGTCGGACCGACGGTGCCGGTGCAGCGCGCGGTTGCGGGACAGGTCGGATCGCCGCCACCGCTGACGGTCGCGGTATTGGTCACGCTCGGGCCGGCGGCCAGCGTCGGCGTCACCGGAATGACGAAACTCGTGCTGGCGCTCGCGGCGAGACCCGCCGGGACCGTACAGGTCACGGTCTGGCCTGCGGCGGTGCAGCCCGCCGGCAGCGTGCCGAGCGTCAGACCGGTCGGAATGGTGTCGGTGATGGTGGCGGCTGCGGTGGTCGCGGCGCTGCCGGTGTTGGTGAGCTGCAGCGTGTACGACGCCGGCGTACCGACCGTGAACGAAGCGGCGGAAGACGTCTTGGTCAGGGTCAGCTGCGGACGGATGACCGTGGTGGCCACGCTGCCGGTGTTGCCGCCGGCGCAGGAAATGGGCGCGCCCGAGCAGTCCGGGTCGCTCACGCCGGTGGGCGGAAGGACGGTGGCGGTGTTGGTGATGCTGGCGGCCGCGGCGGAGCCGACGGTGCAGGCGATCGTGAGCGTGGCGCTGCCGCCGGAGGGGATCGCGGCGCCGGTCCAGGTGCCGGTGCCGGTGGCGCCGGAGGCGATGGTGCCGACCGTGAACGTGCCTGCGGAGGGAGTGAAAATGCAGCCGGCCAGGCCGGCGGGCAGGCTTTCCTGGATGGAGAAGGTATTCGAGGCGAGGATGGCGCTCGGGCCGCCATTGCTCACGGTGAGGGTATAGGTCAGAAGCTGACCCACCGCGACCGGATTCGGGCTGGCGGTCTTGGCGAGACTGAGGTTCGTGGTGCGGGTGATGGCGTCGCTGTCGGTCGCCGAGTTGTTCGCGTTGTTCGGGTCGGTCACGGTCGCCGGCGGCGTGATCGTGGCGGTGTTGACCGCATTCTGGGACCACGCGACCGGACTCGCGGCGAGCGCGAGGCAGAAGACGATGGTCGCGGCGACCGAACGACGCGTTGTTTCGGCAATGCAAGTCAAATTCGCCAGCACTTGATGCTTCCCCTTGGCGCGGCCGTCCCGATGCGTCCGCAACCCTGTCCCGATGGCACGGCCCGTGATCCCCCGGGGCCGCAACTTAAGTTTCGATACGACGTTCTTCTTGTCCCGGATGTTAACCGGGGAGGTGCGAACGGCTGCCGGACGCTGTCACGTACGGCGGCCACAACGATCACGCCCAGTAGCGCAAAGCAAATTCCACGCCAAGGCGCTGGTTTTCCAGCAGGAAAGCATTTATCTGCTTGATTTCATTGGCGTTCGAAACGCCAAGACGCTGCCGAAACAGGTCGAGCCCCCCGCATATTGGGTCACATTCTGAGCATTTATGCCAACAGCGTCGCGTTTCCAAGGACGACCCGTTCCCGGTTTCCAGACCCCGATCCGACGCGGCTGCCGGACCGTGCCCGCACCGCGCCTACCCGCCCAAACCCGCGTCCCTGCTAGAATTTTCTCTCTAGAGCGCCATCCTTCCGCTTCCGCCACATCGCCACATGTCGATGCCGCATCGCCGGTACCGCCAGGGACGCCACGCCTCATGACCAGCCCCACCGACCTCCATGCGCCGGCCGGCGCGCCCTCGCCTGCCGCCGCGGCCGTCGACCGCGACTACACCCTCGACCACAAGTTCACCCGGACCGAGGGGCGGATCTATCTGTCGGGGGTCCAGGCGCTGGTGCGCCTGCCGCTGATGCAGCGGCTGCGCGATCAGGCCGCCGGCTTGAACACCGCCGGCTTCGTCAGCGGCTACCGCGGCAGCCCGCTGGGCGGCTTCGATCTGGAGCTGTGGCGGGCGAAGAAGCATCTGGCCGAAGCCGGCGTGAAGTTCACGCCCGGCCTCAACGAAGACCTCGGCGCGACCATGGTCTGGGGCACCCAGCAGACCAACCTGTTCCCGGGCGCGAAGGTCGATGGCGTGTTCGGCATGTGGTACGGCAAGGGCCCGGGCGTGGACCGCTGCGGCGACGTGTTCAAGCACGCCAACGCCGCCGGCACCTCGAAATTCGGCGGCGTGCTGGCGCTCGCGGCCGACGATCACGCCTGCCGCAGTTCCACGCTCCCGCACGGCAGCGAAGGCGAATTCCAGTCCGCGCTGATGCCCGTGCTGAACCCGGCGGGCGTGCAGGACATCCTCGACATGGGCCTGATCGGATTCGCGATGTCGCGCTACACCGGCCGCTGGGTCGGGTTCAAGACGATCGCCGAAACCGTCGAATCCTCGGCCTCGGTCGACGTGAATCCGCTGGCGTTGCGGATCGTCACGCCCGACGATTTCGAGATGCCGCCGGGCGGCCTCAACATCCGCTGGCCGGATCCGCCGCTGGATCAGGAAATGCGCCTGCACCGTTACGCGGTGAAGGCCGCGCAGGCGTTCGCGCGCGCCAACCGGCTCGATCGGCTGGTGATCGATTCGCCGAACGCGCGCCTGGGCATCGTCACCACCGGCAAGAGTTATCTCGACGTGCTGCAGGCGCTGGAATATCTCGGCCTCGATGGGCGCGCCTGCGCCGATCTGGGCATCCGCGTCTACAAGGTCGGCATGACCTGGCCGCTGGAGCCGATGGGCATCCGCGCGTTCGCGCGCGGCCTGCAGGACATCCTCGTCGTCGAGGAAAAGCTCAGCTTCATCGAAAGTCAGATGAAGGAATTGTTCTACAACTTCGACGGCATCAACGCCGACAACAGCCGCCCGTCGATCGTCGGCAAGTTCGACGAGAGCGGCGAGTGGATCCTGCCCAGCACCAACGAACTGACCCCGGCGCGCATCGCCATGGTCATCGCGCGCCGCATCCAGAAATTCCACGACAGCGAGCAGATCCGCGGCGTGCTGGCGTGGATCGAGCAGAAGGAAGGCGAGCTCGCCCTGCCCCGCGCCAGCTTCCCGCGCGTGCCGCACTACTGCAGCGGCTGCCCGCACAACACGTCGACCAAGGTGCCGGAAGGTTCGCGCGCGCTCGGCGGCATCGGTTGCCACTACATGGTCACGTGGATGGATCGCAACACCGACACCTTCACCCACATGGGCGGCGAAGGCGTGACCTGGTGCGGCCAGTCGGCGTTCACCGAGCACGAACACGTCTTCCAGAACCTCGGCGACGGCACCTATTTCCACAGCGGTTCCCTCGCGATCCGCCAATCGATCGCCGCAGGCGTCAACATCACCTACAAGATCCTCTACAACGACGCGGTGGCGATGACCGGCGGCCAGCCGGTGGACGGCACCCTGTCGGTGCCGCAGATCGCGCACATGATGCGCGCCGAAGGCGTGGACACCATCGTCGTGGTCAGCGACGAGATCGGCAAATGGAGCAAGCGCGAGCTCTTCCCGTCCGGCGTGGAGTTCTTCGACCGCAAGGAGCTGGACGACGTGCAGCGCCGCCTGCGCGAGGTGAAGGGCGTCTCCATCCTGATCTACGACCAGGTCTGCGCCACCGAGAAGCGCCGCCGCCGCAAGCGCGGCAAGCTGCCGGACCCGGCCAAGCGCACGATGGTCAACACGCTGGTCTGCGAAGGCTGCGGCGACTGCGGCGTGAAGAGCTTCTGCGTGTCGGTGCTGCCGAAAGAGACCGAATACGGCCGCAAGCGCGACATCGACCAGAGCAACTGCAACAAGGATTACAGCTGCGTCGAAGGGTTCTGCCCGAGCTTCGTCACCGTGCACGGCGGTCAACTCAGGAAGGGCAAGAAAGCGAATGCCGCCGACCGCCTGGACGACCTGCCGATGCCCGCGTTCGCCAGCGATCTCGACAAGCCCTGGAACATCCTCATCACCGGCGTCGGCGGCACCGGCGTGGTCACCATCGGCGCGCTGCTGGGCATGGCCGGCCATCTCGAAAGCAAGGGCGCGACCGTGCTCGACCAGACCGGCCTCGCGCAGAAGGGCGGCGCGGTCACCACCCACATCCGCATCGCGAAGACGCCGGACGACATCCACGCCGTGCGGATCGCCGCCGGCGAGGCCGACCTCGTGCTCGGCTGCGACATGGTCGTCGTCAACGATTACTGGGCGCTGTCGAAAATCCGCGAAGGCCGCAGCCACGTCGTGCTCAACAGCTACGAAGCGATGCCCGGCACCTTCACCACACGTCCGGACATGCAGTTCCCCGCGGCCGACATCGTCGCCGCGATCCGCACCGCGCTCGGCGGCGGCGATGCGCCGGCATCCGCGCTGCAGCTCATCGACGCCACCCAGCTGGCGACCGCGCTGATGGGCGACGCCATCGCCGCCAACCTCTTCATGCTCGGCTACGCCTGGCAGCGCGGCCTGGTGCCGATCTCCTTCGACGCGATCATGCGCGCGGT
>CAMLLG010000129.1 GCA_946480825.1 uncultured Lysobacteraceae bacterium
CTTCACCTCGCGGATCATCTCGGCGACCTTCGGGATGTCGCGGTCCTTCGGCGAGCGCCAGGCGGCGCCCATGCAGAAGCGCGATGCGCCGGCGGCCTTCGCCTGCTTCGCCTTCTCGACCACCGTGGCGGTGTCCATCAGTTTGGTCGCGTCGACCCCGGTGTGATAGCGCTGGGCCTGCGGGCAATACGCGCAGTCCTCCGGACAACCGCCGGTCTTCACCGACAGCAGGGTGCTGACCTGGACCTCGGCCGGATCGAAATTCGCGCGATGCACCTCACCCGCCTGCTGCAGCAACACCGGGAAGGGCAGCGCGAACAGCGCTTCCACTTCGGCGCGTTGCCAGTCGTGACGCGGAGAGCTGAAAGCGCTGACAGCAGGCATCGGGGTTTCCTGACGGACACGTCCTTGAGGGACAGGCAGTCTGGAAAGCATGTTCAGCCCTGTCAACCTCGATCTGTCCCCGGCCCTGCGCCGGCTCGCCGCCCTGCCGCGCCGGCTGTGGCCCGCGCATTGCCTGGCCTGCGCCGAGGCCGTCGCCCCCGGAGGCCGCGACCTCTGTCCGGCCTGCATGCTCGGCCTGCCCTGGAACCGCTGCGCCTGCCTGCGCTGCGGCCTGCCGCTACCGCAGGCGGCCGCCGCCTGCGGCCATTGCCAGCGCCGGCCGCCGCCGTTGATCGAGACCCACGCGGTGTTCCGCTACGAAACGCCGCTGGACCGCCTGCTGCCGCGGCTGAAGTTCCACGAGGACCTGGCCTCGGGCCGGCTCTGCGCCGACCTGATGGCCGAGGCCCTGGCCGGGGTCACACGCCCCGATGCGTTGATTCCCCTGCCCCTGCACCGCCGCCGGCTGCGCGCCCGCGGCTTCGATCAGACGCTGGAACTGGCCCGGCCGCTGGCCCGCACGCTCGCGCTGCCGCTGCGCGACGACCTGCTGACGCGCGTCCGCGAGACCGCGCCGCAGTCGCGGCTTGATGCCCCCGCCCGGCGGCGCAACCTCAGGGGCGCGTTCGTCGTGCGCTCAGGCATCGCCCTGCCGGCGCACGTCGCGCTGGTCGACGATGTGATGACCACCGGTGCCACCCTGCACGCGGCGGCCGACGCATTGTTGCGGGCGGGCGTCGCACGGGTGGATGCGTGGGTGTGCGCGCGGGTGGCGTGAGGCGTCGTGCGATGACGATGAAAACGACCGGCGCGGCGACCATGCGATCTGCGTGCATGCGACCTGCGCGACCGCGGCCTCGGCGGCCGCCCTTCTCACCACTCGAAGAGTTTGAAATACACCGGCGACACGCCCTTCTCTTCATCGAGGCGACCATCGCCGTTGCGGTCGTACAGGTAGTAGGCGGGGCCGCGCGCGGGCTGCACCTTCACCATCCGCAGCTGGCCGGCGACGCGGTACTCGGTGATCTCGTCGCCGTTGTCCATCACCTTCGTGGCGGGCACCGCGTCGGGCGGAATGTCGACGGCGGCATCGCCGCCGGTGCTGGCGCAGCCGCCCAGCGCGAGGATCAATGCGAACACCGGCGGCAGCACGAACGGAAGTGAACGGCGCATGGCGATCTCCGGCGGATGGGGGGAACCGCATCATACGTCCGCGGGCGTGAACCGTCCGCGCCGACGCGCGCACCGCATTCCGCACGGTTCGTCCGTGTCGGGCCGGGGGTAGAATCCGCGGATGACACGACTCGTACTGATCGACGGTTCCTCCTACCTCTACCGCGCCTTCCACGCGCTGCCGCCGCTGAGCAACGCCCAGGGCGAGCCCACCGGCGCGCTGTTCGGCATCGTCAACATGCTGCGCGCGCACATCAAGGAGCAGCCCGAATACATCGCCTTCGTGGTCGACGCCTCCGGGCCGACCTTTCGCGACGACCTCGACCCGCAGTACAAGGCCAACCGCCCGCCGATGCCCGACGATCTGCGCGCGCAGGTGCAACCGATGTGCGACATCGTCGAGGCGCTGGGCATTCCGATCCTTCGGGTGCCCGGCGTGGAGGCCGACGACGTGATCGGCACGCTGGCCGTGCAGGGCGCCGCCGAAGGCATGAACGTCACCATCTCCACCGGCGACAAGGATTTCGCGCAGCTGGTGCGGAAGCTCGACAACGGCGCGAGCGTGACTCTGGTCAACACCATGAGCGGCAGCCGCCTCGACGGCGACGCCGCGGTGATCGAGAAGTTCGGCGTGCGCGCCGACCAGATCGTCGACCTGCTGTCGCTGATGGGCGACACCGTCGACAACATCCCGGGCGTGGAGAAGTGCGGCCCGAAGACCGCCGCGAAATGGCTCAACGAATACGGCACCCTCGACAACGTCATCGCCAACGCCGATGCGATCAAGGGCAAGATCGGCGACAACCTGCGCGCGGCGCTGCCGCGGCTGCCGCTGAACCGCCAGCTCGCCACGATCAAGACCGATGTCGAACTCGACGGCGGCCCGGCCACGCTCGCGCTGCGCGAGCGCCACGTCGAGGATCTGCGTCGCCTGTACGCGCGCTACGGCTTCAATCAGGCGCTGAAGGAACTGGGCGGCAGCGCGGGCGACGACACCGCGGCCGCCGCGGAAAGCGCCGGCCTGCGCAACACCGCCGCCGGCTATGCGCGCGGCGCGCAGCCGTCGGACGAAACGCCGGATCCGTCGCTCTCGGTCAAGGGCGAATACGAAACGGTGCAGACCCGCGAGCGCCTGGACGCCTGGATCGCGATGCTCGACGCCGCGGAGGAATTCGCGTTCGACACCGAAACCGACGCGCTCGACGCGATGCAGGCGAATCTGGTCGGCCTGAGTTTCTCCACCGCGCCCGGCAACGGCTGCTACATCCCGCTCGGCCATACCTATCCCGGCGCGCCGGCGCAGCTCGATCTGCGCGACACCCTCGACGCGCTGCGGCCGCTGCTGGAAAGCGCGAAGCATCGCAAACTCGGCCAGCACGGCAAGTACGACATCCACGTGCTGCGCCGCCACGGCATCGCCGTCGACGGTTACGCCGACGACACCATGCTGGAAAGCTTCGTCTGGAATTCCAGCGCCACCCGCCACGACATGGATTCGCTGGCCAGGCGCTATCTCGGCTACGACACCATCAAGTTCGAGGACGTGGCCGGCAAGGGCGCGAAGCAGATTCCGTTCTCCGAAGTCGCGATCGACGACGCCACGCGCTACGCCGCCGAGGACGCGGACATCACCCTGCGCCTGCATCGGGTGCTGGCCACGAAACTGGCGGAGATCCCGGCGCTGGAACAGGTGTATCGCAGCATCGAGGTGCCGCTGGTGCCGGTGCTGGCGCGGATGGAGGCCAACGGCATCCTGATCGACGCCGACGAACTGCGCCGGCAGAGCGCGGATCTGTCGCGGCGGATGCTGGCGGCGCAGCAGAAGGCGACCGAACTCGCGGGGCGCACCTTCAATCTGGATTCGCCCAAGCAGCTGCAGGCGCTGCTCTTCGACGAACTGAAACTGCCGGCGCTGGTGAAAACGCCCACCGGCCAGCCGTCGACGAACGAGGAAGCGCTGGAAGCCATCGCCGACCAGCACGAGCTGCCGCGGATCATCCTGGAATACCGCGGCCTCGCGAAGCTGCGCAGCACCTACACCGACAAGCTCTCGGACATGGTGAATCCCGACACCGGCCGCGTGCACACCAGCTATCACCAGGCCGGTGCCGCCACCGGCCGGCTGTCGTCCAACGACCCGAACCTGCAGAACATCCCGATCCGTACCGATGACGGCCGCCGCATCCGCAAGGCCTTCATCGCGCCGCCGGGGCGCAAGCTGGTCGCCTGCGACTATTCGCAGATCGAACTGCGGATCATGGCTCACCTGTCAGAGGACCCGGCGCTGGTCCGCGCGTTCGCGTCCGGCGCCGACATCCATCGCGCCACCGCGGCGGAAGTGTTCGGCAAAGCGCTCGACGACGTGAGCGGCAACGAACGCCGCGCCGCCAAGGCGATCAACTTCGGCCTGATGTACGGCATGAGCGCGTTCGGCCTCGCGAAGCAGTTGGGCATCGGTCGGGGCGAAGCGCAGGACTACATCGCACTGTACTTCAACCGCTATCCGGGCGTGCGCGACTTCATGGAGCGCACCCGCAGGGACGCGCACGAACGCGGCTACGTCGAGACCGTGTTCGGCCGCCGTCTCTATCTGGACAACATCAACGCCCGCAACCAGGGCCTGCGCGCCGGCGCCGAGCGCGCTGCGATCAACGCGCCGATGCAGGGCACCGCCGCCGACATCATCAAGCGCGCGATGATCGAGATCGACGGCTGGATCGCCGGCCACGCCGATGAAGCGAAGATGCTGCTGCAGGTGCACGACGAACTGGTGTTCGAATGCGATGCCGGTTTCGTCAACACGCTGATCGCGGAGGCCACCCGGCGGATGGCCGCCGCGGCGACGCTGCGGGTGCCGCTGGTGATCGATTCGGGCGTAGGCGCCAACTGGGACGAGGCACACTGAAAGCAACCGCGCTTCGAACTCGTCGCGCATGGCGATGCGTTCGTCTTCGCATCGGTTCGAAGCCCGGCTGGCGCGGGAAGATGCCCATCGAAAGCCGCCGCGACTCGCGATCGACGTCATCGATGGCCGCGCATCCGAATCCGGAAACGGTCGACCACCTGTTACTTTAGACAGGGTCCAACCTGTTGTTTCCGACAGGTTTTTCAGGGTTTTACGACGAAACTGAACGAATCTTGCACGGGGCATGAATCCGTCCTGAATCCGACCGGGTACGTATCGGAATCTTTACGAACTTGGTGCGGCGATCGTGGTCAACTATCTCGCGACAGATGCAACGTCTGTCGCCGACCACCCTCTCCCCTAGGGTTGGTCCCCGGAACGAACGACTCTCCCCAAGTCACGTTCCAAGCCCCGCCGGTTCCCCCGCCTGCGGGGCTTTTTATTGCCTGAGATTCCGTACGCACTACCGCACGCACTCTCGTACGCGCGATCGTGCATGCGATTCGGTGCGCGCCCGGATGCTCGCGATCCGATGCGCGCTTTGCATTCCCGCTGCGCGGCGCGAGACTGGCCGTCTCGTCATGGGAACTCTTTCCGATGTCCGATCTGTTCCAGCTGTCCGCGCCGTGGTGGGCCTTCGTCCTGCGCGCGGTCGTCGTCTACGCGCTGGTGATGCTGCTGGTGCGGCTTTCCGGCAAACGGGCGGTCGGCCAGTTCACGCCCTTCGATCTGGTGCTGCTGATCCTGCTCGGCAACGCGGTGCAGAACGGATTGAACGGCGGAGACGATTCGCTGACCGGCGCGGGCATCCTCGCCGTCTGCCTGATCGCGCTGAACTACGGCGTCGCGTTCGTGGCGGCACGCAGCCCGCGGGCGCGCGCGGTCATCGAAGGCGAACCGGTGCTGCTCGCGCGCGACGGCAAGATCTTCCGCGAGGTGTTGCGGCGCGAGTTGGTGAGCAACGCCGATTTCCTCGAAGCCATGCGCGAGACCGGATGCAGCGAGATCGAACGCATCCGGCTGGCGACGCTGGAGACCAACGGGCGGATCAGCATCGTGCTGGCGGACGAAGAATCGTCCACCCGATCAAGCGGCCTGTAGAGCGGCCTTCAGGCCGCTGCTTTGCTTTGCGATCGGGGGAGAGCAGCGACCTGAAGGTCGCTCTACCGATCGGTGATTTCCGCAAGCCAATCGCGCGGCCGCAGGTAATCCAACAGCCGCGCTTCGTCGCTGCCGGCCTCCGGCGCGTAGCCGTATTCCCAGCGCACCAGCGGCGGCAGGCTCATCAGGATCGATTCGGTGCGGCC
>CAMLLG010000130.1 GCA_946480825.1 uncultured Lysobacteraceae bacterium
CGCTGGGGCGACTACTACCAGATGACCGTGGATCCGGTCGACGACTGCACCTTCTGGTTCGTGGGCATGTATCGTCCCACCGGCGGTTGGCAGACGCGCATCCAGGACTTCAAGTTCCCGTCCTGCAGCGGCGTGGACACGTACACGATCTCCGGCGCCATCACCACCGCCGGCGGCGCCGGCATCGCCGGCGTCACCGTCGGCACCGGCAGCAACAGCACCACCACCAACGCCAGCGGCGCCTATACGCTGTCGGGCATGGTCAACGGCACCTACACGCTCACGCCGTCGCTCGGTGCGTACACCTTCTCGCCGGCCAGCCGCAGCGTCACCGTGGCCGACGCGAACGTCACCGGCCAGAACTTCACGGGCACTGCGCCGCCGAACGTGCCGCCGGTCGCGAACTTCACGTTCACCACCAGCGGTCTGACCGCGTCGTTCACCGATACCTCCACCGACAGCGACGGCAGCATCGCGTCGCGCAGCTGGAACTTCGGCGACGGCACCACGTCGACCGTGACCAATCCGACCAAGACCTACGCTGCGGCCGGGACCTATTCGGTCGTGCTGACCGTGACCGACAACAGCGGTGCGACCAGCACGAAGACCAGCGCGGTGACGGTGGTGGCTCCGAACGTGCCGCCGGTCGCGAACTTCACGTTCACCACCAGCGGTCTGACCGCGTCGTTCACAGATACCTCCACCGACAGCGACGGCAGCATCGCGTCGCGCAGTTGGAACTTCGGCGACGGCACCACGTCGACAACGGCCAATCCGGTCAAGAACTACGCGGGTTCGGGTACCTACAGCGTCACCCTCACCGTGACCGACAACAGCGGCGCCACCAACGCCAGGACCAGTTCGGTGACCGTGAATGCGCCGGGGACCCAGACCTACACCAACAACACCGATTATCCGATCGCCGACAATTCCACGGTCAACAGCCCGATCCGGGTCAACGGCCGCAGCGGAAACGCGCCGAACAACACGCAGGTGGCGGTGAACATCCTGCATACCTACATCGGCGACCTGCGCGTCAGCCTGATCGCGCCGGACGGCACCGCCTACGTGCTGCACGATCGCACGGGCAACAGCGCCGACAACATCATCACGACCTACAGCGTGGATCTGTCGTCCGAGACGATCAAGGGCAACTGGCGGCTGCGCGTCAACGACAACTCCAACGCCGATACCGGTCGCATCGATAGCTGGAGCATCACGTTCTGACGCTGCTCGATGAGGTTTCTCGATATGTCTGGCAATGACGTCCAGCAATGACGTCATGCGATGGCGTCCCGCGAGGATCGAAGCCCCGGCGCGAGCCGGGGCTTTTTTTGCGCGCGCATTTTCCCGGTGCCGTGTATTTCGCGGCATCGCGTTTCGCGATGCGTTGAAAATATCGAACCCGGAAGCGCGATGTCTCCGAGACGGCGTGCGCGTTTTTCGGCGCACCATCCGCCGGAAATCCAAGCTTTTCGAGGCGAATCAAAAAAGACGGTAAAACATGCGGTTTTACGCGATCGAATCCGCGACGCGAACCAACGTCGGCATGCGGCCGTGGCGCGCGCGGTGCGGATATTTGGATACGTGGATGTATGTTGCCGTATGGAAAAATCGCCCTGCGGCGTGCGTTCGCGCGATGTTGCGATGCCGCTTGATCCGTGGGTGAAACTCGCATACGTTTGCAGAGCGGATTCAGGGGAAATGCAGCATCGTCGATGGCCATGGAGCCAGGTTCCATCGTCGATGCGCGAGCGGGGCGGGGCGCATCGGGGCGCCTTCCGTTCGCGGGCTGCAGACGATCCGCACAACGCGCATCACGTCCTGTCCCGTGCCGCTTCTTCGGTGCGTTCCGCGGTGCGCTTCCACAATCATCTGCCATGACCATCCATGAAGGAGTGACCGTGAATCGCCGAGTCTCACTGTTGTCTGCAGCCATTGGTGCATCGCTTCTCGTCGCAGCTCTCCCGGCGTTCTCCGCCGATCTGCGTACGGCGAACAATCCCGTTCCGGGCCGTTATATCGTCGTCCTCAAGCAGGAAGCCGCCAGTCTCGCCAACGAGCGCAGCAGCGCCGCGCGCGTCTCCGCTGTCGCCAACGACATGGCCGGCAAGCATCGCGCCCGCGTGAAGCGCAGCTTCGAACACGCGCTGCGCGGCTTCGTCGCCGAAGCCGACGATGCGGCGCTGGCAAAACTGCTGGCGGACCCGCGCGTCGCCTACGTCGAAGAAGACGGCATCGTCACGGTCAACGCCACCCAGAGCGGCGCGACCTGGGGCATCGACCGCACCGATCAGCGCAATCTCCCGCTCAGCGGCACCTACACCTACGACACCACGGCGGCCGGCGTGCACGCCTACATCATCGACACCGGCATCCTCACCGGCCACACCCAGTTCACCGGCCGCATGGGCAATGGCTTCCGCGCCATCGCCGACGACGGTCGCGGCACCAGCGACTGCAACGGCCACGGCACGCACGTCGCCGGCACGGTCGGCGGCACCACCTGGGGCATCGCCAAGGGCGTGACCCTGCATCCGGTGCGCGTCTTCGGTTGCGGCAACAGCGGTTCCAATTCCGACATCATCGCCGGCATCGACTGGGTCGCGCAGAATCGCATCCTGCCCGCCGTGGCCAACATGAGCCTCGGCGGCGGTGCGTCGCAGGCCACCGACGATGCCGTCAACCGTCTGATCAGCGCCGGCGTCGTCGCTGTCGTCGCCGCCGGCAACAGCAACGCCAACGCCTGCAACTACTCGCCGGCGCGCACGCCGAACGCGATCACCGTCGGTTCCACCACCAGCACCGACGCACGTTCGTCGTTCTCCAACTTCGGCAGCTGCCTCGACATCTTCGCGCCCGGTTCGTCGATCGTCTCCGCCGGCATTTCCAGCACCAGCGGGCAGGCCACGCTCAGCGGCACCTCGATGGCGGCGCCGCACGTCGCCGGCGTCGCCGCGCTGTACCTGGCGAACAACGCCAGCGCCACGCCGTCGCAGGTCGCCTCCGCGCTGATCAACAACTCGACCCCGAGCAAGGTCACCAGCGCCGGCACCGGTTCGCCGAATCGTCTGCTGTACTCGCTGTTCGGCTCCACGCCGCCGCCGACCGGCCAGACCTACACCAACAACGCCGATTACACGATCAGCGACAACGCCACCGTCAACAGCCCGATCACCGTGTCCGGCCGCACCGGCAACGGTTCGGCGTCGACTCCGGTCGCGGTCAACATCGTCCACACCTATCGCGGCGATCTGGTGGTCGATCTGGTCGCGCCCGACGGCAGCGTCTTCAATCTGCTGAATCGTTCGGGCGGCAGCGCCGACAACGTCAACCAGACCTTCACGGTCAATCTGTCGGGCGAAGCCATGAACGGCACGTGGAACCTGCGCGTGCGCGATGCCGCCGGCGGCGACGTTGGCTACATCAACAGCTGGAGCCTCACGTTCTGATTCATCCGGGGGACGCCTGCATCGCCGACCCCGACACGACGCCTCCCGCCCTGCGGGAGGCGTCTTCGTTTGTGGGGCGTGAACGCTGCGCAATCCCGATCGCGATTCCCGTCCGCATCGACGGCGATGCGCATCCCTGCCGGCAGGCATGGATGAGAAAAATCAGGGAGCGATGCGGAGCGCCGGCGATGGTCTGTCCATCGGCGGATGCACCGAGATCCATCACCGAACGGCGCAAGCCGAACTCAGGGAGAGAGTCCATGAAATCCGCAATGAAATCGTTCGTGTGGCTGGCCGCTGTCGTCCTCGTCTGCGGGCCGGCCTCCGCGCAGTCGCATCGCGAACCGCACGCGCATGCGGACGCCGAACTGGCGTCGATGCGCCTGGAGCGCGATCCGTTCGCGCCGGTCTACGTGGTGATGTCGCGCAGCAGCTACGACGGCATGCGCGATCTGGTGCCCGCGGGCGTGGCCAGGGCCGACGGCGCCGGCACCGCGCTGGTGGTCTCGAAGATCCGCGCCCATCAGCTCAGCCAGGTGTCGGAACGCATCCACGTGCGCGAACAACGCTGCGGCGGCTTCTTCGCGTTCGCCAGCCGTGAGGCGGCCGATGCGTTCGTGCGCAACGACCGTTCGGCGCAGGGCATCGCGCGCAAGGCCGCGCTCGCCGCCTACAGCATCGACAATCAGGCGACGGTCGATCCGTGGCTGTCGCTGGTGCAGCACGCCAACATCCACAACACCATCAGCACGCTCTCGACATATCAGAACCGCTATTACGCCAGCACCACCGGCCGCGCCTCGGCCGAATGGATCCGCACCACCTGGCAGGGGCTCGCGGGCAGTCGCGCCGATGTGACCTCCGAACTGTCGACCTGCGGCAACTGCTCCACCCAGCCGTCGGTGATCCTCACCATCCAGGGCGTGGAACTCCCGGGCGAGATCGTCGTGCTCGGCGCGCACCTGGATTCGATCAACGGCAGTGCCGGCGGCAGTCTGACCCAGCGCGCGCCGGGCGCCGACGACGATGCGTCCGGCATCGCGACCCTGACCGAAGTGCTGCGGATCGCGATGGCCAACGGCTGGCGGCCGAAGCGCACCGTGAAGTTCATCGGTTACGCCGCCGAAGAAGTCGGTCTGCGCGGTTCCAACGCGATCGCGCAGGCGCACCGCGCGGCGAACGCGAACGTGGTCGCCGTGCTGCAGTTGGACATGACCAACTATCGTTCCGGCGGCGGCGTGGACATGCGTCTGGTCTCGGATTACTCGAACGCCGACATGAAGACGTTCCTGACCAATCTGTTCGACGCCTATCTCGCACCGCGCGGCATGACCCGCGGCACCTATACCTGCGGATACGGCTGCTCCGATCACGCGTCGTGGACCAGCGCGGGCTATCCGTCGGCGATGTTCTTCGAAGCCGGCACAGGCGCCACCTCGGGCGGGTCGTACAACCCCTACATCCACACCGCCAACGACACGCTGGCGAACATGGGCAACTCCGCGCAGAACAGCGCGAAATTCGCGCAGCTCGGCCTGGCCTTCCTCGGCGAAGCGGCGAAGACCGCGGGCGCCGGCGGCAATGCGGCGCCGGTCGCGGGGTTCACGTCCACCGCCAGCGGTCTCACCGTGGCGTTCGTGGATACGTCCACCGACAGTGACGGCAGCATCGTCTCCCGGAGCTGGAATTTCGGCGACGGCACCACCTCCACCGCGACCAATCCATCGAAGAGCTACGCGACAGCGGGTACCTACACGGTCGCATTGACCGTCACCGACAACGGCGGCGCCGGCAACATGGCCAGCCGTTCGATCACGGTCGACAGCGGCGGCGCGCAGACCTACACCAACGGCACCGACCATGCGATCGCCGACAACGCCACGGTCAACAGCCCGATCACGGTCTCCGGCCGCAGCGGCAACGCCGGTACCGCGGTGCCGGTCGCAGTCAATATCATCCACACCTACAGGGGCGACCTGAAGGTGGATCTGGTCGCGCCGGACGGCAGCGTCTACGTGCTGCACAACCGTTCGGGCGGCAGCGCCGACAACATCAACCAGACCTACACGGT
>CAMLLG010000131.1 GCA_946480825.1 uncultured Lysobacteraceae bacterium
CCAGGATGCGCGTGCCCTTCTTCGCCAGCGCGGCGTTGTCGTTGAACGGATGCAGATGATGCTCGGCATCGAGATGCTGCAGGCGGGCGATGTCGGTTTTGTCCATGGGCGTTCCGGAAGACGTGGCGGTACGCACCCGGCGCGGGGCGCGCAGTACGGATGATCAGACGTTGAGCAGCAGGAACTCGCGTTCCCAGGAACTGATG
Source organism: uncultured Lysobacteraceae bacterium (assembly GCA_946480825.1). Next base: position 207 of record CAMLLG010000131.1, read on the forward strand.
ACGCGGAAGAAAGTTTCGTACTCCTTGCGCTTCACCGAGATGTAGGCGCGGACGAAGCGCGCGCCCAGCAGGTCGTGCAGCGTGGTGCAGGTTTCCAGTCCGTCGAGCGCCTCGCCCAGCGACCGCGGCAGTTCGAAGCCGAAGGCCTGCGCGCTGGTGGACAGCGGCGCGGTGGGTTCGAGTTTCTCGCGGATGCCGAACAGGCCGCAGGCCAGGGTCGCGGCCATCGCCAGATAGGGATTGGCGTCGGAGCCGGCGAAGCGGCTTTCGACGCGGGTGTTCTCGGGCGTATCCATCGGTACGCGAAGGCCGCAGGTGCGATTGTCGTAGCCCCACTGCACGTTGATCGGCGCCACCTGTCCCAGCGCCAGCCGGCGGTAGGAATTCACGTTCGGGCCGAAGAAGGCCATCGCCATCGGCACGTATTTCTGCAGACCGCCGAGGTAATGCTCGAACGCCCGACTGTGCTCGCCGTCGCCGCGGCCGGTGAAGATGTTGCGGCCGGTGCGGATATCCACCACGCTCTGGTGGATGTGCATCGCGCTGCCGGGTTCGTTCTCCATCGGCTTGGCGAGGAAAGTGGCATAGACGCCGTGGCGCAGCGCGGCTTCGCGCATGGTGCGCTTGAACAGGAACACCTGGTCGGCGCGCGACATCGCGTCGGCGTGGGTGAAGTTCACTTCCAGCTGGGCCGCGCCGGATTCGTGGATCAGGGTCTCGACATCCAGCTGCATCGCGTCGCTGTAGTCGTACATCAGGTCGAGGATCGGATCGAACTCGTTCACCGCGTCGATCGAATACGACTGGCGCGCGGTTTCCGGCCGGCCTGACCGCCCGGCGGGCGGCTGCAGCGGGAAATCCGGATCGGTGTTCTTCTGCACGAGGAAGAATTCGACCTCGGGCGCGACCACCGGCCGCAGCCCTTCGGCCTCGTAGGCGTCGAGCACGCGCTTGAGCACGTTGCGCGGCGCCAGTTCGTGGCGCTCGCCATCCTTGGTGAAACAGTCGTGGATCACCTGCGCGGTCGGATCGGTGGCCCAGGGCACCAGGCGTACGGTGTCGGGGTCGGGGCGCAGCAGCATGTCGGCGTCGGACGGCGTGGTGAGGTCGTAGTAATCGTCCGGGTAATCGCCGGTGACCGTCGTCGCGAAAATGCCCTCGGGCAGACGCGTGCCGTAATCGTGCGAGAACTTGTCGGCCGGGATGATCTTGCCGCGGGCATTGCCGGTGATGTCGGGCACCAGGCATTCCACTTCGGTGATGTGGCGATCCTTGAGCCAGCGCAGCAGCGTGTGCTCGCTGGATTTCGCGGCCGCGGCGCGGGCGTCCCTGGCGGCGGAGGCTTTGCCGCGCGTCGACGCGGGCTTGCTCGACGACGCTTTCTTCGAAGCGGGCTTGCGAGGTGGGGTTCGGGGGCTCATGCGATCATCGTATCCGTTGCGCGGCGCGTTGTCGGCAGGCGTCGCCGAAGGCGCGGAAAATGCCGTGATAAAAGGGATTCTCGAGCACGCGCCATTCCGGATGCCATTGCACCGCGAGCAGGAATGGCGGTGTCGTTCCGTCCACCGTCGGGCCGTCGTGGCGATACGCTTCGATCAGTCCGTCGGGCGCGGTCGCTTCGACCGTCAATCCTTCGCCCAGGCGCGCGATGCCCTGCCCGTGCAGCGAGTTGACCCGCACGCGATCGGTGCCGGCGATGCCGGCCAACCAGCCGCCGGGCGCGAGCGCGACCTCGTGCACCGGCGCGTACTGCGCATCGAGCGGATCGTCGACGTTCTCGCGATGATCCATGAAGCCCGCGATCTCGTGCACCTTCTGATGCAGGCGGCCGCCGAAAACGACATTGATTTCCTGGAAGCCGCGGCAGATGGCCAGGATCGGCAGACCCAGTTCGATCGCCAGCGGAATCAGCGCCAGATTGGTGGCGTCGCGGGCCGGGTCGTGATGGTTGCCGGGATAACTGGGCTCGTCGCTGTAATGATGCGGCTCGATGTTGCTGACGGCGCCGGTGAGCAGGATGCCATCGAGGCCTTCGAGCACATCGTGCAGGGCGATCGGCGGCTGCAGCCCGGGGATCAGCAACGGCAGGCATTCCGCGCCGTCCAGCACCGCGCGGACGTACTTCTCGCCCGCAGCCAGGAACGGATGCGGGCCGATCATCTTGCGATCGGTGGGCAGGCCGACCAGCGGTGGCCGTGCCGGGCGAGAGGGCATGCGGAGCGCTCGTTCAGCGCCGTGGAGGCGACGTCCGCACGTTAACCGGCGCGTTCGATTTCTGCAACACGACACCGCGCAAGCGCCCTCGGCGATGCCGCATTGCTGCAGAGCAGCAGCGATTTGCCGGCGAAAATGCCCAAAAGCTGGCAAGATGCCCGTTGAGTATTCTTGACGCCTTCCCGCTGCTTTCGCCAACTGTCACACTGTTGCGAGCCCTCATGAACCGCGCATCCCTCATGCCCGCGAGCCTTTCGCCCGAAGATCTTCTTGCACTGCAGCAGACTCCCGACTGCGAACTGGTCGACCTGATCCTGCCCGACATGAACGGCCTGCTGCGCGGCAAGCGCATCACCCGCAGCGCGCTTGAAAAGGTCTACGCCGACGGCGTCTGCCTCCCGATGTCGCTGATCGCCACCGACATCACCGGCAACACGGTTGAAGAGACCGGGCTGGGCTACGACATCGGCGACGAAGATCGCATCTGCCGGCCGGTGCCCGGCACGCTCCGGCCGGTGCCGTGGGCGCCGCGGCCGATGGCGCAGTTGCTGCTCGCGATGGAAGACGCCAACGGCGGCATGTTCGAAGCCAATCCGCGCGAAGTGCTGAAGCGCGTGCTCGCGCGTTACGCCGCCCGCGGTCTCAAGCCTGTGGTGGCGGTCGAACTGGAGTTCTATCTGTTCGACCGCCTGCCCGACGCCCACGGCCGTCCGCAGCCGCCGGTCAACGCGCATACCGGCGCGCGCAACCTGAGCACGCAGGTCTACTACATCGAAGACCTGAACGACTTCCACGAATTCATCGACGGCGTCGCCTGCGCCTGCCAGGCCCAGGGCATTCCGGCCGATACCGCGGTCGCCGAATATGCGCCGGGCCAGTTCGAGATCAACCTCAAGCACCGCGACGATGCGCTGCTCGCCTGCGACGATGCGATCTATCTAAAACGCGCCATCAAGGCGATCGCGCAGCAGCAGGGCCTGCAGGCCAGCTTCATGGCCAAGCCGCTCGTCGACCAGGCCGGCAGCGGCCTGCACATCCACGCCAGCGTGCTGGATTCGAACGGCGACAACATCTTCGCCTGCACGCCCGACGCGCCGGTGGATGCGCTGAAGCACGCGATCGGCGGTCTGCAGCGCAGCGCGCAGGACTGCCTGCTGCTGTTCGCGCCCAACGCCAACAGCTATCGCCGCTTCGTGCTCAACGCGTTCGTGCCGCTCAATGAAGTCTGGGGCTTCAACAACCGCACCGTGGCGATGCGCATCCCGCACAGCGACGCGAAGAACACCCGGATCGAACACCGGATCGCCGGCGCCGACGCCAACGTCTATCTCGCGACCGCCGCGGTGCTGGCCGGCATGCTCGACGGCATCGAACACGGCTACGACCCGGGCGCGCCGGTGGTCGGCAACGCCTACGAACAGACCGAGATCCGCACGCCCTACTGGCGCGATTCGATCCGCGACTTCATGGCCAGCGACTTCATCGCCGCGCAGTTCGGCGAGACCTTCCGCCACATTTACGGTCAGCAGAAGCTGAAGGAACTGCACAGCTTCTATCGCGAAGTGACCACGCTCGAATACGACTGGTACCTGCGGTCGGTGTGATCGGGCCGGACGCGATGACCGCCTCGCCCTATCCGCCCAGTTGGTACGCCGCCAGCGCCGAGCCGCTGCCGCCGCAGCCCACGCTGCAGGGCGACATCGACGTCGACGTCTGCATCCTCGGCGCCGGCTATGTCGGCCTCTCGGCGGCGCTGGAACTGGCCGAAGCCGGCTATCGGGTGGTCGTGCTCGAAGCCGAGCGCATCGGCTGGGGCGCGTCCGGCCGCAACGGCGGCCAGGTGATCTTCGGCTTCGGTTGCGGCGAAGCGAAGCTGGCCGCGCTGCTCGGCAGGGACGATGCCCGCAAGCTGTTCGACTGGTCGATCGAGGGCGTGCGCCTGTTGCACGCGCGTCGCGCGCAGCACGGCATCGACTGCGACTGGCGCGACGGCCATATGCACGTCGCGATCAAGCCGCGACAGATCGACGAACTGAAACAGTGGCAGCACGAACTGGAACGCGACTACGCTTATCCGCTGCCGTGGTGGGATCGCGAAGCCTTGCGCGCGCAGCTCGACTCGCCGCGCTATCTCGGCGGTCTCTACGACGCCGGCTCGGGCCATCTGCATCCGCTGAAATACGCGCTTGGCCTCGGCCGCGCCGCGCTGGCGGCCGGCGTGCGCGTCTTCGAAGGCAGCCGCGTGCTGCGGATGACGCACGGCGCGAAGCCGGTGCTGCAGACCGCGGTGGGAACCGTGCGCTGCGATTTCGCGGTGCTGGCCGGAAATGCCCTGGTGAAGGGCGTCGCACCCGAACTCGACCGCAAGATCATGCCCGTCGGCACCTACATCGCCGCCACCCGGCCGCTGGGCGAGGACCGCGCGCGCAGCCTGATCCGCAACGACATGGCGGTGGCCGACATCAACTGGGCGCTGGATTACTTCCGCCTCGGCAGCGATCACCGGCTACTGTTCGGCGGCCGCGCCAGCTATTCCAACGTCCAGCCGCCGAACCTGGCGTGGGTGATGGCGCGGCGGATGCGCAAGGTGTTTCCGCAACTCGCCGCGGAGGACTTCGAGCACGTCTGGGGCGGCACCATCGACATCAGCCTCAACCGCGCCCCGCACTGGGGCCGGATCGGGCACGGCAACGTGTATTTCGCGCAGGGGTTCTCCGGCCACGGCGTCGCCGGCACCGGACTGGCCGGGCGCGTCATCGCCGAAGCGATCCGCGGCCAGAGCGAACGTCTCGACATGTTCGCGCGCATCCCGCATCGCGATTTCCCGGGCGGTCGCACCTTCCGCACACCGATGCTGGTGGCGGCGATGGCCTGGTACAAACTGCGCGATGCGCTGTGGTGACCGCGCTGGATGAAAAAGTCCGCAGCGATGCTTGACGGCCCCGGAAACGGTCTCTAGAATTCCGCGTCTCAGCTGTGGGGCCATAGCTCAGCTGGGAGAGCGCCTGCATGGCATGCAGGAGGTCGCCGGTTCGATCCCGGCTGGCTCCACCA
>CAMLLG010000132.1 GCA_946480825.1 uncultured Lysobacteraceae bacterium
CGCTGGTGCACGGCATCGACCAGTACATCGACATCGACACCGAGGAAGCGCGCGCGCAGTCGACGCGGCCGCTGGACGTGATCGAAGGGCCGCTGATGAGCGGCATGAACGTGGTCGGCGATCTGTTCGGCACCGGCAAGATGTTCCTGCCGCAGGTGGTGAAATCCGCACGGGTGATGAAGAAGGCCGTGGCCTACCTGCTGCCCTTCATCGAAGCGGAAAAACTGCGCACCGGCGATGCCGGAAAGAACAACGGCAAGATCGTCATGGCGACCGTGAAGGGCGACGTGCACGACATCGGCAAAAATATCGTTGGCGTGGTTCTGGCCTGCAACAATTTCGAAGTGATCGATCTCGGCGTGATGGTGCCGGCGCAGACCATCCTCGATCGGGCGAAGGAAGAGAACGCCGACATCATCGGCCTCTCCGGCCTGATCACGCCGTCGCTGGAGGAAATGAGCCACGTCGCGCGCGAAATGCAGCGCCAGGGCTTCGCGATGCCGCTGCTGATCGGCGGCGCCACCACTTCGCGCGCGCATACCGCGCTGAAGATCGACCCGCACTACGCCTCGCCGACGGTCTGGGTGAAGGACGCCTCACGCGCGGTCGGCGTGGCCCAGTCGCTGATCTCGAAGGAACTGCGCGCGGGTTTCGTCGCGGCCAACGACAGCGACTACGCCGAAATCCGCCAGCGGCACAAGAACCGCGGCGACGCCAAGCGTCTGGTGTCGCTGGAGAAGGCGCGCGGTCAGCGCTTCGACGGCGGCTGGAACGACTACGTGCCGCCAGCGCCGCGCACGCCCGGCCTCACCGTGTTCGACGACTATCCGCTGGCCGAACTGGTCGCGTACATCGACTGGACCCCGTTCTTCAGCACCTGGGAACTGGCCGGAAAATACCCCGCGATCCTCAAGGATGAAGTCGTCGGCCGGCAGGCCACCGAACTGTTCCGCGACGCCCGTGCGATGCTGAAGCGTATCGTCGAGGAAAAGTGGCTCACCGCGAAGGGCGTGTTCGGGATCTGGCCGGCGAACAGCATCGGCGACGATGTCGTCCTCGATATCGATGGTCGACAGGAAACCCTGCACTTCCTCCGTCAACAGGTCGACAAGCCCGTCGATCGCCCCGACTTCTGCCTCGCGGATTTCATCGCGCCGAACGACAGCGGCAAGCAGGACTGGATCGGTGCGTTCGCGGTCACCGCCGGGCTCGGCATCGAACCGCACGTCGCGCGCTTCGAGGCCGATCACGACGATTACAACGCGATCCTGCTCAAGGCCCTGGCCGACCGCCTGGCCGAAGCCTTCGCCGAACGCCTGCATCAGCGCGTGCGCCGCGAGTTCTGGGGCTACGCCGCCGACGAAACGCTCGACAACGAGGCGTTGATCGAAGAAGCCTACCGCGGCATCCGCCCGGCGCCGGGCTATCCCGCCTGCCCCGAGCACAGCGAGAAGGCCACCCTGTTCCGCCTGCTGGACGCGACGGGCCACGCCGGGATGTCGCTGACCGAGAGCTTCGCCATGCTGCCGGCCGCGGCGGTCTCCGGCTATTACTTCAGCCACCCGCAGAGCCAGTATTTCGTGGTCGGCCGGGTCTCGAAGGAACAGGCCGAGGACTACGCCCGGCGCAAGGGCGTGCCGCTGGCGCAGGCCGAACGCTGGCTGGCCTCGAATCTGGATTACGATCCGGAGTGACGCGCGGCCGCCGGCCGCGCAGGCACGACCGCGATCCGCGAATCCGTCAATCCCGAACCCGTGACCGACACGCTCGTTTTCTCCCACGCCAACGGTTTCCCGCTGCCGGTCTATCGCCGGCTGCTCGACGCGCTGCGGCCCGACTTCGACAGCACGGGCGTGCTGCGGTTCGGCCACGATCCGTCGCGCCCGGTCACCGTGGGCTGGCCGTATCTGGTCGACGAACTGGTCGAATTCATCAATGCCCTCCCCGATCGCGACGGCCCGCTGTGGCTGGTGGGGCACTCGCTGGGCGGCTATCTCAGCGTCCTCGCCGCACATCGCCTGGAACCGCGCGTCGCCGGCATCGTGCTGCTGGATTCGCCGCTGATCGCCGGCGTCAGCGCCGCGATGGTGCGCTTCGGCCGCGCGACCGGCCTCGACCGGCTGGTGATGCCGCTGCGCCAGACCCTGCAGCGACGCAGGCTGTGGCCCAACGTGGACGCCGCGCATGCGCATTACGCCGCCAAGACCATGTTCGCGCGCTGGGACCCGCGGATGCTGCGCGACTACGCCGAGCACTGCACCATCTCCGACGGCCGCGGCCAGCGCGAACTGCTGTTCGACCGCGACATCGAATACCGGATCTACCGATCGCTGCCCACGGCGCGGGTCGCGGACATCGGCGCGAAGCTCCGCGTGCCGATGGCCTTCATCGGCGGGCGCCGCTCGCGCGAAGTACGGCATGTCGGGATGAGCGCCACCCGCGCGCTGGTCGGACCGCGGCTGTACTGGACCGGCGGCAGCCATCTGTTCCCGATGGAAACCCCTGACGAAACGGCGCGACTGATCCGCACCGCCATCGACGCGATGCGCGCCGCCGACGACCGGCCCGCGCAGCTGAAGCGAACCGCATGAGGCCATCGGCATGAGCGACGAAACCGACACCGGCATCGACGGCACCGCCATCGATGGCAACCGCGCCTTTCTGCTGAAGCATGCCGCACCCGCGCGCATCGGCCTGTGCGCGGGCGGGGACAACCTGAGCAAGCTGATCCGCAAGGCGCAATCGCCGCTGACCCGCGACGGCCACCGCAGCCTGTGGTCGCATGCCTTCCTGTTCAGCGAACGCCGCAGCGACGGCCAGTGGTGGGTGATCGAATCCGATCTCGATCTGCGCTACAAGCAGATGCGTCTGGGCGTGCAGGAAAACCGGCTGTCGCGTTACTTCGACGCGGACGAATTCCCCAACATCGCGGTACTCGATTTCGGCCTCGACGAGGCGCAGACCCGACGGGTGCTGACCGCCGGTCTCGATCTGCTGTCGGGCCTCACGAGTTATTCGCTGAGCGAACTGATCGGCACGATGTTCGCGATGCACAGCAGCCGCCTGCGCCAGCGCGACAACCTGCTGGCGAAGGAAGGCGCACTGTACTGCTCGGCGATGGTGCAGCACTGCTACGCCGCCGCGGGCATCGAACTGCTGCCGGGCGTCACCGGCAAGAATCTCGCCCCGCACGACATCGCCGATTCGCCGCTGCCGCACGCCGCGCACCGGCTGGTCCGCGATCTCGGCATCTCCACCCTGCGTACGCTCGCGCACAGCGCCGAAGCATTGTTGGCGACGCCGGTTGACGAGTTGTTCTGAGCATATTCAAAGCCGCGAGCAATTCTGCAACGCCCACAAGATCGCGTTTCTGTACGAGCGCCGGCAGGCGCGACACCCGCAACGCTGACGAGCGCCGTTGATCGTCATCCGGTCAATGGATAGCCGACGACGACCGGAGATGGATGTCGCGGGCGTCGCGCCTGCCGGCGCTCCTGTGGAAGGGCAACCGCGCGAGCTGCCCGACCATGACAACCAACGCGTCTCACCACACCAGATCGTCCGGCACCTGATATTTCGGATCGGCGTACGGATCCTCTTCCGCGGTCGCGTTCGGATCGACCTTCAACGCAACCGACGCCGGGAAGATCGCCGCGGCTTCGTCCAGCAGCGCGGCGGTGACCAGCAGATAGCGGCCGTCGAGCTGGACCACGCCGAGTTCGCCGGCGTTGAGCTGCCTGAGCTGCGCTTCGTTGACGTAGATGCGCTTGATCTTGTTGCCGTAACTGAAATGGCGGGCGACGTCGGCGGCGGGATCGTTCAGTCCCTTGTCCTTCACCAGCTCGGCGACCTTGGCCTTCGCCTCGCGACGCAGCCGGGCTTCTTCCTGCTTCACCCGCTCGGCTTCGATCCGCTCTTCCTTCTCGCGCTGCGCGCGGATCGCGTAGGCCTTGGCCAGATCGATTTCTTCCTGCGTGCGCGGCTTGCGCTGAACGTTCGCATCGGGTCTGCGCTGCTGCGGGCGCGGGCCGCGTCCATCGGGTTTGCCGCCCGGCCGATCGCCCGGCTTGTGGTGACCGCCCGGCTTCTGACCGGCGGGTTTGCCGCCGGCGGGACGCGCGCCGTCGTGGCGCGGCTTCGCCGGCGTGTGCGGCTTCTCGGGTTTGGGCGCCGGCTTGAAGCCGAGGCCGAGCAACTGGTCGCGCAGGGAATCGCTCATGGCATCGGTCTGTCAGTAATGCGGCGGTGGCGGTTCGCTGGCCGGATCGGCCATCACGTCGCCGCGGTGGAGTTTGAGGTCTTCGAGCACGCGACGCAGCAGGTCGGCGCTGCGCGCGGCTTCGGCGCGCAGCTCGGCCAGGGCGTCGCTGAGTTCGGTCATCGCGTGTTCCTGGAACGCGAGCCGCGTCTCCAGTTCGACGATGCGATCGTGCAGTGCGGAGGATTCGTCGGCGGACATGGCGTCGAGGGCTGGTTGTCGAGGGCTGGTTGTCGAAGGTTGGTTGTCGAAGGCGGGGCGAAACGGATCAGCGCGACAGGATCGAGCGGCCGCGCCCGATGCCGTAATAGGCCAGGCCCGCGGCTTCGATCTCGACCGGATCGTAGAGATTGCGGCCGTCGAACACCGCCGCATCGCTCAACGCCGCCTTCAACTTCGCGAAATCCGGGCTGCGGAATTGTTTCCACTCGGTCACGACGACCAGCGCATCGGCGCCCCGCAGCGCATCGGACGCGTGCTCGCACAGGGTCAGATCGCTGCGCTCGCCGAAGATGCGGCCGGCTTCGTGCGCGGCCTCGGGATCGAACGCGCGCACCGTGGCGCCCGCGTCCCAGAGCAGCCGAAGCAGCGTGCGGCTGGACGCTTCGCGCATGTCGTCGGTGTTGGGCTTGAACGCGAGCCCCCACACCGCGAAGGTCTTGCCGCGCAGCGCGGTCTCGCCGCCGTAGTGGCGGACGATCAGCTCGAACAGATGTTCCTTCTGGCGATGATTCACCGACTCCACAGCGTCCAGCAGTTCGGCGCGATAGCCGTGCTGCTGCGCGGTGCGCGCCAGCGCCTGCACATCCTTCGGGAAGCACGAGCCGCCATAGCCGGCACCCGGATAGATGAAGTGCCAGCCGATGCGCGGATCGGAGCCGATGCCCTGGCGGACCATTTCCACGTCGGCACCGACTTTTTCGGCGATGTTCGCGATCTCGTTCATGAAACTGATCTTCGTCGCCAGCATGGCATTCGCGGCGTACTTGGTCAGCTCGGCCGAACGCACGTCCATCACCACGATGCGCTCGTGGTTGCGGTTGAACGGGGCGTAGAGACGCTTGAGTTTCTCGATCGCGACCGCGCTGTCGGCGCCGATCACGATGCGGTCCGGGCGCATGCAGTCCTCGACCGC
>CAMLLG010000133.1 GCA_946480825.1 uncultured Lysobacteraceae bacterium
CGGCTTCGAGGCGTTCGGCTTCGAGGCGTTCGGCTTCGAGGCGTTCGGCTTCGAGACGTTCGGCTTCGAGACGTTCGGCTTCGAGACGTTCGGCTTCGAGACGTTCCGCTTCGAGACGTTCCGCTTCGAGGCGTTCGGCTTCGAGACGTTCCGCTTCGAGGCGTTCGGTGTCGAAGGACTCCATCAACGCCAGCAGACGTTCGGCGTCGTCGGGATCGGTCGGCAGCGCACTGTCGGTCGACACCTGGGACGCGGGCGCTTCGGCCGGGGCAGCATCCGTCTGGCCCAGAAGGCGCGCCAGTTCGGCCTCGTCCTCGGCGGTGAGCGTGAGCGGGCCGAATTCAGACGACATCGCCGTGTCGCGCACCGGCGCGGGCGCCTCGGGCTGCGCGGGATCGAAATGACCGTAGGCGCTGAGATCCAGTTCGGTGAGTTCGACGGGTTGATCGATGGCGCGTGCGGCAGCGTCTTCGAAACCCGTGCCTTCGGAACCGACGGGTTCGAAGGCGATGGGTCCGGAAGCGACGGGCTCTTCGATCGCGCTGACCGGCCGCGAATCCGGCAGGCTGTCGCGCAGCGCGGCGAAACGCGCGGCGAGCGCGTCGCAGCGCGGCACGCGTCCGCCCTGCACCGTCAGCGCCGACACCGTCGCGCGCACGCGATCGACCAGCTGGTCGATCGCATCGACGCCCTCGGCATCGGCGATATCGGCGGACGCGAGCAGACGGTGCACGTAGCCTTCGGCCGGCGTCAGCGCATCGGTGATCGAAGGCACTTCGGCCATCGCGAACGCGCCGTTCATGGTGTGGATGGCGCGAACCAGGGATTCGTCGGCCGCGACCGGCCCACTGCGCGCGCGCGCCAGCCAGCGATGGATCGTGGCCAGATGGCCCTCGACCTCGGCCTGCAGGATCTCGAGCAGGATCGCATCGACGCTGACCGGGGTGCCGTCTTCTTCGACGATGGCCGGCGCATCGGTCGCGACCGCCGCGGGCACTTCGACGATGGCTTCGACGGCGGCAGCTTCGGCCACGACGGTTTCGGCCGCGGCCGGCGCAGCGGCGATGACCGGCATCACGTCTTCGCCCCCGGCGATGCGCTCGGCGAAGGCTTCCATCGCGCGCAGATCGACGGAGACGGTGCCTTCGCCGCGCAGCGCGGCATGCAGTTGCGGCAGCGTCGAATAGGCCTGATCGACCATCGCGACCACCGGCGGTGTCGCCGGGCGAAGCCCGTCGCGCACCTTGTTCAGCATGTTCTCGATCTTCCAGCTGAACTCGCCGAGGGTCTTGGCGCCGACGAGACGGCCGCTGCCCTTCAGGGTGTGGAAAACGCGACGAACCGGCTGCAGCAGTTCGATGTTGTTCGGATCGGCTTTCCAGGCCGGCAGCAGCTGCGCGAGATTGCCGATCTCTTCCTCGAATTCTTCGAGGAAGATTTCGCGGATCTCGTCGTCGATGTCGTCGCTGGTGACGTCGAAGCCCGCGGCCAGCGGCTCGGCCGCAGCTGCCGGAGCCGGAGCCGGTGTCGCGATCGGGGTGGATGTCGCCGCGACCGGTGCCGGCTCGGCCGGCGGAATTTCGACCGGGGCCGCCACGAGCGGCATGGACGACTCTTCGGCGACCGCCGCTTCGATGGGCTCGGGCGTCGGCGCGATCTCGATCGGCGCGATCTCGGTCGGCACGATCTCGGTCGGCGGCGCGAGTTCGACAGGTGCGTCCGCCGGCACCGGCACCGGCGCGGGCGGCGGCGGCGATGCGGTTTCGCGCGGCGGCAGGAACAGGGGCACGAAGGGCTTGGCTTCGACCGGCGCGGCAGGCACCGGCGTCTGCGCGACCGGCGGCACGACGGCGGCCGCGGCCGGCGGTTCCGCGGCGGGCTCAGGCGTCGGTGCGGGCGGCGCCGCATCCATCGGCGGCACAACGACCGCCGGGGCTTCGGCGACCGGCGCCGGCGCCACGGGCCGTTCGGCCGGCAGCGGCCAATAGCCCAGGGTTTCGAGGCTGTTGCGGGTGATGTCGAGAATATCGTCGCGATTCGCGCGCTGTTCGCGCAGGGCTTCGAGGTAGTACTCGACGCTGGCGAGCGCGTCCGCGAACGTGTCGAGCTGGCGACTGTTCGGGATGCGGCGGCGTTCCAGCAGTTCGATCTGGGTGTAGAGCCGCACGCCGTCGAGGTACTGCGCGGGCTGCGGCAGTTCGAGGATGTTCAGCGCACCGGAGACGTCGATCAGGAGCTTGGGCACCGGGTCGAGTTCGGCATGGTTCCAGGCGGTCTCGACGAACGCGACGAACGCCTGACGCGCGGCGGCGAAATTGGTGATCGCCTCGCGGATGAGCACGTCGAGCACCTTGCGCGCTTCGGCGCCGGCCAGATCGTCCTCGGAATCGGCGCTGTCGCCGCTGGCGAGGCGCGCGACCTGATCGTCCAGCGACGCGTCGACGTAGAGCAGCGCACCGGCGACTTCCAGCAGCGCGGTTTCGTCGGCCTTGCGCTTGCCGTCGACGATCTCCTGCATCGCTTCGCGCTGTTGCTGCACGAGGCTGCGCGCCAGGCCGAGGCCGAGCATGCCGAGGGTATCGGACACGCCCTGCAGGCGCTCGGCCTGCGGCTGCAGCTCGACGGGATTGGTCTTGCCGGTACGCAGGTAGAGGTCGAGTTCGTCCTTCACCCGCAACAGGTCTTCCTTGATCGCGGCCGAGACCGTGTCGAGCAGCGAGCGATTGCGCCCGGCGACGCTGCCGCGGGCGTGATCGAGCTCGGATTCGGTCGGTTTCAGCGCGTCGAGCGAGAACACTTCGCGCAGTTTCGACAGCGCCGGATGCACCGAGTCGCTGTGGGCGACGTGGTACAGCAGCTGACGGGTCGGCTCCAGCGCGGCGTCCGCGCGCGGCGCGTCGAAACCGCCCTGCTGGAAGATGCCGCGGCTCTCGCGATCGACGCTGGCGAACGCCTGGCGCAGACCCGGGTTGGACGTCATCGCCTTGTCGCGCAGCGCCGTGGCGACCATCGAGGCCACCCACAGCATCCGCCGCTGCGATTCGTCGGTGGTGCGCGCCATCAGCGCTTCCGCGGCGAAATGCAGGCCTTCGGCATCGCCCGGCGGGCCCTGTTCGGGCCACGACTGCAGCGCATCGCGCAGACGGACCAGATACGGCGCGACTTCGTGCGCGCGCGCGGCGGGCGACAGCGGCGTCGCCTTCGGCAACGTCGCCGGCAACGGACGGTCGAGGTCCGGGTTGAACAGCACGCTCTCGCTGAGGCCCGCTTCGCCGCGCGCGGCGCGCAGCTCGTTGAGCATCGGCAGCAGGACGATCGAGATTTCCTTGTGGCCGCTCTGCAGGCGTTCCAGGTAATCGGGCAGCAGCACCACGCCGCGCATCAGCGCCGAACAGGCACCGTCGCGGTCGGTGGTCTGACCGTTCTGCAGGGCGACGGACAACTGCTCCATCTCCTCGGCGACCATCGCCGGGGCGTAGAGCTCGACCATGCGCAGGGTGCCCTGCACCTGGTGCAGCAGATCGGCGCAGACGCGCATGCGGCTGGTATCGGACGGATCGTCGGCGAAGCCTTCGATCTCGACACGCACCAGGCGCAGGGTTTCGTCGAGCTCGGGTTTGACCCAGCCCAGCGCACTGTATTCGATCGCGTCGTGGAGCGCGGTCATCGTGCGCCTCCGCGGGCGCATCCACGCCCGGTTTCACGATCGATTGGCATTCGGATCATCTCGCCTGCTCCGCGCGCGTCGGGCCGTCAGGCCGGCAGCTTGAAGTCGGCGACCGAACGGCGCAGGTCGGCCGCCAGTTGCGCGAGGTTTCCGATCGATTCGGCGGTCTGGTTCGCGCCCTGCGAGGTCTGCGCGGTGATCGACTGAATCGTGGTCATGGTCTGGGTGATGTCGGTCGCCGCCGCGGACTGCTGCTGCGCCGCGCTGGAGATGCCCTGAATCAGGCTCGCGAGCGTGTTCGACACCGTTTCGATCTCGCCCAGCGCGGTACCCGCGTCCTCGGCCAGTCGCGCACCCGCGACCACTTCCGAGGTCGTCTGTTCCATCGAGGACACCGCTTCGTTGGTGTCGGACTGAATCGTCTGCACCAGCGTTTCGATTCGCTTGGTCGCGTTCGAGGCGCGTTCCGCGAGTCGCTGCACTTCGTCCGCCACCACCGCGAAGCCGCGGCCCGCTTCACCCGCCGAGGCCGCCTGGATGGCCGCGTTCAGCGCGAGGATGTTCGTCTGTTCCGAAATGTCGTTGATCAGTTCCACGATCGAGCCGATTTCCTGCGAGCTTTCGCCGAGGCGCTTGATTCGCTTCGAGGTTTCCTGGATCTGGCCGCGGATCGAGTCCATGCCGACGATCGTCTGCCGCACCACGCCGGCGCCCTTGGTGGACAGTTCCACGGAGCGCTGCGCCACGTCCGCCGATTCGGCGGAGTTGCGGGACACCTGGTTGATCGAGGTCGCGATTTCGTTGATGCGGCTGGTGGCGGTGTTGATCTGCTGCGCCTGATGCTCCGCCGCTTCCGCGAGGTGCATGGCGGTGGCCTGCGTTTCCTGGGCGCTCGACGCCACCTGCACCGAGGTGTCGTTGATCGTCTGCACCAGGCTGCGCAGCTGCTCGACCGCGAAGTTGATCGAGTCCGCGATCGCGCCGGTCATGTCCTCGGTCACGGTCGCCTTCACGGTGAG
>CAMLLG010000134.1 GCA_946480825.1 uncultured Lysobacteraceae bacterium
TCGGTGAACTTGTCCATGCGCGTGGCGGTGGTCGGGCCGGCGGGGCCGACGACTTCGTCGCGCACCGGATCGACCGGGCCGACGTAATAAATGAAGCGGCCCTTGAAGTCGACCGGCAGCGGTTCGCCCTTGTCGAGCATGTCGACCATGCGCTTGTGCGCGGCGTCGCGGCCGGTCAACAACTTCCCGTTCAACAGCAAAACTTCGCCGGGTTTCCAGCCCACGACGTCTTCCGGCGTCACCGTATCGAGATTCACGCGGCGGCCCTTGCTGGCGTCGTAGGTGAGTTCCGGCCAGTCCGCAAGCGACGGCGGTTCCAGCATCACCGGGCCGCTGCCGTCGAGGGTGAAATGCGCATGGCGGGTGGCGGCGCAGTTCGGAATCATCGCGATGGGCAGATTGGCGGCGTGGGTCGGGAAATCCTTGACCTTGATGTCGAGCACGGTGGTCAGCCCGCCCAGGCCCTGCGCACCGATGCCGAGGGCGTTGACCTTCTCGTACAGCTCCAGCCGCAGTTCTTCGGCGCGGTTGGACGCGCCCCGCGCCTGCAGTTCGGTGATGTCGATCGGCTCCATCAGCGCTTCCTTGGCCAGCAGCATCGCCTTTTCGGCGGTGCCGCCGATGCCGATGCCGAGCATGCCCGGCGGGCACCAGCCGGCGCCCATCGTCGGCACCGTCTTCAGCACCCACTCGACGATCGAATCGGAGGGATTGAGCATCGCGAACTTCGACTTCGCTTCCGAGCCGCCGCCCTTCGCGGCGACGATCACGTCGACGGTATTGCCGGGCACGATCTTCACGTTGACCACGCCGGGCGTGTTGTCCCGGGTGTTGATGCGCTTGCCGGCCGGGTCGGCCAGCACGCTGGCGCGCAGCTTGTTGTCCGGATGGTTATAGGCGCGACGCACGCCCTCGTGGACCATGTCCTCGACGCCCATGGTGGCGTCGTCCCAGCGCACGTCCATGCCGATCTCGAGGAACACGGTGACGATGCCGGTGTCCTGGCAGATCGGGCGATGGCCTTCGGCGCACATCCGCGAATTGATCAGGATCTGCGCGATCGCGTCCTTGGCGGCGACGCTTTCCTCGCGCTCGTAGGCCGCAGCGAGATTCCGGATGTAGTCGACCGGGTGGTAATAGCTGATGTACTGCAGAGCGTCGGCGATCGACTGGATCAGGTCTTCCTGCCTGATCGAGACCGGGCGGCGGACGGCGGGCATGGCGGGGGCATGACTTGAGGAAGCATGACTTGCAGGAGGATGGGCTGCGGACACGGGCGAAGACCGGGCGTGGCGTGGGAAAGCGATTTTAGCGCGCCCGGCGGTGGACGCGGCCTTGCCGCCTTCGGGCGGGAAACGGTGCTTCGGGACGGTGCGGCTTGCGGCCATGGACAATTCCCGGACACAGGCCTGCGGCGCCAAACTGATCCGAATCAGAACACCGCCGCCTGAGGCGGCCCACAATTCCGGCCATCCCCATGCCGGAGTCGTTCCATGCGCACCGTCCTGCAGAACGCCACCCCAACCGATGACGCGGACCATTTCCTGCCCTACGCGGTCGAAACGCTGGCGGACCAGCGCAAGGTCCTGATCCGACCGATGAATCCGGGCGACGCCGACGCCGAGCGCGACTTCATCCTCGCGCTGTCGCCGCAGTCCCGGCGCTATCGCTTCCAGGAACAGATCGGCGAACCCAGCCCGGAGATGGTGGCGAAGCTGGTCGATGTCGATCACGTCAACGACGAAGCCTTCGTCGCCCTGTCCGAGGACAGCGGGTACGCCGCCATCGTCGGCGTCTCCCGCTATGCGGTGGGCAACGACCCGCTGCAGTGCGAGATCGCGGTGACCGTGCACGACGACTGGCAGGGCCACGGCCTGGGCACCGCGCTCATGCAGCGCCTGATCGACGCCGCGCGCGAGCGCGGCATCCGGCGCATGGTCTCGCTGGATTTCGCCGAGAACCAGGACATGGCGCATCTCGCGCATCATCTCGGTTTCGTCACCGAAGCCGACCCCGACGATCGCACTCAGGTCGTGCATACGCTCACGCTGTGAGTTCCGAACGCCGGCGGCCCCTGCCGGCCGCCGGTGTCCGGATCGCGCCGGACATCGCGTCGAAGCGTCGCGTCCACGCCTCGCATCGCATCGCATCGCATCGCATCGGAACATTGCATCGAAGCATCGCATCCAGAAAACGGCCCCGGCGCGCTCCGTTACAATGCGCGCCAGACGACTCAAGACCCAAGCGCATGGCCTCCCCTTACGGCACCGAAACCGTGCTGGACGTCCGTCACTGGACCGATGCCTACTTCAGTTTCACCACGACCCGCGACGACGGTTTCCGCTTCGACAACGGGCAGTTCGTGATGATCGGCCTGGAGATCCCGCAGGACGACGGCAGCACCAGGCCGTTGATGCGCGCGTACTCGATCGCCAGCGCCAACTGGGAAGAGCAGCTCGAATTCTTCAGCATCAAGGTCCAGAACGGGCCGCTGACTTCGCGCCTGCAGCACATCAAGCCGGGCGACACCATTCTCATCGGTCGCAAGCCCACGGGGACGCTGCTGATCTCCGACGTGCACCCCGGACGCAATCTCTATCTGCTCTCCACCGGCACCGGTCTGGCGCCGTGGATGGCGGTGGTGAAGGACCCGGGGACCTATGAGCGCTTCGAGAAGATCGTCATCGTCCACGGCGTCCGCGGCGAACCCGACCTGGCCTACCGCGACTACATCGTCAACGAACTGCCGCGCCACGAATTCCTCGGCGAGGAGATCCGGGCCAAACTGCTCTACTACCCCGCGGTGAGCCGCGAGGACTTCTACTGGCACGGGCAGTTGCGGCGCGGACGCATCACCGACCTGCTGGAGAGCGGGCGGATGGCGGCCGACCTCGGGCTCGAACCGCTGGACCCTGCGCACGATCGCGCCATGATCTGCGGCAGCCCGCAGATGCTGGCCGATTTCCGCCGTATCCTCGACGGCCGCGGCTTCACCGCGTCTCCACGGATCGGCACCGCCGGCGAATACGTGTTCGAGCGCGCCTTCGTCGAGAAGTGACCGCTTCACGGGCGACGCGGCCCGCGGGGCGACGGGCGCGAACTGCCCGGCACCGGCTGCATCCGGGCGAGCGCCTGCAGTCGTATGCCGATTCATCCAGTCTGGAGAGTCCCATGCGCCTTCCGTTCGTCGCCGCCCTGCTCGGCGCGCTGTTCGCCCTCACCGGCTGCATGCCCATCCGCGATGCGGACCAGCCCATCGCCACGCATCTGGTCCGCGCGACCACGCCCGCGACGCGGCTGGTGGTGGTACTGCCGGGACGCGCCGACGATCTCGATGCGCTGCGCGGCAGCGGCATGGCCGAAGCGATCCAGGGCGCATGGCCCGATGCCGACGTGCTGTTGGCCGAATTGACCCTGAGCTATTACATGCAGGGACGCGCGCCGGAACGCCTGCATGCCGAGATCATCGCGCCGGCGCGCGAGCGCGGCGGTTATCGCGAAGTGTGGCTGGCCGGTGCCTCGATGGGCGGCATGGGCGTGCTGCTGTACGACCGGCTGCATCCGGGCGCGATGGACGGGCTGGTGCTGTTGGCGCCGTACGTCGGCGATCGCAAGTTGCTGCGCGAGATCGGCGCCGCAGGCGGCATCGCGCAATGGAACGCGGGCCCCGCGCAGGCGGTGAATGCGGATACCTGGCAGCGCGAGATCTGGCGCCATATCCAGGGCTGGTCGCGCGACCCGCAGCAGGCCGGCCGGGTCTGGCTTGCCTACGGCGATCGCGACCGCCTGCGCAATGCGATGCCGCTGCTGATCCCCGCCCTGTCGCAGGACCAGGTGCTGGTGCGCGAGGGCGGGCATACGTGGACGGTGTGGTCGCCGGCGATCGGCGAAGTGCTGCGCCGCGCGGACGCCAAACGGGGGCGATGATGCCCGTGGCCCGGCTTACGGGTCGCGCCATTCGCCGTAATGCAACCAGATGCGGGCGCGGGCTTCGTTGTCGAAGACCCGGCATTCGTAGCCGTGTTCTCGCCCGATGATCTCGCCCACTTCCATCCGGCTGATCGCGGTGCCGCGGGCATCGACATAGGCCACGCGCACGGTGTCGAAGCCCTGCCCTTCCATCGCGCGCACCAGTTCGCGCAGTTGATCCTCGGGCGGCACCACGCCGTGGGTGTGGTCGACGACCAGCACCTGGCGCAATCCGGTCCGCCGCAGTTCGGCGCCGATGCGCAGGAACAGCGCGATCAGCGCTTCGATGGTGTCGATGCGGCCGGTGACGTGGGCCACCAGGCCGCTGCTCTCGGTGTCGAGGCGAAGATCGAAACCGCGGTCGTCCGGACCGAATCCGTGGGCCATCCGTGACTCGCTCAGCCCAGCGCGGCCTCGATGTCCTTCGCGATCGATTCCGGCGTGTCGGTGGGCGCGTAGCGCTTGATCACCTTGCCGTCGCGGCCGACGAGGAACTTGCTGAAATTCC
>CAMLLG010000135.1 GCA_946480825.1 uncultured Lysobacteraceae bacterium
CGAAGACCGTCCCCAGCGAGGAGGCGAAGATGACCTTCTTGTGGCCCTTGGTGAGTTCGCCCGACGCGGGGACGGCCGATGCGGTATTGCTGGACATGATCCGTTCTCCGGTCAGAAGCTGTATTTGACGTGGGTGTGGATGCGGCGCAGATCGCCCTCGAGTTCGTTCTCGAGCGAACGCTGGGCCCAGATCAGTTCGGCGCCGACATCGAGTTTGGGCAGCGGCGAATAGATCAGGTTGGCGTGGAACGACTGCGCGCGCTCGGTGGCGGCGAAACCGGTGAGCGCGGTGTCGTTGTCGAAGTGCGCGGCCGAATAGAACAGGTTGCCGCGCAGCTTCGGCGAGAACGCATGGCGCCAGGCGACGAATCCGCCGTAACCGTCGATCGCTTCGAGATCACCGCCGGCATCGGCCACGGTGTCGGCGCCCAGGCCGAAGCCCATGTAGCGGCCGATGCCCTGGCCGGCGTTGATCGCATAGCGGATGTCGTCGCTGGCGCCGAGGTTGAACTTGCCCGACACGCTGACCGACGCACCGCTGGTGGTCTCGTCGAGTCGCTTGAACTGGCGGAGCAGGCCGGCGACGCTGAAGTGGCCCCAATCGCCTTTCTTCTGCCAGCGCGCGGTGAAATCCGGCAGCACGTTGTCGCCGGAATTGGTGCGCGCGGCACCGCCGAGGTAAGGCGTGACCGTGGTCTGCGGATTCTCGATCGAGAACGACCACAGACCCTTGCTGTAGCGCAACTGCGCCTGGCGGTCGAAGATGGTGCCTTCGGTCGGGCCGACGAAATCGACGGTGTCCGGCAGCGCGGCGACGTCCATGAAGTTCGACCAGGTCTGACCGGCCAACCATTGCGCGCCGTTGGGGCGGGTCAGGCTGACGTAGGCCTGGCGCAGCGAAACCGCGTAGGTGTTGGTCGCGGTTTCGTTGCCGACCAGCGCATTGCTGCCGCCGCCGAACATGTCGGCCTCGATATAGCCCTTGATCTTGTCCCCGCCTGCGGTGGTGTGATCGGCGCTGAACCAGAAGCGCGAGAACTGCGCGTGATAGTCGGCGTAGGCGTCGCCGCCGTCCGCACCCGCGGGACCAACCGGAATCGAGGACGGCAGATAGAACAGGCGACCGGCGGAACCGTCGGCGATGCGGCCGTCGCTGGTGTCGGTGACCATCGCATCGAGCTTGATGAAACCGCCGTACGAAAACGCGGTGCCCGGATTCGCGGCGGTCAGGATCGGCGACGACTGGATCTTCGGCTTGCCGTCGTCGGCGGGCGGCGCAGCGGGTGCGGCGGTCTGCGCCGCCTGCACCTGGTTCACGGTGGTTTCGGTCTGGCGTTGCTGCGCGATCAACTGCTGGACGATTTTTTCCAGCTCGGCGACGCGCGCTTCGAGTTGCTGCTCTTTCGGCGTGGCGGTCTGCGCGAGCGCGAGACCCGGCGCCAGCAGACAGACCAGCAGCGACAACGTCAGCGGCCGTCTGCGATGCGGTCGATGATTCATGGTGGGCCCCTCCCGAGGGCGCGTACGGATGCACGGTGAGCGCAGACTGTGCGCGGGCGACCGGGCCGCCTATTCGCCATTGGTCGAAGACGCACGCCATGCAGGCGTTTTTTCGACCATGGTCTAAGCGCGATGTTGCGGTGCAATACGCCGCGCATGCGGCACACTGTGCGCCAGACACATCCCGACATTCCGCGGAGGAAGCCCTCATGTCGCCGACCGACACCGCCCCGTCCGTCACCACGCCGTCCGTCTATCCCGTCCCCGCCGATTTCGCCGCGCACGCGCGCATCCGGCGCGACGATTACGAACGCGATTACGCCGCCGCCGTCGCCGATCCCGACGCCTACTGGGGCCGCATCGCGCAGCGCCTGGACTGGTTCAAGGCGCCGACGAAGATCAAGGACGTGAGTTATCGCGTCGAGGATTTCCATATCCGCTGGTTCGAGGACGGCGAACTCAACGCCAGCGTGAATTGCCTCGATCGCCATCTCGCGAGCCGTGGCGACAAGACCGCGCTGATCTTCGAACCTGACGATCCGGCGACGCCGTCGCAGCGCATCAGCTATCGCGAACTGTACGAACGCGTGTGCCGGCTCGGCAACGCGCTGCGCAATCTCGGCGTGAAGAAGGGCGACCGCGTCACCATCTATCTGCCGATGATTCCCGATGCGGTGGTCGCGATGCAGGCCTGCGCGCGCATCGGCGCGATCCATTCGGTGGTGTTCGGCGGATTCTCGCCGCAGTCCATCGCCGACCGCATCGCCGACTGCGGCACCAGACTCGTCATCACCGCCGATGAAGGCCTGCGCGGCGGCAAGACCGTACCGCTGAAGGAGAACGTCAACGCCGCGCTGAAGATGCCCGGCACCGATTCGGTGGAAACCGTGCTGGTGATCCGCCACACCGGCGGCGCCGTCGACATGCAGATGCCGCGCGATCGGTGGTACGACGCGGTGGTCGACGACCAGCCGGCCGAATGCGAACCCGAACGCATGAACGCGGAAGATCCGCTGTTCATCCTCTACACCTCGGGCAGCACCGGCAAACCCAAGGGCGTGCTGCACACCACCGGCGGCTATCTGGTCTGGGCCAGTTACACGCACGAATGCGTGTTCGATCTGCGCGAAGACGACGTCTACTGGTGCACCGCCGATGTCGGCTGGGTCACCGGCCACACCTACATCGCCTATGGCCCGCTGGCCAACGGCGCCACCGCCGTCGTGTTCGAAGGCGTGCCCAACTACCCGACGGTCTCGCGCTTCTGGGAGGTCGTCGACAAACATCAGGTCACCATTTTCTACACCGCGCCCACCGCGATCCGCGCGCTGATGCGCGAAGGCGACGCGCCGGTGAAGAAGACCTCGCGCGCGTCGATCCGTCTGCTCGGCACCGTCGGCGAGCCGATCAATCCCGAAGCCTGGCGCTGGTACCACGAGGTCGTCGGCGACAGTCGCTGTCCGATCGTCGACACGTGGTGGCAGACCGAAACCGGCGGCACGCTCATTTCCCCGCTGCCCGGCGCCACCGATCTCAAACCCGGCTCGGCCGGCAAACCGTTCTTCGGCGTGCAGCCGGCGCTGGTCGACGCCAACGGCGCGCTGCTCGACGGTGCGACCGAGGGCAATCTCGTGCTGCTGGATTCCTGGCCGGGCCAGATGCGCACCGTCTACGGCGACCACCCGCGTTTCATCGACACCTATTTCAGGACCTATCCGGGCATGTATTTCACCGGCGACGGCTGCCGCCGCGATGCCGACGGTTATTACTGGATCACCGGCCGCGTCGACGACGTGATCAACGTCAGCGGCCACCGCATCGGCACCGCCGAAGTCGAAAGCGCGCTGGTCTCGCATCCGAAAGTCGCCGAAGCGGCGGTGGTCGGTTTCAACCACGACATCAAGGGCCAGGGCATCTACGCCTACGTGACCCTGGTCGCGGGCGAGACGCAGACCGAAGACCTGCGCAAGGCCTTGGTCGCGCACGTACGCAAGGAGATCGGCCCGATCGCGACGCCCGATTTCCTGCAGTGGGCGCCCGGGCTGCCGAAGACCCGCTCCGGCAAGATCATGCGCCGGATCCTGCGCAAGATCGCCGAGAACGCGCCCGACCAGCTCGGCGACACGTCGACGCTCGCCGATCCGTCGGTGGTGAAGTCGCTGGTCGAGGAACGGTTGGTGAAATGAGCGTGGCGGCACGACGGGCGGCCATGGCCGGCGGGCACCATTGGTGAGGGCCGCCGGTCTGCGTTACCTTGGGGGCGCCGCCATCGCGATGCCGCACCCCATGCCCACCATCCTTGTCGCCGACGACCACCCGCTGTTCCGCGAGGCCCTGCGCAGCGCGGTGGCGCGCGCGCTGCCCAGCGCGCAGCTGCGCGAGGCCGACAGCGTCGACGCGCTGTATGCGCTGGTGGAACGCGAGCCCGACGCCGATCTGCTGCTGCTCGATCTGAACATGCCCGGCGCGCACGGCTTCAGCGCGCTGGTGCATCTGCGCGCGCACGTGCCGCAGTTGCCGGTGATGGTGGTGTCGGCGCGCGAAGAACCCGCGGTGATGCGTCGGGCGCTGGATCACGGTGCGGTCGGCTTTCTGCCGAAATCCGCCGACGCGACCACGCTGGGCGAGGCCATCGATACGGTGCTGGCCGGCGACCGATGGGCGCCCGCGGCCGCGCTGAAGGCACCAGCCGCCGCCGCGGACGAACACGATGCCGCGCAGCGCGTGCGCGATCTCACCCCGCAGCAGTTCCGCGTCCTGCAGATGCTCGGCGACGGCCTGCTCAACAAGCAGATCGCCTACGAACTCGGCGTCTCCGAAGCCACGATCAAGGCGCACATGACCGCGATCCTGCGCAAGCTCGGCGCCAACAACCGCACCCAGGCCGTGTTGATCGCCGGCAAACTCGCGATCGATCCCGAAGCGGTGATGCCGCCGCCGGAAGA
>CAMLLG010000136.1 GCA_946480825.1 uncultured Lysobacteraceae bacterium
GGCATCAGCACTTCGAGGTTGTCGGTCAGCGCGCCCATCCACGGCGTCATCTTTTCCTCTTCGGTGCCGGGCAGGAAGCCGATGTCCTCGCCCACGCTGACGGTCGCGCGGGTCATGATGATCTCGCGATAACGCTGCTGGTCCATCGTCTGCGCCAGACCCGCGGCGAGCGCGAGCAGGGTCTTGCCGGTGCCGGCGGTGCCCAGCAGGGTGACGAAGTCGATGTCCGGATCCATCAGCGCGTTGAGCGCGAAATTCTGCTCGCGATTGCGCGCGGCGATGCCCCACACCGCATGCTGGTGGCTGCGATAATCGTCGACGATCTGCAGGGTGATGCGGTCGCCGTCGACGCGCGCGACGCGCATTTCCGCTTCCGAATCGCCGGGCAGATAGAGATACTGGTTGGGATACCAGTCCTCGTCGTCCTCGCGCTTGAGTTCGTAGTAGGTGCGGCCTTTCTCGGTCCACGATTTGAGATCGGCGCCGTGGCGTTGCCAGAAATCCTCCGGCAGCGCGTTGACGCCGGTGTAGAGCAGGCTGAAGTCGTCGAGCGCGCGGTCGTTCTCGTAGTCTTCCGAGGCGATGCCGGCGATCGAGGCCTTGATCCGCAGGTTGATGTCCTTGGACACGAACACCACCGGGACCGCCGGTTCCTGTTCGCGCAGATGCAGGATCGCGCCGAGGATCTGGTTGTCGGGCATCACCGCGCCGAAGCGCTTGGCGGAATCGAAACTGCCGGTCTGGAAGCGCAGCTTGCCGATACTTTCGGCGGCGCGCAGTTGCAGACCCTTCGGGCGGCTGAGGGTCAGCCCGGAGGCGATCTTGTCGGTGCCGTTGCTTTCGATCAGTTCATTGAGGAAACGGCTGACCTGGCGCGCGTTGCGGCTGGCTTCGGACGTGCCTTTCTTGGCGTTGTCGAGCTCCTCGATCACCTGCATCGGCAGGTAGACATCGTGCTCCTCGAATTTGAACAGCGCGGTCGGATCGTGCATCAGCACGTTGGTGTCGAGGACGTAGATGCGTTTGCCTTTGGTCATCATGCGGTCGGCTTACCGATGCTGGGAAAAGGAGGTCGTAGCGAGAGGTCGCGCGCCGTGGCGGGTCCCGCCGCGCGGAACGCGGCGCGGCACGGAACCACCGCAGCCCGCGGAGCGGGGCGGTGGCCTGCGGTGTCGCGCAGGAAGATCACTGGCTTTGGGCCGCCTTCAGTGCGTCGAGCACGGCCTGGGCGTGTCCGGGGACCTTCACGCCGCGCCATTCGGCGGCGAGTTTGCCCTTGGGATCGATCAGGAAAGTGCTGCGGACGATGCCCTGCACCTTCTTGCCGTACATGTTCTTTTCGTGGATGACGTCGAAGGCGCGGCACAACGTTTCGTCGCCGTCGCTCACCAGCAGGAAGTCGAAGCCCTGTTTCGCGCAGAAATTCTGGTGCGATTTGACCGAATCGCGCGAGACGCCGTACACCCCGGCGCCGAGCTTCGCGAATTTCGGCAGCAGCGCGTTGAATTCGAGACCTTCGGTGGTGCAGCCCGGGGTCGAATCCTTCGGATAGAAATACAGCACCCGCCACGTGCCGGCATCGGCGGACAGCGTCGTCGTGCTGCCGTCGGACAGTGCGAGGGGCAGGGCGAGGGTGGTCTTGGGAAGCGCTTTGCCAACGATCGGGGGATTCGCGTCGGTCATCGTCAGAATTTCATCGGGTCCATGATGGCGTCGAGATTCAGATGGTCGCAGAACTCGAGGAAATCGTCGCGCAGCGCGGCGATATGCATGTCCGCGGGCACGCCGATGGTGACCTGGGCCGAGAACATGTCGGCGCCGGTCTGCATCGCGCGATAGCGGGCGCAGTGCAGGCTTTCGATGGTGATGCCCTGGCGGTCGAAGAAGTCCGCGAGCTGGTAGAGGATGCCGGGCTTGTCGGCGGCGACCACTTCGACCACGTACGGCAGCAGGTTCGACTGCAGCGCCTTGGGGCCGGTGCGGTACCAGATCAGTTTCAGGCCTTCCTCGCGCTCCAGCCGGGTCAGCATGGCTTCGAGCTTCGCGATCGCGTCCCAGGGGCCGACCGCCAGCGCGGTCACCGACACGTCGCGGCCGACGGTGGAGAGACGCGAATCGACGAGGTTGCAGCCGCTGTCGGCGATCCGTCGCGTGACGGACAACAGCGGCGACTGCGGATGCGTCGTGTAGGCGTTGATCAGCAGGTAGTTCTCGTTCGGCGCAGGCCGTGCGGCGGTGGAAGAATCGGTCAAGGTCGGCGTCCGCGGCGGGAAAGTGTTGCGAAAGGGTGATGCGCAGGTCCGTCGTGCGCTGTGCGCCGGGGACACCGCGCCAGCATACTGGCCTGCGGTTTCGGGCCGCAAGGTGAACAGACCGGGTTCAGATGGGGACGCCCCGGCCGTCCTGCAAGTGGTTGATTCGCATGGTCGCGATCGTCTCCTGCGCATGCATCGCCGCGGAGGCGTCCGTTTGCCCGCGCGGATGGGCCTGCGGCGCCATCCTTCGCGGAGGATGGAGTGTTCAGACCTTCCCAAGTAACATCCGGCACTCCGCTGCGCGCAGACCGCATCGGCCACCCAGAACCTCCAGGCAATCCCAAGGCATCCGCGTGCATCTGTCCGGCAGCATCACCGCGTTGGCCACGCCCTTCACGGCGTCCGGCGACATCGATTTCCCCGCGTGGGATCGTCTGCTGCAGTCGCAGATCGATGCCGGCACCCAGGCCGTGGTGGTGGCCGGTTCGACCGGTGAGGCCAATGCCCTCACCGACGACGAATACGAAGCGCTGTTGCGCCGGGCCGTCGGCATCGCCGCCCGACGCATCCCGGTGCTGGCCGGCACCGGCCTGTCGAACACCGCCAAGACGATCGAACTGACCCGTCGCGTCGCCGCCTGGGGCGCCGATGCGGCGCTGGTGGTCACGCCGCCCTACGTCCGCCCGACCCAGGCCGGCCTGATCGCCCATTACGGTGCGGTCGCCGACGACGGCGCCCTGCCGGTCGTGCTCTACAACGTGCCGGGCCGCACCGGTTGCGATCTGCTGCCGGCGACGGTCGCCGAACTGGCGCCGCATCCGCGGATCGTGGCGATCAAGGAAGCCCGGCCCGAACCCGAGCGCATGACCGAACTGCTCGCCCTGCGCTCCGCCGACTTCGCGATCCTGTCCGGCGACGATCCCACCGCCGCCCGCGCCATGCTCGCCGGCGCCGATGGCGTGATTTCCGTGGCTTCGAACGTGCTTCCCGCCGCCATGCGTCGCCTCTGCGACCTCGCCCGCACCGGCCGCCGTGCCGAGGCGGAGGCCTTGGACGCGCGTTTGCAGCCGTTCTTCGATTTCATGGGCGTCGAGCCGAATCCGATTCCGGTCAAGGCGATCCTCGCCCGTCAGGGCATCGGCCATGGCCTCCGTCTGCCGCTGACGGCGCTGTCCGCGACTCACGCCGCCGCCGCCGATGCGGCGGTCGCGCGCATCGCCGCCATCGAAGGCGAAACCGCCGCCGTCGCTGCCTGAACCCGCCGCGCCGCCGTCCCAAGCACCGCTTTCCGGGCGCGCCGCCCGCACCGTTTTTCCCAGGAGTCCCCATGTCCCCGAACCGCCAGAATCTCCGTCATGCCCTGTCCCGCGCCGCGATGGTCGCGACCCTCGTCGCGATGTCCGTCGCCGTTCTCGGCGCTTCGGGCTGCAGTTGGTTCCGCAAGAAGGATTACTACGCCGTCGAGGAAAGCCAGCGTCCGCTGGAATTCCCGCCCGCGTTCGACCCGGCGGAGGCCGAGCGCAGTCTGGCTACCACCGCCAGCGGTTCGGTCAGCCGCTCCTCGCTGCCCGGCGGCAATCCGGCCGCCCGCACGCTCGGCTTCAACGTGGCCGGCGACCGCGCCAGCGTGTTCGCGCGCGTCGGCGAGGCGCTGTCGGCCACGCAGGGCGTCACCATCGCCAGCCGCGCGGAACTGCTGGGTGCCTACGATGTCGACTATGCCGGCTTCAAGTTCCTGATCCGCATCACCGAGGCCGACGGCCGCAGCACGGTGGCGGCGGTCGACCCGCGCGGTCTGCCGGCCGACAACGACGGTGCGTCCAGGCTCATCGCCTCGCTCAAGACGGCGCTGGGCGGCAACTGAGCTGCGGCGCCGTCCCCGGCGCACTCTTCAACGCAGAACGGGCGCCTCGGCGCCCGTTCCGTTTTCCGCCGGATCGCGCGCTCAGCGCTCCAGCAGCGGCAGTTTGTCCGGCTTGCCTTCCCAGTCCTTGGCGTCCGCCAGCGGATCCTTGCGCGCGGTGATCACCGGCCACAGGCCCGAGAGTTCCTTGTTGAGCGCGACGAAGCGCTCCTGCCCGGCGGGCACGTCGTCTTCGGGATAGATCGCGTTGATCGGGCATTCCGGCTCGCACAGGGTGCAGTCGATGCACTCGTCCGGATCGATCACCAGGAAGTTCGG
>CAMLLG010000137.1 GCA_946480825.1 uncultured Lysobacteraceae bacterium
TCGCCTGGTGGTTCTGGCTCGCGGCGCACGTGTTCTTCCTGATCGGCTTCCGCAATCGGCTGGTCGTGCTGATCGACTGGGCCCAGGCCTACTGGAGCTATCAGCGCAGCGCGCGGATCATTCTCGGCGCATAGATGCGGGTCGGATGTGGGAGACGTTGTTCAAAACCTCGGTGCTCCCGCAATCGCGACCGTCGGTAAAGCGGCCTTCAGGCCGCTGCCCATGCGTTCGCGATGCGCAGCGGGCTGAAGCCCGCTCTACCGACCATGGCGATGGCCGAACAGGCCCGAAGCGTTCGCGATTCAACGATACGGCCCGCCGCGCAATGCCCGGATCACCGCCTGCCAGTGCCTGACCGCGCGACCCGCATTGTCCGCACGGATGCCTGCCTGCGTCGCCTGTTGCCATCGGTGCGCCCGCCGCGCCTGCTCGAACAGCGCCTCCTGCGTCTGCGCGGCGCGCTGCGCACGCGCGAGGGTGTCCTGCGCGCGCTGCAGGGTCATGTTCGGCGGAATCCGCGGGTAGGCCGCATCGATTCCATCGTCGGCATCGTCGAGGCTATCGAATCCGTAGGCTGTCCTGCGCATGGTCGTTTCTCGTCGCTGCGGTCTGCGGCCATCATGCGCAGGCTCGCGACGCATGCACCATCGCCCGAATGAGGTAGTGCGTTCGCGGCAGCCATCGCGGCAACGCGGCCTCAGGCGCGCTCGACCCGGCACGCATGACAGCCCGGTTTCG
Source organism: uncultured Lysobacteraceae bacterium (assembly GCA_946480825.1). Next base: position 739 of record CAMLLG010000137.1, read on the forward strand.
CGTAGTGGATGTGCAGATAGACGACCCGTTCGATCGCGAACAACTGCGCGATGCCCGTCTCGACCTGCGCGCCATCGACCACCTCGGCCCAGACCATCATCCCGCGGGCATCGTAGGCGCGCAGCGACAACAGCCGAGTGCGCAGCAGGGCGGGCACGTCGTCGACGCCGGGCTGCGCCTGCGCGACCGCTTCGCGCACGTAGATCGGGCCGGACGCCCGGTACGGCGTGTCGACGGCGTGGTGTTCGTACGGCAACAACAGCAGCGTGTTGCCTTCGATCGCGTCCTGCAGGCTGACGCGGCAGGGATACACCGGACGACCGTCGGCGACGACGCGGCGGATGCCGCGTTCGCGCAGCGCGTCGTCCGACAAGGCGAACAGGGGTGCGAAGGGTTCGGCGGGCAGGGCATGGATCCGGAAGCTCATCGGTGCGCTCCATGAAGGGGAGCGCATAGCGTCCTGCGTTTCGCGCGATGGCGATATCCGATTCTTGCGATGGCGCTCAACCCTTATTTTTCGCTGCCTTGGGTTTGGCGCGCGCATAAGGATGATTGTCTTCGTCCCGTCGCATCTCGAACAGCCCGGTCGCTTCAATCAGGCTGCTCAACTTGCCATAACCGTAATTCCGGGAATCGAAAGGGCCACGGTTGCGTATGTTGGTGCCGACCGATGACAGATTGGCCCAACCATCGTCCTCCTTCTCCGCTTCCACGGCATCTCGCAACAGGTTCACCAGTTTGGTGTCCTGGCGCAGTTTCGCCGTCGGCGTCGGTGGCACGGGTGCGGATGCATCCGTCGCCTCGCCCGCGACCTTGACGCCGGCAGGCTGCTCGTCGATGTACAGGAATGTCGAACAGGCGTTGACGAACGGCTCCGGTGTTTTCTTCTCGCCGAAGCCGAACACGCGCATGTTCTGCGCACGCAGGCGCATGGCCAGCGGGGTGAAGTCGGCGTCGCTGGAGACGATGGCGAAGGCGTCGAAACGGCCGCTGTGCAGCAGGTCCATCGCATCCACCACCATCGCCATGTCGGAGGCGTTCTTGCCGGTGCTCAGCGCGAACTGCTGGATCGGCTGGATCGCGTTCGGATGCAGCGCCTGCTCCCATTTCTGCATGTTCGGGCTTTTCCAGTTGCCGTAGGCGCGGCGCACGTTGGCGATGCCGTGACGCGCCAGCTCCGCCAGCACCACGTCGATCTTCGCCGCCGGTGCATTGTCCGCATCGATCAGCAGCGCGATCCGCATCCGGTCGTCCATGGGGTTCTCCTGAGTTCGTCAACGACAGCCTAGGTGGATCGTCACCGCGGCGCTACCCGTGGGCTTCACTTCGATCGACGGGCAACGCCGCGGCGAGACGCTGCAGGTGCGCGCGCAGCACATCCACGTCGCCGGCGGGCACCTCGATCCAGCCCGGCAGCGCGCCCAGTCCGCAGGCGGCGGTGGCGATCACCGGCACGCCGCGCGCGATCGCCGCGAGCAGGACCCGCGGCTGGTGTTCCACCCATGCCGGCAGCGCCACGACATCGCACTGCGACAGCGCATCCTCGCCGAGGACGACACGACGCAGCGGGATCGCACCCCAGCGCGCGGGTTCGCCGCCGTCGCGCATCGGCAGCAGCAGTTCGACCGGCATGTCCTGCAGCGCCGACGAGAGTTCCAGCGCGCCCTTGCGCACCAGACTCGATGCCGGGAACAGCACGCGCAGTGGACCGGGCGCGCGCGTCGACGCTTCGTTCGATGCCGCAGTCGACACCGTGTTCGGCGGAAGGCGCCACGCCAATATATCTTCCTTGTCGGCGGCCAGCGCCATCGCCTGCGCGTGCGTGCCGATCCAGCGCGCCGCGGCATCGAGCGCACGACGTTCCGCCTCGATCAGCGCGGTATCGGCGCGGAAATCGCGCAGCGTGGGTTCGTCGGGATGCCGGCGCGCGGCGCGATCGAGTTCGGCCTGGATGCGCGCCATCGGCAGCGCCTGCATCAACACATGCACGCGGCGTCCGGCCAGCACGCCGCGCTGCCACAGAAAGGGCAGCCAGGCCTGATCGACGTAGAGATCGAGATGTTCGGGCCGCAGCCGCGCGGCGGCGGCATGCGCCTCCGCGGCGGAGGCGGCCATCGCGCGCCTTGCCGGCGGCCAGCGACGCAGACGCTGAAGTGCGGTCCGCGCACGTTGCCGCAGGTGCGCCCCTGCACCGGCCCGCGCGATCAGGCGTTCCGCGTGCGGCTGCGTCCGTGCGAGGAATTCGGCGTGCTCGGGCGAGAGCGGACCCGCGAGCACGACCGCCGTGCCGATGGCATCGGGCGCATCCGATCGCATCGGTGCGTTGCGGAAACAGGCGGTCTGCCCGCAGGTCGCGCAGTCGCCGTGACCGCTCGCGGTGGCGTCGCGCTCGCGCGTCGCGGCGCGCGGCGACACAGTCGCGATCAGATACGTCTTCGCGGGACGATCCTCCTGCGAAGCATCGCGATGTCCGCGCAGACGCACGCGCAGCGTGTCGGCATCGAGATCGATCTCCACACGCAGTGCGTACGGCGCGCGCAGACGCAGATCGACGTAGTTCCAGAACACGGTGGCGTCGCGGTCGCGGGTGGCCGCCGAGCCGGGCACCACCTGCGAATGCGCGTGACGCTCGACGATCTCCAGACCGCCCTGCAGCGCCGCGTCGTAGAGCGCGTTCGACAACTGGCACAGGCCGCCGCCGATGCTGGGGATCAGGCAGCCTTCGCGAAGTTCGCGTCCGATCACGAAGCCGCGTCCGCGTGAGGGCCGGCCCACCTGCGCCCAGAAACTCAGCACATCGCCCGGCGCCAGTTCGATGCCGTCGAAGGCACGACGCGCGACCCGCAGGTTCTCGATCTTGCCCAGCACCAGCGCGCGTTCCGGCGCATCGTTCGTGGGCCACAGTGCGGCCCTGGATTCGGCGACGATCGGTGCGTCGCGCAGACGCGTGCCGGCGCGATGCCGCCGGTGCGCACGATCCATCGACGCCCGCGCGAAACGCAGGCCGCGGAAACACAGTGCGCGGAATTCGAACCACAGCGCATCGCGCACGCCGGGAATGCGCGCCGCGGTCTGTCCCGTGACGGGGGCGCGGATGGAATCGGACATGGGCGATGCGGCGACGTGAGCCGTCAGTCTGCCGCAGGGACCGGCAGATGCAAGCGGGGTCGTCGCAGGGCAGGTTCCGGAAAGTGGCAGGTTCCGGACAGGAGGCCGCGCGCCGCGTCCTTGGGGACGAACGCGGCGCGCGACGGGGGATGCAGGACGGTCTCGGGAGCGAGGCGAACCCGCCCTGCGTTGTCTTCAGCGGCAGCCGGGCACAAACAGGATCATCGGGCCGCGGCACGGCGACGCCAAAGAAAACGGCCCGGTATTCCGGGCCGTTCGCTGTCGCATCGAAGCGGTGCGGCGGTCCGCGGCTTACGCCGCGAACAGCGCCTTCATCTTCTTCAGCGCGTTCGCCTCAATCTGGCGGATGCGTTCGGCGGACACGCCGTATTCGTCGGCCAGTTCCTGCAGCG
>CAMLLG010000138.1 GCA_946480825.1 uncultured Lysobacteraceae bacterium
CCGAGGTGTCCACGCCGGCGGAGTTGTCGATGAAGTCGGTGTTGAGCAGCACGCCATTGAGCGCGGCCTCGATGCGGCCGAGCTGGGTGAAGCCGAGGTTGCCGCCCTCGCCCACCATCCTGCAGCGCAGTTCGCCGCCGTTGACGCGCAGACCGTTGTTGGCGCGGTCGCCGACATCGGCATGCGTTTCGCTCGCGGCCTTCACGTAGGTGCCGATGCCGCCGTTCCACAGCAGATCGACCGGCGCCTTCAGGATCGCGTTCATCAGCGCCATCGGGCTCATCGACGCCTCGTCGGTCGCGATGCCCAGCGCCGTCTTGATCTGCGGCGACAGCGGGATCGCCTTCGCCGAGCGCGGATACACGCCGCCACCCTTGCTGATCAGGCTCTTGTCGTAATCGTCCCAGCTCGAACGCGGCAACTTGAACAGGCGCTCGCGTTCCTTGAACGAGGTCGCCGCGTCCGGGTCCGGGTCGAGGAAGATGTGGCGATGATCGAACGCCGCCAGCAGGCGGATGTGCGTCGACAGCAGCATGCCGTTGCCGAACACGTCGCCGGACATGTCGCCGACGCCGACGCAGGTGAAATCCTCGGTCTGCGAATTGCGGCCCAGCGCGCGGAAATGGCGCTTGACCGATTCCCAGCCGCCGCGCGCGGTGATGCCCATGCCCTTGTGGTCGTAGCCGACCGAGCCGCCGGAGGCGAAGGCATCGTCGAGCCAGAACCCGTGGGCGTTGGCGATGCCGTTGGCGATGTCGGAGAACGTGGCCGTGCCCTTGTCGGCCGCGACCACGAGATAGGGATCGTCGCCGTCGTGACGCACCACTTCGTCGGGCGCGACGATCTTGCCGCCGACGATGTTGTCGGTGATGTCGAGCAGACCGTTGATGAAGCGCTTGTAGCAGGCCACGCCTTCGTTGAACCACGCGTCGCGATCGACCGAGGGATCGGGCAGCTGTTTGCAGAAGAAACCGCCCTTCGAGCCGACCGGCACGATCACGGTGTTCTTCACCATCTGCGCCTTCACCAGGCCCAGCACTTCGGTGCGGAAATCCTCGCGACGATCCGACCAGCGCAGGCCGCCGCGGGCGACCGGACCGAAGCGCAGATGCACGCCTTCGACGCGCGGGCCGCAGACGAAGATTTCGCGGTAGGGCCGCGGCTTCGGCAGATCGGGCACCTTCGAGGAATCGAACTTGAAGCTGAGGTAATCGGCCGGGCCGCCGTCGGCGCGCAGGCCGTTGCGATAACGACCATCGCGATAACGGATGTAATAGTTGGTGCGCAGCGTCGCTTCGATCACGCCGACGAAGCCGCGCAGGATGCGGTCTTCGTCGAGGCTGGACACGCGGTCCAGCAGCGCGGTGATCGCGGTGCGGGCCGCATCGATCTGCGCTTCGCGCTTCGCCGAACGCGCGGCGATCACCGGCTCCACCGCCGCCAGCACCGCGGCGTCGCCGCCGGCCAGCGCGGTGAGCTGTGCGCGCAGCTGCGCGGCACCGGCCTGGATGTCGGCCTTGCTCTCGGTGCCGGTGATCGGGTCGAAGCGCGCTTCGAACAGTTCGGTCATCAGGCGGGCGAGGATCGGATAGCGCGCGAAGGTCTCTTCGACGTAGTTCTGCGAGAACGGCACGCCGATCTGCATCAGGTATTTGCAGTACGCGCGCAGCATCGCGACCTGCCGCCACGACAGGTTCGCGGCGAGGATCAGACGGTTGAAGCCGTCGTTCTCCGCGGTACCGCGCCAGATCTGGCCGAAGGCGTCCTCGAAGGTGTCGTCGAGATCGTCGACATTGAGGTCGGCACGGGTGGCCTCGACCTCGAAGTCCTGGATATAGGCCACCTGCACGGCGCCGTCCGCACCGCCGACCTCGATCCGGTAAGGATGCTCCGAGATCACGCGCAGGCCCATGTTCTCCATCATCGGCAGCGCATCGGACAGCGGAATGTCGTCGTGAAGACGATAGAACTTGAAGCGCAGGCCGCCTTCGAGATCGCGGCACAGGCTGAGGCGCAGGTCGTTGTCGGGCGACAGCGCGGCCAGCTGCTCGACATCGTCGGCGGCGACGCCGGCGGACACCTTCTCGATGTAACCGGCCGGCAGCGCGCGGCCGTAACGGTCGGCGAGCGCCAGGCCGCGTTCCTCGCCGTGGCGGGACACCAACTGCTCGCGCAGATCGTCCTGCCAGTTGCGCACGATCGCCGAGAGTCTGGCGTCGATCTGCGCGGCATCGACCTGGACGGCCTCGCCTTTCCGCGGGCGCACCAGCATGTGCAGCTGCGCCAGCGGCGAATCGCCGAGCTGGATGGTGGAGTCGACGCGGTCCGCATGCAGTTCGGCCTTGAGCATCGCTTCGATGCGCAGGCGGATCTCGGTGTTGTAGCGGTCGCGCGGGATGTAGGCCAGCACCGAATAGAAACGGCCGTAACGGTCGTGACGCAGGAACAGACGGCTGCGCACGCGCTCCTGCAGATTGAGGATGCCGGACGCGAGCTGGTACAGCTCGGTCTCGGTCGACTGGAACAATTCGTCGCGCGGCAGGGTTTCGAGGATGTGCCGCAGCGCTTTGCCGCTGTGCCCGGTGGGCTGCAGGCCGGACTTCTGCATCACGTAATCGTGGCGCTCGCGCACCAGCGGGATTTCCCACGGGCGACGCGTGTAGGCGCTGGAGGTGTAGAGACCGATGAAGCGCTGTTCGGCGATCGGACGGCCTTCGGCGTCGAAACTCAGCACGCCGATGTAGTCCATGTAGCCGGGACGATGCACGGTGGCGCGCGCATTGGTCTTGGTCAGGATCAGCGCGTCGACCGCGCCCGACTGCGGCATGTAATGCGCGGCGAGCGTGGTCAGCTTGCGCGGCTTCGCGCCTTCGCGCGCGCGCAGCAGGCCCAGGCCGGTGTCCGGATCGGCGGCCAGCACTTCTTCGCCGCCCTGCTTCTTCACCCGGTATTCGCGATAGCCGAGGAAGGTGAAATGATCGTTCGCGGCCCAGCGCAGGAACTCCTGCGCTTCCTTGCGGCCCGCATCGCCGACCGGCAGGCGGCGCTTGCCGAGATCCTCGGTGACTTCCAGCATCTTCGCGCGCATCGCCGGCCAGTCGCGGACGATGCCGCGCACGTCGGCCAGCACCGCGCGGATCGTCGCTTCCACCTCGGCGATGCCGGCGGCGGACTGGCGATCGATCTCCAGGTGCATCATCGATTCGATCTCGCCCTCGCCCACCGCGACCAGTTTGCCGGCGCGGTCGCGCGCGATCCGCACCAGCGGATGCCCGAGCACGTGCACGCCGATGCCGCGCTCGGCCAGCGCCATCTTCACCGAATCGACCAGGAACGGCATGTCGTCGTTGACGATCTGCAGCACCGTATGCGGCGATTCCCAGCCGTGCTTCGACAGCGTCGGATTGAACAGGCGCACGCTCGGCGTGCCCGGCTTGCGGCTGCGCGCGAACTCGAGGAAATCGTTGGCCAGTGCGGCCCAGCCTTCGGCGCCGTGCAGCGGCACTTCGTCCTGGACCATGCGCTGGTAGAACGCCGAGGCGAAGGCGCTGGCGTCGTCCTGGCCACGCTTGCCGGCGCGCTTGCGGATGGCGTCGAAGATCGGTTCGAGCGGCCGGATCTCGGTACGTTCCGTGTCGCGAGGGCTCTTGCGGCGGGCCGCAGGTGCTTGCTTGGTCATGTACGGGTCCTGTCCGGTGCGCGGGTCAGCGCAGGCCGGTTTCGTTGCGGGCGATGACGAGGCGCTGGATTTCGCTGGTGCCCTCGTAGATCTCGGTGATCTTGGCGTCGCGGAAGTACCGCTCCAGCGGCATTTCCTTGGAATAGCCCATGCCGCCGTGGATCTGCACCGCCTGATGGGTGATCCACATCGCGGCTTCCGACGCGGTGAGCTTGGCGATGGCCGCCTCGTTGCCGAAACGCGCGCCGCCCTTCTCGAATTCGCCCTTCTGCCACGCCGCGCGCAGCGTGAGCAGGGTGGCGGCGTCGAGCTTGCACTTCATGTCGGCGATCTTCGCCTGGGTCATCTGGAAGGTGCCGATCGGCGCGCCGAAAGCCTTGCGATCCTTCACGTAGGCTAGGGTCGCTTCGTACGCGGCACGGGCGATGCCGATGGCCTGCGAGGCGATGCCGATGCGGCCGGCGTCGAGCACGC
>CAMLLG010000139.1 GCA_946480825.1 uncultured Lysobacteraceae bacterium
AGCGCGGCGAAGCCGACGCGATGATCTGCGGCCTGGTCGGCCGCTTCCACAAGAAACTCGGCTACCTGCTCAGCGTCTTCAACTTCGACCGCGGCGTCACCGGCACCGCGGCGATGACCGGCGTGATCAACGACCACGGCGTGTGGTTCTTCCTCGATACCCACGTGCAGGTGGACCCCAGCGCCGAGCAGATCGCCGAAGCCACGCTGATGGCGAGCTACCGGCTCAAGCTGTTCGGCTTCGAACCGAAGGTCGCGCTGCTGTCGCACTCCAACTACGGCAGCCACGAAAACCCCAGCGCGGCGAAGATGCGCCAGGTCTACCGGCTGATCCGCAAGCGCATGCCGCGGCTGGAAGTGGACGGCGAAATGCAGGGCGATACCGCCTGGGACGAAGTGCTGCGCAAGCGCATGTTCCCCAACACCACCCTGCACGGCCGCCCCAACCTGTTCGTGCTGCCCAACCTCGACGCCGCCAACATCACCTACAACATGGTCCGGGTGATGACCGACGGCGTCGCCATCGGCCCGATCCTGATGGGCCTCGACCAGCCCGCCCACATCCTCACCCCCGCCTCCAGCCCCCGCCGCGTGGTCAACATGACCGCCATCGCCGCGGTGGACGCGCAGATTCGCGGGCAGCGGTAGGTCCCAAGCTTCTCGCATACGGCAGGCCGGCGGGAGGGCCGGAAAGCCCGCCCTGGCCCATGCGCTCTTGTGCTCTAGTGGGAGGGCCGGAAGGCCCGATCATGCCCTGCCCCATGTGCTCTTGTGGGAGGGCCGGAAGGCCCGAAGGCCCTTGCAAAAAGACCTTGGCACGCTTGCCCGAAGCATCAACTGCAACGACACGGGCTTTTCCGACATGCCGTATCGGGGTTCTCCGAGCGACCGCGCGATAAGAGCCCCGCATGCTGCGTGCATGCGCATTCCCGTAAACCATGGCTATCACCGGCTACGCAAAGGTCGAACCTCTCGTCCACGGCAGATTTATCTGCTCACCACCGTCTGCGCGCAGCGCCAATGCTGGTTCGACGACACCCGAATCGCAAGCGCGACCATGCATGTGCTCCAGGAAAAGCGGCTTTGGCGCGATTCGATCCCACTCTGCTGGGTGCTCATGCCCGATCACTTCCATCTGCTGCTGCAACTCGGCGACGACGAATCCTTACCCGCATTCATGAATCGCCTGAAATCGGTCACCTCGCGCGCTGCACGCGCACTGCGCGACGACAGGGCCGCCGTCTGGATGGCCGGTTACCACGACCACGCGCTGCGATCGGAAGAACACGTGCATGACGCAGTGCGCTACATCCTCGAAAACCCGATGCGCGCCGGCCTGGCAAACTCGATCGAAACCTACCCCTACCGCCATTGCCTCTGGAGCCCCGAAGCGCTGCGGTCATAGCGGCAGACCGATATCGCCCGGTGGGAGCGCCGAGGCCTGATCGGCGAATCGATGCATCGTCGAATATCCGTGCGCGATCCGGAGGCCATGGAGATCCCTGCTGATCACCTGCGTTGTTGTGGATGGGATGGTTGCCTGTATCGGGCCTTCCGGCCCTCCCACAAACGCCCTCTCGCCGCTGCAATCGAATTCCCCGCCCCATCCCGCCCACCGCACGCCCCCGTACGGGGCAGCGCCATGGGCCGCTGCTAGAATCCGGGCTCTAAACCGATGACCCCCCACAGGATGCGGCCCCGGGCCGCGCGCGGAGCCCAAGGCATGAGCTGGTTGAACGAACTGCTGCAGAACGACCCCGATCCCACCGAGACCCGCGAATGGGTCGAGTCGCTCAAGGCGGTCATCGACACCGACGGCCCCGGCCGCGCGCACCAGCTGCTGGAAGGCATGGTCGAACTGACCCGCCGCGCCGGCGCCCACCTGCCGTTCGCGCCCACCACCGAATACATCAACACCATCCCGTCGCATCTCGAACCGCGGATGTCCGGCGACCAGCACATGGAATGGCGGATCCGCTCGATCATCCGCTGGAACGCCATGGCCATGGTGGTGCGCGCCAACCGCAAACCCGGCGACCTCGGCGGCCACATCGCCTCGTTCGCCTCGTCGGCCACGCTGTACGACGTCGGCTTCAACCATTTCTGGCGCGCGCCCAGCGCCGACCACCCCGGCGACCTCATCGCCGTCCAGGGCCACAGCTCGCCCGGCATCTACGCCCGCGCCTTCCTCGAAGGCCGCCTCACCGAATCGCAGATCGACCACTTCCGCATGGAAGTCGACGGCCGCGGCGTCAGCAGCTACCCGCACCCGTGGCTGATGCCCGATTTCTGGCAGTTCCCCACCGTGTCGATGGGCCTCGGCCCGATCGGCGCGATCTACCAGGCCCGCAACTGGAAATACCTCGAAGGCCGCGGCCTGCTGCCCAAGTCCGACCGCAAGGTCTGGTGCTTCATGGGCGACGGCGAATGCGATGAGCCGGAAAGCCTCGGCGCGATTTCGGTCGCCGGCCGCGAAGGCCTGGACAACCTCGTCTTCGTCATCAACTGCAACCTGCAGCGCCTCGACGGCCCGGTGCGCGGCAACGGCAAGATCATCCAGGAACTGGAAGGCCAGTTCCGCGGCGCCGGCTGGAACGTGATCAAGACCGTGTGGGGCAGCTACTGGGACCCGCTGCTGGCCAAGGACACTACCGGCCAGCTCAAGCGGCTGATGATGGAAACCGTCGACGGCGAATACCAGAACTGCAAGGCCTTCGGCGGCGCGTACACGCGCGAGCATTTCTTCGGCAAGTACCCGGAGACCGCCGCGATGGTCGCGAACCTCAGCGACGACGACATCTGGCGCCTCAACCGCGGCGGCCACGATCCGCACAAGGTCTACGCCGCGTACGACAACGCGATGAAGACCACCGGCATGCCCACCGTCATCCTCGCCAAGACGGTGAAGGGCTACGGCATGGGCGCCTCGGGCGAATCGCTCAACCCCACGCACCAGACCAAGAAGCTCGACGACGACGCCGTGCGCGCCTTCCGCGACCGCTTCAAGATCAACATCCCCGACGAGCAGTTCAAGGACGGCGCGGTGCCGTTCTTCCACCCCGGCGAGAAATCGCCGGAAGTCGAATACATGCTGGAGCGTCGCCGCGCGCTGGGCGGTTCGCTGCCGCAGCGCCGCCGCAAATCCACCGAAACCCTCGAAGCGCCGAAGCTCGAAGTCTTCGATCGCCTGCTGAAATCCAGCGGCGACCGCGAGATCAGCACCACCATGGCCTTCGTGCAGGCGCTGAACATGATCCTGCGCGACAAGCAGGTCGGCCCGCGCTGCGTGCCGATCGTCGCCGACGAAGCCCGCACCTTCGGCATGGAAGGCCTGTTCCGCCAGATCGGCATCTACGCCCCGCACGGCCAGAAGTACAAGCCGGTCGATCGCGACCAGCTGATGTACTACCGCGAAGACGCCGCCGGCCAGGTGCTGGAGGAAGGCATCACCGAGGCCGGCGCGTTCTCGTCGTGGATGGCCGCGGCCACCAGCTACAGCACCAACGACCTGCCGATGCTGCCGTTCTACATCTTCTATTCGATGTTCGGCTTCCAGCGCATCGGCGACAGCGCCTGGCAGGCGGCGGACATGCGCGCGCGCGGCTTCCTGCTGGGCGCCACCGCGGGCCGCACCACGCTCAACGGCGAAGGCCTGCAGCACGAAGACGGCCACTCGCACCTGCTGGCCGGCGCCATCCCGAATTGCCGCGCCTACGACCCCACCTTCGGCTTCGAGGTCGCGGTGATCCTGCAGTACGGCATGCAGCGCATGCTCACCGAACAGCAGGACGAGTACTACTACCTCACCCTGATGAACGAGAACTACGCCCACCCGGACATGCCCGAAGGCGCGGCCGACGGCATCATCAAGGGCATGTACCTGCTGAAGGACGCCGGCAAGCCGAAGAAGGGCGAACTACGCGTGCAGCTGCTGGGCAGCGGCACCATCCTGCGCGAAGCCATCGCCGCCGCCGACCTGCTGGACAAGGACTTCGGCGTCACCAGCGATATCTGGTCCTGCCCCAGCTTCACCGAACTGCGCCGCGACGGCTTCGACGCCGAACGCTGGAAC
>CAMLLG010000140.1 GCA_946480825.1 uncultured Lysobacteraceae bacterium
GACAGCGCGGCGAAGATCGGCAGCAGCAGGAAGGCGTAGACCGGGATGAAGATCGAATACAGCCCGTACCATTCGATCCAGATCAGTGCGTACTGTGTCGGCAGCGCGATGAAGAAACTCAGCAGCAACACGAGATGATCGCCGCGGCGCGTGTAGCACAGGGTGATGTATTCGCGCAGGGCGAAGAACGACAGCAGGCCGAACAGCACGATCACGCCGCCCTTGCCGAACCAGAACGCGGCTGCGAGCACGCCGACCATCCACCACCACGCGCGGATGCGGCTGTTGAGGTTGTCGATGGTGCCGTGCGGTTCTTCCGGCGCGAACCGCAGCTTCAGCAGCCAGCCGACGATCGACGCCACCGTGAGCACGGCGGCCGCACCGGCGAAGATGGGCAGCGCGTACATCGAGGGAAACGGGTTCTGCATCAGGTCGGCTCCACGGGCGCGGGCGGGATGGCGTCGTCGTTGTCGCTGGGGGTCGCGTCGTCGGGGTCTTCGGGCCGCAGCGCCAGCATCGCGGCGCGCGCGCGTTCGAGGAAGGCGGCCTTGTCTTCGCCGTCGATGCGCGCCAGCGGCGGGCCGAACACGACGGTGCACAGCAGCGGGATCGGCAGCAGTTGGCCTTTCGGCATCACCCGCGCCAGATTGTTGATCCACACCGGCACCAGTTCGGCCTGCGGCGCTTTCGCGGCGAGGTGGAACAGGCCGCTCTTGAACGGCAGCAGCACCGCGTCGGTGGTGTTGCGCGTGCCTTCCGGGAAGAGGATCAGCGAATCGCCGCCGTTCAGTGCGTCGACCATCTGTTCGATCGGGTCGGGACTGTCCGCCTTGCGTTCGCGATCGATCAGCACCGCGCGGAACACCTTGCCGCCGAGGAAGCGCCGCAGCGGGTCGCGGTTCCAGTAGTCGGCGCCCGCGACCGGGCGCGTGCGCCGGCGCAGCCACGGCGGCAGCGAGGCCCACAGCAGCACGAAATCGCCGTGGCTGGCGTGGTTGGCGAAGTAGATGCGCTGCGCGGCGTTGGGGCGGATGCCGCGCCAGAACGCCTGCGCGCCGGTCAGCACGCGGATGAAGCCGATGATGAGCCGTGCGATCAGGCGTTCGATCGGGCCGCCGCCCTTGCGCGCGCTCATGCCGCGGCCGCCGCTTCGCGCAGGCCGTTGTGCACGCGTCGCACGATCGTCCATGCGGTCAGCGCGCACAGCGCCGGAAACAGCCAGAACGCCCACGCCGGCAGCATGCCCGCGATGCCGATCCACAGCGCGATCGCGCCGAGCGCGAAGGCGCGGTCGCTCTTGCCCATCGGGCCGTCGTAACGCCGGCTCGCGCCGACCGTCGGCCCGAGCGCGCCCGCGAATTCGCTCAGCCCGGCCAGCACGACGAAGGCCGCGACCCACACCGGCCCGTGGCCGGTCGCGAACGGCGCGATCATCGCGAACGGCAGCGCCAGCGCGGCGTCCGCGATCACGTCGGTGAGTTCGTTGAGATAGGCGCCGAGCTTCGACTGCTGGCCGAACTCGCGCGCCAGCATGCCGTCGATGGCGTTGAAGGCCATGCGCAGGAACATCCACAGCGGGATCAAGAGGAACGCGCGCGGGCCTGGCGCGTGGAAGCAGAGCCACAGGCCGAGCGCGATCGACAGCGCGCAGGCGGCGAGGGTGACCTGGTTGGCGGTGACGCCGAGCGCGTGCAGGCCGCGCACCAGCGGGCGCAGCAGCGCCTGGAATTTCGGTTTGAGGGCGTAGATCGACATGGTCGCGTCATGATTCCATACCGCCCCGTCCGTTGTCCGCAATGTGAACGGTTCGCGATTTCGCGCTGCGATGGTGCGAAATGGGACGGCCATCGCCAACGGCGACCGAACCATACGCACTCGCACGGATGGAAATCGGCCATGACCGGCCTCATCATGAAAGCGTTCCCCTAGAGCCTGCGCGCATGTCCCTGTCCCTGTTCGATTTTCTCTCCGGCGGCCTGATCCAGGCCGGCTGGGGCACGATGCTGATCTATCTGCTGATCGCGACCCAGCTCACCATCTTCTCGGTGACGCTCTACCTGCATCGCAGCCAAGCGCACCGTGGCGTCGATTTCCATCCGGTGCTCAACCATTTCTTCCGCTTCTGGACGTGGCTGACCACCTCGATGATCACCCGCGAGTGGGTGGCCATCCATCGCAAGCATCACGCGAAGTGCGAGACCGAGGAAGATCCGCACAGCCCGAGGACCAAGGGCATCTCCACGGTGTTCTGGCGCGGCGTCGAGCTGTATCGCGAAGCGCGCCGCGACCGCGCGTCGATCGAGCAGTACGGCAAGGGCGCGCCGAACGATTGGATCGAACGCCATCTCTACACCGCCCACGCCACGTTCGGCCCGACCCTGCTGCTGTTCGTCAGCTTCGCGCTGTTCGGCTTTAAGGGCATCGCGGTCTGGGCGATCCAGATGGCGTGGATTCCGTTCTGGGCCGCGGGCGTCGTCAACGGCCTCGGCCACTGGTGGGGCTACCGCAACTTCGAGACCACCGACACCGCGACCAACCTCACCCCGTGGGCGGTGTGGATCGGCGGCGAGGAGCTGCACAACAACCATCACGCCTTCCCGAGTTCGGCCAAGTTCGCCCTGCGCAAGTGGGAGTTCGACATCGGCTGGGCGACGATCAAGGCGCTGGAAACCGTCGGCCTGGCGAAGGTGCTGCGGGTCGCGCCGAGTCTCGACATCCGCCCGAACATCCCGGTGCCGGACACCGACACGCTGAAGGCGCTGCTGGCGCTGCGGTTCCAGGCGATGACCGATTACCAGCGCAACGTGCTGAAGCCCGCGCTGCGCGAAGAAGCGCGGATCGCCGGCGAGAAGCTGCGCGCGCTGCTGCCGCGCAAGCTGCGCAAGGGCATCGTCGACGACGGCCGCTGGTTGCAGCCCGATGCCCGCGAACAGCTGCGGGCCTGGGTCGCGCAGCGCCCGCGCATCGGCACCCTGATCGAATACCGCGCGCGCCTGTCGGCGGTGCTGGAAACCCGCAGCCAGAGCGCCAACGACACCCTGCAGCAGCTGCAGCAGTGGTGCCGCGAGGCCGAAGCCAGCGGTATCCAGGCGTTGCAGGAATTCTCGCTGCGCATGAAGGGCTATTCGCTGCAGCCCGTGCGCGCCTGAGTTCCGCCGCGCCTCGCCCGGAAACGGCCGCCTCGCGCGGCCGTTTTCATGTGGTCGGGGCGTATCGGCCGGGATCCCGGTCGCGACTGGCCGCCATCCGACGGTGCGCATAAGCTTGCGGTGTTCCCGACACTTGGCTTTCGACTCGATGCACCGATCCGATCTGAACGACATCCGAAACGGCGCCCGCTTGCTGTTCGCGCTCGCGGCGCTGGCATCGGCGCCGATGGTGTCGGCGCAGCGGGTCTGGACCGCACCGGCGCCCGCACCCACCCCGCCGACGACGATGCCATTGCCGTCGCCCGCACCGTCGGCCACGCCCGGCGGAACCCCGCAGGGCAGCGGCGACTATCTCTCGCGCATGGATGTCGACCGCGACGGCAAGGTCGCGTTGATCGAGTATCAGGACTGGCTGAGTTATGCCTTCGACGGCATGGACCGCAACCGCGACGGCACGTTGACGCTGGACGAACAGCCCGGTGGCCGCGGGCAGACGCTCACCCGCGACGCCCATCGTGCGCGCCTGGCCGAGCGTTTCCGCCGCCAGGACGTCGATCGCAGCGGCTTTCTCGACGCGAAGGAACTGGCGGCGCCGCCGCAGGGGCGCTGAGCGCGGGATCGCTGTTGTAGGAGCGGCGGGACGGGGGGCCCGGCCCGCGGAGGGTTTGAGGAGCCGGGTGCGGCGCGCGGGCCCGCGGGCAAAACACAAAGAGGCCGACCATGACGA
>CAMLLG010000141.1 GCA_946480825.1 uncultured Lysobacteraceae bacterium
CGCCGCGGATCGCGAGGCTGTCCTGCACTTCGCCGATCTGCTCGGCGATGTGGATGTGGATGCGCGCGTCCGCCGGCAGGGCGGCCAGCACCGCGGCCATCGCATCCTGTGGCACCGCGCGCAGGCTGTGCAGGGCGCAGCCGACCCGCAGCATCGTGTCCTGTTCGCGATGCAGGGTCTCGAACAGCCGCAGCCAGGCATCGACGGAATGCCCGAAGCGACGCTGGCGTTCGTTGAGCGGGCGCCGGTCGAAACCGCCGGTCATGTACAGCACCGGCAACAGCGTCAGGCGGATGCCGATGTCGCGCGCCGCGGCGATCAGCGCCCGCGACATCGCGGCCGGATCGTCGTAGGGACGGCCGTCCGGCGCGTGGTGCAGATAGTGGAATTCGCAGACCGTGGTGTAGCCGGCTTCGAGCATCTCGACGTACAGCTGCGCGGCGACTGCGTACAGCGTATCGGGATCGAAGCGCGCGGCCATGCGGTACATGGTCTCGCGCCACGTCCAGAACGAATCGGAAGGATGCGTCATCCGCTCCGCGAGGCCGGCCATCGCGCGCTGGAACGCGTGGGAATGCAGATTGGCGACGCCGGGCAGGACCCAGCGGCCGTCGACGACGTTGATCGGTGTGCGCATGGGCGCATTGTCGCAGATCGTCGCAGCGCCGCTCTCGCCAGCCCTTGCGCCCCCTCCCCAACCCTTCCCCGCATCGCGGGGGAGGGTTGGGGAGGGGGCAAGCGATCGGACCGGCCGCTAAACTCTCCCCACTTCATCCGGCGATCCATCCCATGGCCGCACTGGCAGGCATCAAGGTCCTCGATCTTTCGCGCGTGCTCGCCGGACCGTGGTCCGCGATGACCCTGGCCGACCTCGGCGCCGACGTGATCAAGATCGAACCGCTGGACGGCGACGACACCCGCGGCTACGGCCCGCCGTTCCTGGGCGACATCTCCGCGTATTTCGCCTGCGCCAATCGCGGCAAGCGCTCGATCGCGATGCATCTGCGCAACCCCGACGCACGGCCGTTGCTGGAGGCGCTGATCCGCGAGGCCGATGTGCTGATCGAGAATTTCCGCAGCGGCGTGCCCGAGTCGCTGGGCCTCGATCCCGCCCGAACCCGCGCACTCAATCCGCGACTCATCCATTGCGCCATTTCCGGCTACGGCCGCAGCGGCCCCGACGCGCAGCGCCCGGGCTACGATCTGGCGGTGCAGGCCGAATCCGGGCTGATGGCGATCACCGGCCCGGCCGAAGGCCCCGCGAGCAAGGTCGGCGTGGCCACCGTGGATCTCACCACCGGCCTCAACGCCACCATCGCGATCCTGGCGGCGCTGTATCAGCGCGAACGCACCGGCGAAGGGCAGACGATCGACGTGAGCCTGTTCGACACCCAGATGCAGGCGCTGGCCAACGTGGTCTGCAGCGTGCTGTTCACCGGCGAGGACGCGAAGCGCTGCGGCAACGCGCACCCGACCATCGTGCCCTACCAGAGCTTCGCGGCCCGCGACGGCGAGTTCGTGATCGCCTGCGGCAGCGATGCGCTGTGGGGTCGCCTCTGCGCGCTGATCGATCGCCCCGAATGGCGCGACGATCCGCGCTGCGCCACCAACCTCGCGCGAGTGACGCATCGCGACTGGCTGGTGCCGGAGCTCGCGCGCCGTTTCGCCGACGATACGGTCGCTGCCTGGGTCGAGCGTTGCGAAACCGCGGGCATTCCCGCGGCGCCGGTCAACGGCGTGCGCGACGCGGTGTTCGGCGAACTCGCGACCGCGCGCGGCCTGCGCATCGAGGCCGACGGCATTCCGATGATTGCCAGTCCGCTGCGGATGTCGGCGTCGCCGATGACCGAGGCGCCGCGGCCGCCGCATCTGGGCGAACACACCGACGCGATCTGCGCGGCGCACGGCTTCGATGCGGATGCCCTGCGAAACAGGGGGGCGATCGCATGAACACCTCGCGCGGCAATGACCTTGTCTTCGACGGTCTGATCCTCAATGCATCGCTCGCCACTCTGGACGGCGACGGGTACGGCACGATCGAAGACGGCGCGCTGGCCTGGAAGGATGGCGTGTTCACCTTCGTCGGGCCGCGTTCGCTGCTGCCCGCGGATGCGGAAGCGCGCGCGGCGCATGCGATCGACGCCGGCGGCGGCTGGATCACGCCCGGCCTGATCGACTGCCACACCCATCTGGTGTTCGCCGGCGACCGCGCGCACGAATTCGAACGGCGGCTCGAAGGCGCGAGCTACGAGGACATCGCCCGTGCCGGCGGCGGGATCGTGTCGACCGTGCGCGCGGTGCGCGCGGCCGACGAAGACGCGCTGCTCGCCGAATCGCTGCCGCGGGCGCGGGCGCTGCTGCGCGACGGCGCGACCACGCTGGAGATCAAGTCCGGCTACGGCCTGGATTTCGACAACGAGCGCAAGATGCTGCGCGTGGCGCGGCGCGTGGGCGAGACGCTCGGCGTCGACGTGCGCACCACGTATCTCGGCGCGCATGCGCTGCCGCCAGAGTTTTCCGGACGCGCGGACGACTACATCGACGCGGTCGTCGATTGGCTGCCGGGGCTGCACGCCGAAGGTCTGGTCGATGCGGTCGATGCGTTCTGCGAAGGCATCGGCTTCACGCCGGCGCAGACCCGGCGCGTGTTCGACGCCGCGCGCGCGCTGGGACTGCCGGTGAAGCTGCATGCGGACCAGCTCAGCGATCTCGGCGGCGCGGCGCTGACCGCGGAATTCGGCGGCCTCTCGGCCGATCACGTCGAATACACCGGCGACGATGCGGTTCGCGCGATGGCCGCGGCCGGCACCGTCGCGGTGCTGCTGCCCGGCGCGTTCCACTGTCTGCGCGAAACCCGCCGGCCGCCGATCGACGTGTTCCGCGCGCACGGCGTGGCCATGGCGGTCGCCACCGACTGCAACCCCGGCACCGCGCCCGTGTTGTCGCTGCCGCTGGCGATGTCTCTGGCCTGCACCCATTTCCGGCTGACGCCCGAAGAAGCGCTGCGCGGCGCGACCGTGCATGCCGCACGCGCACTGGGGCTGCAAGACCGCGGCATGCTGCGGGTCGGCCTGCGCGCGGATTTCGTCCACTGGGCCATCCGCCGCCCGGCCGAGCTGTGCTACTGGCTCGGCGGCGATCGGGCGCGCAGCGTGTTCGTGGCCGGGTATCCTGTGGTCCGACCGGACTGAACGCCAGAGCGTGTCATGCACTTCACCAAGACCGTACTCCTCGCGGGCCTGTCGCTGACAGGACTGATGCTCGCCGCCGGCACCGCTTCGTCCGCGGACGGCACGCCCGCCGCGCGCAAGCTCGCCCGCGATGCGGTGATCGTCGATACCCACATCGACGCGCCCACCGAATTGCTGAAGGCATGGCGCGACCTTTCCGTGTCGCAGCCACGCGAATTCGATTTCCCGAAGGCGCGCGCGGGCGGACTCGACGTGGCGTTCATGTCGATCTACACCTCGCCCGGACAGGACGACGACGGCAGCGCCTACGACGTCGCCAACCGCATGATCGACGCGGTCGAAAAACTCGCGAGCGAGAACCCCGACAAATTCGCGCTGCTGCGCACACCGCGCGATGTGGAAGCGCTGCGGCTGCTCGATCTCGTGCTGCTGCCGCTGGGCATGGAAAACGGCGCGCCGATCGGCGGAGACCTCGCGAAGCTGAAGTACTTCCACGACCGCGGCGTGCGCTACATCACCCTCGCCCACAGCGCCAACAACCGCATCGCCGATT
>CAMLLG010000142.1 GCA_946480825.1 uncultured Lysobacteraceae bacterium
GAGAAGGCCCATCCGGACATCTTCAACATCCTGCTGCAGGTGATGGACCGCGGCATCCTGACCGATACCAACGGCCGCGAGGCGAACTTCCGCAACGTGATCGTGGTCATGACCACCAACGCCGGTGCGGCCCAGGCGGCCCGCCGTTCCATCGGCTTCACCAAGCAGGACCACAGCACCGATGCGATGGAGATCATCCGCCGCAGCTTCAGCCCGGAATTCCGCAATCGTCTCGATGCGGTGGTGCAGTTCCAGGCGTTGGGCTTCGACCACATTCTGCGGGTGGTCGACAAGTTCCTGATCGAACTGGAAACCCTGCTGCACGAGAAGAACGTCTCGCTGTCCGCCACCCCGGCGGCCCGCGACTGGCTGGCCGAACACGGTTTCGACCCGCTGATGGGCGCGCGGCCGATGGCGCGGGTGATCCAGGACCGGGTCAAGCGCCAGCTCGCGGACGAACTGCTGTTCGGCAAGCTGCTCAACGGCGGGCGGGTGTCGATCGACGTGCGCGACGATGAACTGGTGGTCGAATCGCAGGCGGAACCAGAGAAGCTGCTGCCGGCGACGGTCGAATGAGACCGGCGCCAACCGGGCGCAGTCGCCCGGTCATCGCGGACACGAAAAAGGCGGCCATTGGCCGCCTTTCTTTTCAATCGCTTGCATGAATCATTTCATGCGGTAAGTGATGCGCCCCTTGGTCAGGTCGTACGGGGTCATTTCGACCTTGACCTTGTCGCCGGTGAGGATGCGGATGTAGTTCTTCCGCATGCGCCCGGAGATGTGAGCGATGATCTCGTGGCCGTTCTCCAGCTTCACCCGGAACATCGTGTTCGGGAGCGTTTCGGAGACCGTACCTTCAAATTCGATGACGTCGTCTTTCGCCATGCGTCCTGGGCTGCCGTGAAGGTCGGGCCGATGGCCCGACGAAGCCGCGCATTCTGCCACGCTCGGCCGTTAATCGCAAAAAAATCGTTATCGGCCCGCGATTCGCAAGATCGGCAGCTCACCGAACGCTTCGGTCCAGCGGCCCGGAGCGTCCGGCGGCGCCGTCGAATGCGTGTCGACCAATGGCGAGATCGCGGCCAGGAACCGGGCCCGGGGCCAGGATTCCGCGCCCATCCGCAGCAGGTGATCGTTTTCGACCTGGGCGTCGATCAGCGGCCAGCCCCAGTGCCGCAGGCGGTCGGAGAGCGCCGCCAGCGCGGCCTTGGAACCGCCGGAAACCCGACTGAACATGCTCTCGCCGAAGAACATCCGTCCGATCGCGACCCCGTAGATGCCGCCGACCAGACGATCGCCGTCGAAAACCTCGACGCTGTGGGCATGGCCGAGCCGGTGCAGCGCGAGGTAGGCCGCCTGCATGTCGCCGGTGATCCAGGTGCCCGATTGTCCGCGGCGCGGCGCGGCGGCGCAGGCGCCGAGCACCTCGGCGAAAGCGCTGTCGGCGCGGGCGACCCAGCCGCTGCCGCGCAGCATGCGCCGGTCGCGACGCGACAGGGTCACGCCATCGGTACGGAACACCGTGCGCGGATCCGGGGACCACCAGAGGATCGGTTCGCCCTCCGAGAACCAGGGAAAAATGCCCCGGCGATAGGCCGCGAGCAGGCGCTGCGGGTGCAGATCTCCACCGGCGGCGAGAAGGCCGTCGGGATCGCGCAGCGCCGACGTCGGTGGCGGGAACGGCGCGGCCGGATCGGGCGACAGCCACGGCAGGCGCCGGCTCATGGTGTGGTATCCGCCGCCCGGAACGGGGAATGCGTCGCGAGCTGGGCCGCGTAGCGGCGCACCGCGAGTGCTTCTTCCTCGCACCAGGACGTCAGTGCATGGGCGAACGCCGGCTCGGCCAGCCAATGCCGGCTGCGCACGAACGCCGGCAGGAAGCCGCGATCGATCTTGTGCTCGCCCTGCGCGCCGGGCTCGAAGCGGGTCAGACCTTCGCGGAGGCAATAATCGATACCCTGGTAATAGCAGGTCTCGAAATGCAGACCCGCAAGCGTCCGCAACGCGCCCCAGTAGCGGCCGTACAGCGTGTCGCCGCCGCGCAGGCAGAGCGCGCCCGCGATGGTGTCGCCGGCATGGTCGGCGAGGATCAGCACCAGTTGTCGCGGCATCGTCCGCGCCAGATGGACCAGGAAATCCCGGGTCAACGCCGGGGAATTGCCGTATTCCGCGAAGGTCTGCAGATAGAAACCGTGCATCGCGGCGAGATCGGCCTCGCTGGCCTCGTCGCCGTGGACGATCCGGAACGTGACACCCGCCTTCGCGACTTTCGCCCGCTCCTGGCGAATGTTCTTGCGGTGCTTGTGGTCCATCGCGGCGAGGAAATCCGCGAAATCGCGCCAACCGGCATCGTTGCGCCAGTGGTATTGCACATCGATCCGCGGCAGCCAGCCGGCCGAATCGGCGAGTGCCGCATCATCGGCGATGTCCAGGAAATTCACGTGCGCGGACGACGCGCCGCAGTCCCGCGTCAGCGCGACGATGGCATCGATCAACCGTCGCCGGGCATCGGCATCGCGCGCGAGCAGCCGCGGCCCGGTGACGGGCGAGTAGGGCACCGCGCACAGCCATTTCGGGTAGTAATCGCGCCCGTAATGCGCGTACGCCCGGGCCCAGGCGTGATCGAAGACGAATTCGCCGTGGGAGTTGGTCTTGAGATAGCCGGGTGCGGCCGCGACCAAAGCGTCGTCTTCCCACAGCGTGAGGTGGTGCGGGGTCCAGCCCCAGTCTTCGCGCAGGCAGCCCTGCGATTCCAGACCCGAAAGGAACGCATGCGCGACGAAGGGATTGCGGCCGTCGTGCAGCGTGTCCCAATCGCTCGCGGGCACTTCGTTCAGTGCGGTCAGCCGCCGGATCGTCATGCGTGCGCCGGATCTCGATACACGTCCGGATCGTGCTTCTGCATGTGCCGCTCCGGCTGCGTCAGCGGCTCGAAACCGAATCCGGCGTAAAGCCGATGCATGTCGCGCGTGACCAGATGCCAGCGGCGCAGGCCCTGCGACCTGGGGTCGGCCATCGGCGCTGCCACGACGGTGCGGCCGAAGCCCTTGCCGCGATGCTGCGGCAGCACGAACACGTCGGCGAGATAGGCGAAGGTGGCCTGATCGGTCACCGCGCGGGCGAAGGCGACTTGGCCGATGCCATCGAGGTGCCCGCTGCAGCAGACCGAATGCCGCAGCGCGCGTTCGAGCGGAATATCCGCGGCCCAGCAGGGTTCGCCGGACAGGACGCCGTGGACCAGCGTCAGATCGATGTCGTCGAAATCCGCGCTGGTCCGCAACATCGATCAGTGTTCCTTGTCCAGGAACTTCTCGGCGTCGAGCGCCGCCATGCAGCCGAAGCCGGCCGAGGTGATGGCCTGGCGGTAGACCTGGTCGGCGACGTCGCCGGCGGCGAAGACGCCGGGCACCGAGGTCTGGGTGGCGTTGCCGTCGAGACCGGTCTGGATGGTCAGATAGCCGTTCTTCATCGCCAATTGGCCTTCGAACAGCGTGGTGTTCGGGGTGTGACCGATGGCGACGAAGAAGCCGTGGATGGCGATCTCGCGGGTGCTGTCGTCCTGCACCGACTTGACCCGGATGCCGGTCACGCCGTTGTCGTCGCCCAGCACTTCGTCGACGGTGTGGTGCCACACCGGTTCGATCTTGCCGGCCTGGATCTTCGCGAACAGCTTGTCCTGCATGATCTTCTCGGCGCGCAGGGTGTCGCGGCGGTGCA
>CAMLLG010000143.1 GCA_946480825.1 uncultured Lysobacteraceae bacterium
GCAACCTGCCGCTGCGCCTGCACGACAGCGGCGCCGATTTCGCGGTCTGGTGCCATTACAAGTACATGAACGCTGGCCCGGGCGCGGTCGCCGGCTGTTTCGTGCATGCACGCCACGCGCGCAGCGACCGGCCGCGGTTCGCCGGCTGGTGGGGCCACGATCAGGCCACCCGTTTCCGCATGGGCCCTGAATTCGTGCCGACGCCCGGCGCCGACGGCTGGCAACTCAGCAATCCGCCGGTGCTCGGCCTCGCGCCGCTGCGCGCATCGCTCGATCTGTTCGCGCAGGCCGGCATGCCGGCGCTGCGCGCGAAATCCGAACGGCTCACCGGGCATCTCGACGCCCTGATCCGCACGCATCTGGCCGACACGCTGCAGATCGTCACGCCGGCATCGCCGGCCGAACGCGGCTGTCAGTTGTCGCTGCGCGTGGCGGGCGGTCGCGAGCGAGGCCGAGCGCTGTTCGAATTCCTCGGCGCGCGCGGCGTGCTCGGCGATTGGCGCGAGCCCGACGTGATCCGGATCTCGCCGGCGCCGCTCTACAACACCCACGAAGACATCGTGCGCTTCGTACGCACGGCGCAGGAATGGCGGGCATGACCGATTCCGGACACCTCACCCTGGTCGGCGCCGGTCTCGCCGGGCCGCTGCTGGCGACGCTGCTGGCGCGTCGCGGCTGGACCGTGGATCTGTTCGAACGTCGCGGCGATCCGCGCGTGCACGGTTACGCCGGCGGACGTTCGATCAACCTCGCATTGGCCGAACGCGGCCTCGACGCGCTGCGCACCGCCGACGTCGACGCCGACGTGCTGAAACAGGCGGTGATGATGCGCGGCCGCATGGTGCACTTCGCCGACGGCCGCCAGCAATTGCAGCGTTACGGCCGCGACGACAGCGAAGTGATCTGGTCGATCAGCCGCGGCGATCTCAACATCGTGCTGCTGAACGCCGCCGAGGCCGCAGGCGTGCGGCTGCATTTCGACCGCCGGCTCGATCGCGTCGACTTCGACGAACGTGTCGCCCACTTCGTCGGCGAAGGCGAGGACATCGCGCACCGGTTCCATGCGCTGATCGGTTGCGACGGCGCCGGTTCCAGCCTGCGCGCCGCGATGTCGCAGGCGACGGATCTCGGCGAACGTCTGGAAATCATGCCGCACGGCTACAAGGAACTGGAGATCCCGCCGGGGCTCGACGGCGGATTCCGGATGGAACCGAACGCGCTGCACATCTGGCCGCGCGGCGATTACATGAGCATCGCGCTGCCGAACGACGAACGCACCTTCACCGTGACCCTGTTCCTGCCGAACGCGGGGCCGACCAGTTTCGAGACGATCTGCAGCGGCGCGGATGCGAAAGCGCTCTACGCGCGCGATTTCGCCGACGCGCTGCCGTTGATTCCGAATCTCGCGCGCGATTACGACGCCAACCCGACCGGCATGCTGGCGACGCTGTATCTCGATCGCTGGCGTCTCGACGGCCGTGCGGTGCTGCTGGGCGACGCCGCGCACGCGATGGTGCCGTTCCACGGTCAGGGCATGAACTGCGCGTTCGAGGATTGCGTGGCGCTCGCGCGTCACCTGGAAGACGACGCGGACACCACGACTGCCTTCGCGGCGTTCGAAACCGAGCGCAGGCCGAACGCGGCCGCGATCCAGCAGATGGCGCTGGAGAACTACCGCGAGATGAGCGAACGCGTCGACGACGCCGATTTCCTGCTGCAGCGCGCGCTGGAGCTCAAGCTCGCGGAACGCCATCCGGGACGGTTCGTGCCGCGCTACGCGATGGTGACGTTCCACCGCATCCCCTACGCCACCGCCTTCGAACGCGGGCGCGTGCAGCGCGCATTGCTGGTGGAAGCCACCGCCGGTCGCGACAGTCTCGATGACGTGGACTGGGATGCGCTGGATACCGAAGTGCGCGCGCGGTTGACGCCATTGACGGCGGACTGAGCGATGCCCGCGAGCTTCCTCTTCTACGATCTGGAAACCTTCGGCACCGACCCGCGCCGGACCCGCATCGCGCAGTTCGCGGCGATCCGCACCGACGCCGATCTGAATCCGGTCGACGAGCCTTGGGACTTCATGGTCGCACCGGCCGACGATCTGCTGCCCTCGCCGGTCGCGAGCCTCATCACCGGGATCGCGCCGCAGCGCGCGCTGCGCGACGGCGTGTCCGAGGCCGAAGCCTTCGCCCGCATCTTCGATGCGATGTCGGTGCCCGAAACCTGCACCCTGGGCTACAACTCGCTGCGGTTCGACGACGAGTTCGTGCGCCACGGCCTGTTCCGCAATTTCTTCGATCCCTACGAACGCGAATGGCGCGGCGGCAATTCGCGCTGGGACCTGCTCGACGTGATGCGGCTCGCGCACGCGTTGCGCCCCGACGGCATCGTCTGGCCGCTGCGCGAGAACGGTGCGCCGTCGTTCAAGCTGGAACACCTGGCCACGGCCAACGGTGTGCGCGAAGGCGATGCGCACGAGGCGCTGTCCGACGTGCGCGCGCTGATCGGCATGGCCCGCCGGCTGAAGACCGCGCAGCCGAAGCTGTGGGATTACGCGATGAAGCTGCGCGACAAGCGATTCGCCGCGCGGCTGCTCGACGTCACGGCGATGACGCCGGTGCTGCATGTTTCGCAGCGTTTCCCGGCGTCGCGGCTATGCGCGGCGGCGGTGGTGCCGCTGGCGCGTCATCCGAAGATCGACAACCGGGTCATCGTGTTCGATCTGCACGAAGCGCCCGACGCGCTGCTGGCGCTGGACGCCGACGATGTCGCCGACCGGTTGTACACGCCCGCCGCCGATCTGCCGCCGGGCGAAGCGCGGATTCCGCTGAAGGAAGTGCATCTCAACCGCAGCCCGATGCTGATCGAATGGGCGCACCTGCGCGATGCGGATTTCGAGCGACTGCGGATCGATCCGGCGCAGATCGAGGATCGCGCCGCGCAGTTGCGCGCCGCAGGTCCGACGCTGGCGGAGAAGATCCGCCGCATCTACGCCGGCCGCGCGGGTTTCGAGCCCGGCGATGCCGATGCGTCGCTGTACGACGGCTTCCTGCAGGACGCCGATCGCCGAAAATTTCCCGATGTGCGCAGCACGCCGCCGTCGGCATTGGGGCAGCGCGACTTCGCGTTCCAGGACGCGCGTCTGCCCGAACTGCTGTTCCGCTATCGCGCGCGCAACTGGCCGCAGACGCTGTCGTCGGCCGAACGCGATCGCTGGAACTTCTATCGCCGCAGCCGTCTGTGCGAAGACCGCGGCCTGTCCGAATTCACCTTCGACACCCACCGCGCCGAACTCGCGGCGCTGCGCGCGGCGCACGCCGACGACGGTCGCGCGCTGGCGCTGCTCGATCAGGCCCAGGCGTGGGCCGACGCTCTGGAGGCCGATCTCGCATGACCGCGTACTTCACCGACCGCAGCCTGAAATTCCTGCGCGCGCTCGCGCGTCACAACGATCGCGAATGGTTCCATGCCCACAAGCAGGATTACGAACGGCATGTACGCGCACCGTTTCTCGCGCTGATCGCGGACCTGCAGCCGGCGTTGCTGGAAGTGAGCGAACACTATCGCGCCGACCCGAAAACCGTCGGCGGCTCGCTGTTCCGCATCCATCGCGACACCCGCTTCTCGAACAACAAGGCGCC
>CAMLLG010000144.1 GCA_946480825.1 uncultured Lysobacteraceae bacterium
AGATGATCTCGCACGGCTTCATCTCCGGCGCGATGTTCTCCTGCGTCGGCGTGCTCTACGACCGCATGCACAGCCGCATGATCAGGGATTACGGCGGCGTGGCCAACGTGATGCCGTGGTTCGCGATGTTCTTCGTGCTGTTCGGCATGGCCAACTCGGGCCTGCCGGGCACCTCCGGCTTCGTCGGCGAGTTCATGGTGATCCTGGCCGCGTTCCGCGCCCATCCGATGCTGGCGTTCTTCGCCGCGATCACCCTCATCGTCGGCGCCGCCTACACGCTCTGGCTGGTCAAGCGCGTGCTGTTCGGCGAAATCGGCAACGCGCACGTGGCCGAACTCGAGGACATCAATCCGCGCGAATGGATCGTGTTGTCGGTGTTCGCCGCCGGCACGCTGTTCATCGGCGTGTATCCGAAGTTCCTGACCGACCTGATGGAACCGGCCATCGCCCAACTCGCCAGCCAGCTGGCGATCAGCAAGCTCTGAGAACGACACAGGCCCCAGGAAGCTCATGATCCAGACCAACGTCACCGCCGCCGACCTGTTGCCGCTCCTGCCGGAGATGGCGCTCGTGGGCGCCGCGTTCGCGCTGCTGCTGCTCGACCTGTTCGTTTCCGAGCGTCAGCGCGGCATCGTCCACGCGCTGGCCATCGCGAGTCTGATCGCGGTCGCCGGTCTGCTCGCGCTGGATGTGGGCGGGCAGGGCGCCTCGCTCAACGGTTCCTATCTCAACGGCATGTTCGTCCGCGACGACATGGCCGACGTGCTGAAGTGGGTGGCCTGCATCGTCAGTGCGGTCGCGCTGGTCTACGCCTGGTCCTTCCTGCGCGAACGCGGCCTGTACAAGGGCGAAGTCGCGGTGCTGATGCTGTTCTCGGTCGCCGGCATGATGCTGTTGATCTCGGCCGGCAACCTGGTGATGGTCTACCTCGGCCTCGAACTGCTGGCGCTGTGCTCGTACGCGCTGGTCGCGATCGATCGCGACAACCCGCTGGCCTCCGAAGCGGCGATGAAGTATTTCGTGCTCGGTTCGCTGGCGTCCGGCATGCTGCTGTTCGGCATGTCGCTGGTCTACGGTGCCACCGGCAGCCTCGATCTCGTCGCGATCCATTCGGCCGCCACCTCGACGCCGCTGCTGCTCACCGGCATGGTTTTCCTGGTCGCCGGCATCGCCTTCAAGTTCGGCGCCGCGCCGTTCCACATGTGGCTGCCGGACGTCTATCACGGCGCGCCGACGCCGATCACGCTGTTCATCGGCGCCGCGCCCAAACTGGCCGCCTTCGCGATGGCGTATCGCCTGCTCGAAGGCGGCGTCGGCCCGCTCGACGAACAGTGGCGCACGCTGCTGTCGGGCATCGCCGCGCTCTCGCTCGTGGTCGGCAATCTCATCGCGCTGGCGCAGAGCAATCTCAAGCGCATGCTCGCGTATTCCACGGTCTCGCATGTCGGTTTCCTGCTGATGGGCATGGCCGGTGGCGGTGCGGTCGGCTACGCCTCGTCGATGTTCTATGCGATCAGCTACGCGGTGATGTCGGCCGCGGCCTTCGGCGCGATCGTGGTGCTCTCGCGCCGCGGCTTCGAAGCCGACCGCATCGACGACTACAAGGGACTGAACGCGCGCAGCCCTTGGATGGCGGGGCTGGTGCTGTGCGTGATGGCCTCGCTCGCCGGCGTGCCGCCGTTCCTCGGCTTCTGGTCCAAGCTCGCCGTGCTGCGCGCGGCGTGGGAAGGCGGCCAGATCTGGCTGACGATCGTGGGCATCGTGTTCGCGGTGATCGGCGCGTTCTACTATCTCCGCGTGATTCGGGCCATGTACTTCGACGAACCCGAATCCAGCGACGGTCGGGAACCGATGGCGCAGCGCGAAGACCTTTCGCTGCGCGTGGTGTTCGCGGTGAACGCGCTGGCGCTGCTGGTGCTGGGTCTGGCGTGGAATCCGATCATGGACTGGTGTCAGCAGGCCTTCGCCTGATCCGTTCGCCGGGCGCGCATCGCGCGCCCGGGAGGAATCGGAAAATCGTATTTTTCGATCGATCCGGCTTGCAATTCCGAAGCCGAATCACCATAATTCCGCTCCTGATGCGGGGTGGAGCAGTCTGGCAGCTCGTCGGGCTCATAACCCGAAGGTCGCAGGTTCAAATCCTGCCCCCGCTACCACGATTATCTGCATGCGCGATACGGCTTCCGGGCCGCCGCGAATGAGATGACGGGGCATGTCGAAGCGCTTGCTTCCGCTTCGACGCCGAAATCCAGCGGTATCGGACAAGGGGCCCCCGAGGGCCCCTTTTCTTTTCAGGGAATGTTCTTTTGCCGAAGTGTTCCTTCGTCGGAACATTTCCCTGCCGGAATGATCGTCGAGTCCACCATGACGGACAAAGCCACCGACATCGCGAACCTGCTCTCGCCGACCGTTCGGGCCCTGGGCCTGGAATTGCTCGGCATCGAGTATCTGCCCTCGCCGGGCGGCGCGCTGTTGCGGCTGTACATCGACGTGAACGCCGAAGATGCGGCCGCGGAGCCGCCGAGGATGGTCGGCATCGAGGACTGCGAGTCGGTCAGCCGCGAAGTGTCCGCGCTGCTCGACGTCGAAGACCCGATCAGCGGCCATTACACGCTGGAAGTGTCGTCGCCGGGCGTGGACCGCCCGCTGTTCTCGCCGGCGCAGTTCGCGCGTTTCATCGGCGAGCAGGTCAAGGTCGTTCTGCAACTGCCGCAGGACGGTCGCCGCAGACTGCAGGGCAGGATCGCGGCGGTGGAGGGCGATCGCATCGATCTCGATGTCGACGCCAAACCGGAACCGCAGCGAATCGCGGTGGCGTTCGACAACATCGAAAAAGCGCGATTGATCCCGGACTGGGCCGCGTTGGGTTTCGCGCCGGAGAAGCCCGGCAAGAAGGCGGGCGAGAAGACTACGAAAAAACCGGGCGCCAGGCCTTCGGGCAAGCGACCGGCGAAAGACTGATGGCGGGCGCACCGGGAAGGCGATCCGCACGCCCGGCGTGAACGAACACACACGAACACATTCGAACTCAAAGTTTCAGAGGCGCAAGAAATGAGTAAGGAACTCCTGCTGGTCGTCGACGCAGTCGCCAACGAAAAAGGCGTGCCGGAGTCGGTCATCATCGAAGCTCTCGAAGCGGCGCTGGCCACGGCGGCCAAGAAGCGTTATCAGGACCAGGATGTGCTGACCCGCGTGTCGATCAACCCGAAGGACGGCAGCTACGAGACGTTCCGCCGCTGGGAAGTGGTGGCCGACGACGTGGTGATGGAATCGC
>CAMLLG010000145.1 GCA_946480825.1 uncultured Lysobacteraceae bacterium
TCCATCCGGACCAGAGCGAGCAGGTGCCGGCGATGATCGAGCGCTACAAGTCGCTCGTCGAGACCGGCAACGGCAAGATCCACCGCCTCGAAGACTGGGGCCGCCGTCAGCTCGCCTATCCCATCCAGAACCTGGTCAAGGCCCACTACGTGCTGATGAACATCGAGACCGATCTCGCTGTTCTCAACGAACTGGTCGACACCTTCCGCTTCAACGACGCCGTGCTGCGTCACCTCGTGATCAAGCGCGATGGCCCGGATACCGAGCAGTCCCTGATCATGAAGAACAAGGACGACAAGGACAAGGCCGAGAAGCCCGATCGCCGCCGCCGCGATGACGATGGTGCGATCGGCATCGCCGACAGCGAAGACGCCGCCGAACCCGCAGAAGCCTGAGGAGCCCGACCATGTCCAAGTTTTTCCGCCGCCGCAAATTCTGCAAGTTCACGGCCGAAGGCGTGAAGGAGATCGATTACAAGGATCTCAACACCCTGCGCCAGAACCTCACCGAAAACGGCAAGATCGTGCCCAGCCGCATCACCGGCACGAAGTCGAAGTACCAGCGCCAGCTCGCGACCGCCGTCAAGCGCGCGCGTTTCCTGGCCCTGATCCCGTACACCGACAACCACAACGTCTGATTGTCATCTCGAGTCCGGGCATGGCCCGGGCGAGGGATCTGCTTTTCGAGTGCTCGAACGATTTTGCGAGATCGAAAAAAAGCAGATTCCTCACATCCGCTCGGAATGACATCGCCCTGTCATTCGGACAGCCAACAGTTGCGGCGCGACAGCGTCGCTAACGAATACGGAGTTTTCCAATGAAACTGATTCTCCTCCAGAAAGTCGTCAACCTCGGCAGCCTCGGCGACACCGTCAACGTCAAGCCGGGCTACGGCCGCAACTTCCTCGTGCCGCAGGGCAAGGCCGTGCCGGCCACCGCCGCCAACGTCGCGATGTTCGAAGCCAAGCGCGCCGACTTCGAGGCCAAGGCCAAGGCCCTGTCGGACGACGCCGAGAGCCGCCGCAGCGCCCTCGATGGCGTCAGCGTCACCATCAAGGCCAACGCGTCGACCGAAGGCAAGCTGTACGGCTCGGTCGGTCCGCGCGATATCGCCGAGGCCCTCACCGCTGCCGGTCACAAGGTCGGCAAGTCGGAAGTGGTCATGGGCGAAGGCCCGCTGCGCAACATCGGCGAACACGAAGTCATCGTGCATCTGCACGCAGATGTCGAAGTGCCGGTCAAAGTCGTGGTGGAGCCGGAAGCCGCGTAAGCCGCTTCCCGCAGCATCGTTGCACCGGAACGGGCGCCCTGGGCGCCCGTTCCGCTTTGTGGCCCGGCGCGCGATGATCGCGCCCATCGCAGCCCCTGAGACGGACACGCGGTGGACTTATCCACAGCTTGTTCCATCGCGGCTCCACAGCCGGGGTCATTACGATGACGGCATCACCCGTGCCTTTCCCCGTGTCCTCTGCCGCGCCCCCACCGATCGCCCCGACCGGCGATCCGGAGCATCCAGACCCGATGGCCTTCCGCCCCAACGCCTATGGCGACAACCGTCGCCGCGACAGCTTCAGCGACGCCCGCGTCGAACAGCTTCGCATCCCGCCACAGTCGATCGAGGCCGAGCAGGCCGTGCTCGGCGGTCTGATGCTGGCGCCCGACGCCTATGACCGCGTCGCCGATCGCCTGAACGAAGAAGACTTCTACCGCCGCGATCACCAACTGATCTACCGCGCGATCCGCGAGCTGGCGGAGAAGAGCAAACCCTACGACGCGGTGACCCTGGGCGAGTGGTTCGAATCGAACGGCTTCGCCGAGCAGGTCGCCGGCGGCGCCTATCTCATCGAACTCGCCAGCACCACGCCGTCGGCCGCGAACATCGGTGCCTATGCCGAGATCGTCCGCGACAAATCGATCCTGCGGCAGTTGATCGAGGCCGGCACCGGCATCGTCAACGACGCCTTCCAGCCCGAGGGCCGCGACAGCGACGAGATCCTGTCCCGCGCCGAGCAGGAAGTGTTCGCGATCTCCGAAGCGCGCGCCCAGGGCCGCACCGATTTCGTCGCGATCAACAAGGCGATGGCCGAGGCCTTCGACGTGCTGCAGACGCGCTACCAGAACGGCGGCGGCGTCACCGGCTTGCCGACCGGCTACACCGAATTCGACGAGATGACCGCCGGCCTGCAGCCGACCGATCTCGTGATCCTCGCGGCGCGTCCGGCGATGGGCAAGACAACGTTCGCGCTGAACATCGCCGAGCACGCCGCGATCAAGACCAAGAAGGCGGTCGCGGTGTTCTCGATGGAAATGTCGGCCTCGCAGCTGGCGCTGCGCCTGATCTCGGCCAACGGCCGCATCAACGCCACCCGCCTGCGCACCGGCCAGCTGGAAGACGAGGACTGGAGCCGGGTCAGCGGCGCGATCCGCATGATCAAGGAAACCAAGATCTTCATCGACGATACGCCGGGTCTGTCGCCCGAATCGCTGCGCGCGAAGGCGCGCCGGCTCAAGCGCGAACACGGCCTCGGCCTGATCGTGATCGACTATCTGCAGCTGATGGCGGTGCCGGGCAATACCGAGAACCGCGCGACCGAAATTTCCGAGATCTCGCGCTCGCTCAAGGGCCTCGCGAAGGAACTGAACGTCCCGGTGATCGCGCTCTCGCAGCTCAACCGCTCGCTGGAAACCCGTGCCGACAAGCGCCCGGTGATGGCCGATCTGCGCGAATCCGGCGCGATCGAGCAGGACGCGGACGTGATCGTCTTCATCTACCGCGACGAGTACTACAACAAGGAAAATTCGCCGGACAAGGGCCTCGCCGAGATCATCATCGGCAAGCAGCGTTCGGGTCCGACGGGTTCGTTCAAGCTGAAGTTCTTCGGCGAGTACACGCGGTTCGACAATCTGGCGTTCGATTCGGTGGGCAGCTTCGAGTAATGCCGGAACGCGCGGGATCGCGCCAGTACCGCCCAACATGTGCGAGGAATCGACGAACGAAGCGCCGGCTGTCTGCGATCCCTCGAATGGCGGGCTTCGCTGCGCTCAGCCCGCCCTGCGTTGCTGATTCGTCTTCTCGCGATTGGCAATTCATTTCCGCATGCAGCGCCTGGAATCTTTTCCGCGCTGGTGCGCGGGTCACTTTCTTTGGCGGGTGAGTTCAACTCCCGATCGCAACACCGAAGGTGATGAAGCGGTCCAGGCGGCCTAGCCTGTGCAGCTTCACCGCCAAGTGGAGTTG
>CAMLLG010000146.1 GCA_946480825.1 uncultured Lysobacteraceae bacterium
GCGACGGCTTCGTCGTAGCGGCCTTCGAGGATCAGTTTCTTGAACTGCGCCGAGCCGGTGACGTTGGTACGCTCGCCGACGTTGACGAAATTCGTCTCCGGCGTGATCACCAGCGGTTCGAGACCGCTCAGGCGGGTGAAGGGGGGCAGCGGATGCGCGCCGTCGATGCCGGCGTCGATGATGCTGTCGTCGGTGAGGTCGTCCGTGATCATGGCATTCATGCCGCCTGGGCCGAAGTGATGGGCAGGGCGCGCGGCGGCAGATCGGCGATGGCGTCGCCGATCGCGCGGATATGCGCCGGGGTGGTGCCGCAGCAGCCGCCGACGATGTTCAACAGGCCGGACGCGGCGAATTCGCGCAGCATCCCGGCCATGTCCTCGGGCGTTTCGTCGTAGCCGCCGAAGGCGTTCGGCAGGCCCGCGTTGGGGTGGGTGCTGACATGGGTGTCCGCGACCTGCGCCAGCACGTCGACGTGCGCGCGCAGGTCCTTCGCGCCCAGCGCGCAGTTGAGGCCGATCGCCAGCGGCTTCGCATGTCGCAGCGAATACCAGAAGGCCTCGGCGGTCTGGCCCGAGAGCGTGCGCCCGGAGGCGTCGGTGATCGTGCCGGAGATCATGATCGGCAGGCGTCCGCCGCGGGCTTCGAAGACTTCCTCCACCGCGAACAGCGCGGCCTTCGCGTTGAGCGTGTCGAAGATGGTCTCGACCATGATCGTGTCGGCGCCGCCGTCGATGAGGCCTTCGGCGGCTTCGCGGTAGGCCTCGCGCAGTTCGTCGAACGAGATCGCGCGGAAGCCGGGGCGGTTGACGTCCGGGCTGATCGAGGCGGTGCGGCTGGTCGGGCCGAGCACGCCGACCACGAACCGCGGTTTCGACGGACCGGCGGCTTCCGCGGCGTCGCAGGCGGCGCGCGCCAGCCGGGCGCCCGTTTCGTTCAATTCCCGGGCCAGATGCTCCAGGCCGTAATCGGCCAGCGAGATCGTGGTCGAATTGAAAGTGTTGGTTTCGATCAGATCGGCGCCGGCCTCGAGATAGGCAGCATGGATGTCGCGGATGATGTCGGGGCGAGTCAGCGACAACAGATCGTTGTTGCCTTTCTGGTCGCGCGCGCAGCCGCAACCGGGGCCGTGCTCATGGTCATGGCCGTCCGTCGCGGCGGCCTGCGCATCGAAGCCGGCCGCGAAGCGCTGGCCGCGATAATCGTCTTCGCCCAGCGCGTACTGCTGGATCATCGTGCCCATCGCGCCGTCGAGCAGCAGGATGCGCGTGCGCAGCGCGGCTTCGAGCGCCGCGGCGCGTTCGGGGTGCAGAAACGGCAGGCTGTCCATGGCGGTGTCGTCGATGGCGGGCGGGGCGGCGTTCACGGGCGGGTTCCGATCAGCGAGATCACTTCGAAATGCGGCGGACGCTTTTCGCGGGTCACGGTCTCCGAACTGCTGATCTCCAGTCCGGCCTTCTCGATGAATTTGCGCAGGTCCTTGTCGCTGAAGCCGAGGTTGACATGACCGTAGGCCTCGACCGCGGCGCGGTGTTCGTGCCGGGCGAGGCTGCTGAGCAGCAGGCGACCGCCCGGCCGCAGCACCCGTGCGGCCTCGGCCACCGCCACTGCGGGCCGGCTCGCATAGGTCAACGCGTGCATCAGCACCACCAGGTCGAAGTGGCCGTCCTCGAAGGGCAGAGCGTGCATGTCGCCTTCGCGCACTTCGACATGGCCGAAGCGGCGCAGGCGATCGCTGGCGGCGGCGACGACCCGGGCGCTGGCGTCGATGCAGATGTATTCCTGCGCGTGCGGCGCCAGCAGCTCGGCGAGCACGCCGTCGCCGGAGGCGATGTCCAGCACCTTGCCGGGAGACAGCAGGGGCAGAGCCGAACGGGCCAGCGCTTCCCAGGTGCGACCGGGGGAATAGTGGCGCTCCATGTCGCCGGCCACGCTGTCCGCCCAGTTGGCGTCGGCGGCGCGAGCCGCGAGCACCCCGGGGATGCGTTCCGCGTCCTGGCGCAGCAGGGGGTCATCGCTGCCTTCGCGCAGGGTGCGCCAGAGCGCGCGCTGGGCGGTGTCCAGCCCCTCGGCGTCGAAGCGGTAGTAGGCCGAAACGCCGGCGCGACGGTCGCGGACCAGTCCGGCCTCCTTCAGCCGCGCCAGATGGGTGGACACCCGCGGCTGCGCCAGCCGGGTGATCGAGGACAACTCGGCCACGGTCAGCTCTTCGCCTTCCAGCAGCGCCAGCAGGCGCACCCGGGTGGCGTCCGCCAGGACCTTCAATCGTGCCGACCAAGCTTCCAGATCCATCGTGCGGGCCTCATATCTCAATATCGCGATACAAAGATGATTGTCTGCCCGGCGCGCTGCGAGGTCAAGCGCGCCGGGCGCGCGCTGGGGTTGTGCGATGGCCGCGGCTACAATGCTGGTTTCGATTTCATAGCCGAGAGGACGCGACCGTGGATTTCCGCTTCACCGAAGAGCAGCTGATGATTCAGGACGTCGCCCGCCGCATCGCGCAGGAGAAGATCGCGCCGAGCGCCGAGCATTTCGACCGTACGGGAGAATTTCCGGTCGACAACATGCGAACCCTCGGCGAAAACGGCCTGATGGGCATCGAGGTGCCCGCCGAATACGGCGGTGCAGGCATGGACCCGATCAGTTACGTGCTGGCGATGATCGAGGTGGCCGCGGCCGACGCCGCGCACTCGACGATCATGTCGGTGAACAATTCGCTGTTCTGCAACGGTATCCTGAAATTCGGCACCGAGGCGCAGAAACAGCTGTACGTGCGCGCGATCGCCGAGGGCCGCGAGATCGGCGCGTTCGCCCTCACCGAACCGCAGTCCGGCTCCGACGCCACCGCGATGCGCTGCAAGGCGGTGAAGCAGGCCGACGGCAGCTTCGTGATCAACGGCAAGAAGAGCTGGATCACCTCCGGCCCGGTCGCCAAGTACATCGTGCTGTTCGCGATGACCGACCCGGACAAGGGCGCCCGCGGCATCACCGCGTTCATGATCGACACCGCCCGCGACGGCTTCCATCGCGGCAAGACCGAGCCGAAGCTCGGCATCCGCGCCTCGGCCACGTGCGAGATCGAATTCGCCGATTACGTGGTCCAGGCCGACGAAGTCCTCGGGACCGAAGGCGAGGGCTTCAAGATCGCGATGGGCGTGCTCGACGCCGGCCGCATCGGCATCGCCTCGCAGGCCATCGGCATCGCCCG
>CAMLLG010000147.1 GCA_946480825.1 uncultured Lysobacteraceae bacterium
CCGCAGCAGACCCAGCCGCAGGCGCCGGCGCAGGACACGACGCAGCAGCGCGAGACCACGCAACGCGGCGCGATGCTGGCATGAAATCGTATGCGATGACGCGACGCGCGATGACGCTTCGGAAACGCCGGAGTATGGTGCCAGGGACGGCTTCTACCGGTCGCGGACTGCGGACGGGCGAGGCGCTTTTCATCCGACAGGCCATGCCGACGAGGATCCGATGACATCCAACGCGACTTCCCTTTCCTGCCGTATCGATGATGCGCTGCGCGTCACGGCTCTCGCACTGTCGCTGTGCGCGACGCTCGCCGCCTGCGATCGCAGCCCCGCGCCGCCTGCGACCGCGTCGCCCACACCCGGCGCTGCGCCCGCGGCGGCGCCTGCCGTTGCCGAACCGGCAGAATTGATCGGTCCAGCGCAAACTGCCGTGCCCGTTCCCTCGGAAGAAGCCGTCCTCGCCGCCGTCTACGGTACCGGCGCCAAGGCCGGGACGGCGCTGGCCGATGGGCGCGACGTCGGATTCTGGCGGGGATATGCGTATCGCGTCGCCGGAGAGGATCGCTACACCGCCTTCGTCGACGCGGTCGCTCCCGGCGCGAACGGCATGCCGCAGCCGGACCAGCAGGTGGAGATCGCGCAGGTCACCTACACCTTGCGCGATGGTGCCTGGCAGCCTGCGGCGCCGCAGACCGGCGTCGGTCGTTTCGGCGGGATGGGCCGCGCGCCCGAGGCCGACACCGGCCGCGTCGAACTCACCTATACGGTCGCGCCGGACGAGGCGCTGCTGGCGTTGCCCAGCACGACGGTCGCGACCGGCGGCGTGCGCGTGCGCGGCCATGAAGTCTTCCTCTACGCGGCCGCCGATGGCGCATGGCGCCATCTGGGCACCGTGCAGTCGGGCGTGGATTACAGCGCCAGTTGCCGCCAGGGGCCGTCCACCCCGGACACCGAATGCGTCCGCAACAACGGCAGCCTGCGTTTCGAGGCGCCCGCCGCCGGCGGCATGCCCGACATCGTCGTGAACTTCACCGGCAGTACCCGCGGCGACGACGGCGCCATCCGCGCCGCCGGACCCGACGACGCCAGAACCTACCGTTACGACGCCGCGACCGCGGCGTACGTCGACAGCGCCACCCCGTAAGCCTCGCACCGCAACGCTTCCAGACCACAGCAAACCGAGACAGGAGACCCCATGCGCGATTATTCCAAGCAGGAAGTGCTCGACATCGTCGACAACGCCGCACGCACCCACAACATTTCGCGCGAAGACTTCCTGCGCTTCACCGCGATCGAAACCGGCTTCACCTACAACGAGGCCGCGGTGAACCGCAGCAGCGGCGCGAAGGGCCTGTTCCAGTTCCTGCCCGACACCGCGCGGGAATACGGCATCGCAGGTCGCGAGTTCGATCCGGTCGCCAACGCCGATGCCGGCGCGCGGCTGTACATCGACAACCGCAACGACATCATCGCCAGCCACGGTCGCTCCGGCCGCGACTATCTTTCCGGCGAAGCGCAGCCCAACGGCTTCGATCTGTACATGGCCCACCAGCAGGGCGCGTACGGTTATCGTTCGATCCAGGCCGCGCTGGATCCGAGCTTCAACCGTTTCTTCAACGACACCGACACCCGCGGCAACATCCTCGCCAACATCGGCAACGACGTCGAACAGCTGACCGGCGTGCGCCAGAATCAGCTGTCCGGGCTGTCCGACCGCGATCTCGCGCAGACCTTCGTCAACTACTGGGAAACCAAGTACAACCGGATCGCGATCCCGGAAAAGGGCATCGAACCGATCGATGCCAGCCAGCCGAGCCGCCCCACGCCCGGCGCGACGACGCAGTCGCCGGACAGCGGGACCGTGCGCGACACGCTGCTGCTGAAGGAAGAGCGCGGCGAAGGTGTGCGCAGGCTTCAGGAAGCGCTGAACAACGCCGGCATCCGCGACGCGCAGGGCCAGCCGCTGCCGACGACGGGGTACTACGGCGACCGGACCGAAGCCGCGGTGCGCCAGTACCAGACGCGGCAGGGCCTCGAAGTGGACGGCAAGGCGGGTGAGAACACGTTGAGGGCGCTGGGGATTTTCCCGGGCCAGGAACAGACGCAGCCGCAGCAGCCCGCTCCCCAGCAGCCCGCGCCGCAACAGCCGGCTCCTCAGCAACCCGCACCGCAGCAACCCGTGCAGAACGGCGGCAACACCTGGCCGGCGCCCGGCAACATGACCGTCAACCGCGCCGACAAGCCCGGCGAGGGCGAGGGTGAGTTCGGCACCGCCCGCAGCGGCGGCCGCAATCATGCGGGCATCGATATCAACGGGCGCGTGGGCGACCGCATCGAATCCTTCGGCCCCGGC
This sequence comes from uncultured Lysobacteraceae bacterium, assembly GCA_946480825.1. The sequence continues at coordinate 2,351 of CAMLLG010000147.1, forward strand.
GAGGTGATCTTCAGCGGCACCATGCGCGGTTACGGCAACACCGTCGTCGTCCAGCACGACAACGGCCTGCAGACGCTGTACGCGCATCTCGATTCGCGCAGCGTCAGCGTCGGCGACCGCGTCACCGAGAACACCGAAGTCGGCAAGATGGGCCGCAGCGGCAATACGCCGAGCGGCGGCGACACCCATCTGCACTTCGAGATCCGCGAGAACTCGAACGGCGTGGTGCTCGGCGGGACCGCGGTCGATCCGCGCAAGTACCTCGAATTCCCGCCGCGGACGCTGCTGGTGCCCGAGGACCAGGGCCCCGATGTCAGGCGGCTGCAGGAAGCGTTGAACAACGCCGGCATCCGCGATGCGCAGGGCCAGCCGCTGCCGACGACGGGGTATTACGGCGACAGGACCGAAGCGGCGGTGCGCCAGTACCAGACGCAGCAGGGGCTGGAAGTCGACGGCAAGGCCGGCGAGAACACGCTGAAGGCGCTGGGCATCTTCCCGGGTCAGCAGCAGACGCAGCCGCGCGCCGACACGCCGACGCAGCCCCAGCCGGCGCAACCGCAGCCGAGCACGCCCACCCCCACGCCGACGCAGCCGGAGCAGGCCACGCCGCAGCCGACGCAGCCGCGTGCCGACACCCCAACGCAGCCGCAGCCGGCGCAACCGCAGCCGAGCACGCCGATCCCGACGCCCACGCAGCCGGAGCAGAGCACGCCGCAGCCGACGCAGCCGCGCGCCGACACGCCGACGCAACCGCAGCCGACCCAGCCGCAACCGAACACGCCCACGCAGCCGAACGCGACGATTCCGG
>CAMLLG010000148.1 GCA_946480825.1 uncultured Lysobacteraceae bacterium
TACGGCCATCTCGACAAGCAGCCGGAAATGACCGGCTGGGACGACGACCTCGGCCCGTGGAAGCCCGTGATCAAGGGCGATCGTCTGTACGGCCGCGGCGGCGCCGACGACGGCTACGCGATCTTCGGATCGATCGCCGCGATCCAGGCCCTGCAGGCGCAGGGCGTGCCGCACGCGCGCTGCGTGGTGATGATCGAAGCCTGCGAGGAATCCGGCAGCTACGATCTGCCCGCCTACGTCGACCATCTCGCCGCGCGCATCGGTCGGCCGTCGCTGGTGGTCTGCCTCGATTCGGGCTGCGGCAACTACGACCAGTTGTGGTGCACCACGTCGCTGCGCGGCCTCGCCGGCGGCAATCTCACGGTGAAGGTGCTCAGCGAAGGCGTGCACTCCGGCGACGCCTCCGGCATCGTGCCTTCGAGCTTCCGCGTGCTGCGCCAGTTGCTGTCGCGCATCGAGGACCCGGACAGTGGCCGCATCCTGCTCGACGGGCTGCACGTCGAGATTCCGGCCGATCGCCTCGCGCAGGCGCGCACCTGCTCCGAAGTGCTGGGCACCGCGATCTACGACAAATTCCCGTTCCTGCCCGGGATGACGCCGATGCATGCGGATCTCACCGAACTGGTGCTCAACCGCACCTGGCGCCCGGCGCTGTCGGTGACCGGCGTCGACGGCATGCCGCCGCTGTCGTCGGCGGGCAACGTGCTGCGCCCCCACACGTCGGTGAAACTGAGCCTGCGTCTGCCGCCGACGCTGGACGGCAAGCGCGCCGGCGAACTGCTGAGCGACGCGCTGCTGCGCGATCCGCCGTACGGTGCCGAAGTGGCGCTGCATCTGGAGAAGGATTCCACCGGCTGGAACGCGCCGACGATGACGCCGTGGCTGGAACAGGCCATCGATGCGTCCAGCCGCGAATTCTTCGGCCAGCCGGCGATGTACATGGGCGAAGGCGGCACGATCCCGTTCATGGGCATGCTCGGCGAGAAATTCCCCGGCGCGCAGTTCATGATCACCGGCGTGCTCGGCCCGCATTCGAACGCGCACGGTCCGAACGAATTCCTGCACATTCCGATGGGCAAGCGGGTCACCGCCTGCGTCTCGCGGGTGATCGCGGAACACCGCAACGCCAGCGTCCGCGGCGAGACCACCGGCGTCGCCGCCGTGGCCGGCGGACACCACCATGGCGAGCACGGCTGCTGCTGATGCCATCGATGGCCGCACGCGAGGATACCGCCGCCGCGGCGGCGTTTCCCGCGAATCGCCACGCCGCCGCGCAGAACGCCTGATCGCGTCCGAGGCCATGCGGGAGGCGTAGCATGCGGGTGCGCCGATCCGGCGCCGTTCCAGAGGAGACACCCGCATGTTCGAAGGCATCCTGGGTTACATCATCGGCGGCGCCCTGATCGGCATCCTCGCCCGGCTGATCAAACCGGGCGCGGATTCGATGGGCTGGATCCTGACCATCCTGCTCGGCATCGCCGGCGCCGCCATCGGCGGTTACATCTATCCCGGACACGGCTGGATGACCTGGGCGGTCGCGATTCTCTCCGCGGTCGCGCTGCTGTTCGTGTTCGAGATGCTGCGCAGGAAACGCTGAAACGGCACGACACGCGCAACGCGAAACGCCCGGCGCATGGCCGGGCGTTTCTTATCTGCGGATGGAGCGGTCGACCGGGAGAAAGCGAGGCGATCCACTGTGGGAGCGACGGCTTTCAACAGCCGCATGGCCCGACCAGCCTTCGGCCAGTCGAACCGCCATGCCGAAGGAGGCCCCGCCTCAGCCGGCGAGCAACCGCGCCACCACCTGCTCCGCCAGCGCTTCGGACGATGAGGCCGTCGTATCCAGCCGCAGCTCCGGCGATTCCGGCACTTCGTACGGCGAATCGATGCCGGTGAAGTTCGGAATCTTGCCCGCGCGGGCCTTGGCGTAAAGCCCCTTGACGTCGCGGCTTTCGGCGACCTCCAGCGGCGTGTCGACGAAGACTTCGACGAACTCGCCGGCATCGAACAGCTCGCGCGCCAACCGCCGTTCGGCGCGGAACGGCGAGATGAAGCTCACCAGCACGATCAGGCCCGCATCCACCATCAGCTTCGCGACTTCGGCGACGCGGCGGATGTTCTCGACCCGGTCCTCGTCGCTGAAGCCGAGATCCTTGTTCAGGCCGTGGCGCACGTTGTCGCCGTCGAGCGTGTAGGTGTGCAGACCCATCGCCATCAGCCGTTTCTCGACCAGATTGGCGACGGTGGATTTGCCCGAACCCGACAGGCCCGTGAACCACACGCAGCGCGGCGCCTGGCCCATGCTGCGCGCGCGCGCGGCCTTGTCGACTTCCAGATGCTGCCAATGGATGTTGGCGGCGCGACGCAGCGCGAAGTCCAGCGTGCCCGCCGCCACCGTCGCATTGGTCTGGCGGTCGATCAGGATGAAACCGCCCAGTTCGCGGCTGTCGGCATAAGCTTCGAACGCCACCGGCTGGTCGAGATGCAGGTTGCACACGCCGACTTCGTTGAGTTCGAGATGCTTGGCGGCGAGATGCTCCTGCGTGTTCACGTCGACGCGGTGCTTGATCTCGGTGATCGAGGTGCCGACGGTGCGCGCGCCGATCTTGAGCCAGTACGGACGGCCGGGCAGCAGCGCGTGCTCGCCCATCCACAGCACGTGCGCGGCGAACTGATCGGCGACTTCCGGCGGCGAATCGGCGGCGGCGATGACGTCGCCGCGGCTGATGTCGATCTCGTCCTCCAGCGTCAGCGTCACCGCCTGCCCGCGCACCGCGGCATCGAGATCGCCGTCGCCGAACACGATCCGCGCGATCCGCGAGCGCCGCCCGGACGGCAGCGCGACGATCTCGTCGCCCACGCCGGCCGCGCCGGAGACGATGGTGCCGGCGAAACCGCGGAAATTCTGGTCCGGCCGGCAGACCCACTGCACCGGCAGGCG
>CAMLLG010000149.1 GCA_946480825.1 uncultured Lysobacteraceae bacterium
CCCTGCGTGATCGAGTCCGAGCAGCTGCAGCTCGACGTCGCCGGCCAGCTCAAGGAAATCACGTCCGCGCTGGGCATTCCCTTCATCTTCAAGTCGAGCTTCGACAAGGCCAACCGCACCTCGGGCACCAGCTTCCGCGGCCCGGGCATGGAAGAAGGTCTGCGCGTGCTGGCCGAAGTGAAGCGCCAGATCGGCGTGCCGGTGCTGACCGACGTGCACGAATACACGCCGATGGATGAAGTGGCCAGCGTGGTCGACGTGCTGCAGACGCCGGCCTTCCTCGTGCGCCAGACCGACTTCATCAAGAAGGTCTGCAGCGCCGGCAAACCGGTGAACATCAAGAAGGGCCAGTTCCTGTCGCCCTGGGACATGAAGCCGGTGGTCGAGAAGGCGAAGTCGACCGGCAATCACGACATCATGGTCTGCGAGCGCGGCGCCAGCTTCGGCTACAACAACCTGGTCAGCGACATGCGCAGCCTCGCGGTGATGCGCGACACCGGCTGTCCCGTGGTGTTCGACGCCACCCACTCGGTGCAGTTGCCTGGCGGGCAGGGCAGCAGCAGCGGCGGCCAGCGCGAATTCGTGCCGGTCTTGGCGCGCGCCGCCACCGCCGTCGGCATCGCCGGCCTGTTCATGGAAACCCATCCCGATCCCGCGAAGGCGCTGAGCGACGGCCCCAATGCCTGGCCGCTTCCGAAGATGCGCGCGCTGCTGGAAACGCTGCAGGCGCTGGACGCGGTGACCAAGCGCAATGGCTTTCTCGAAGCCGATGTCTGAGCCCGATGCGGGAGCGCATGCGGCCGCTGCGGCGAATGCCCGCGGTCGCCGCCCAGCGTCGTTGCTTGCGACAACGATCCTCGCGCTGATGCTCGCCGCCTGCGGGGACCAGCCGCCGCCGGAAGCGGCGCAGGCGCCGGTCGAACCGCGGCGCGCCGTGAGCGCGGACGAGCAGGCATTCCGCGATGCGGTGATCGCCTCGGTGACGACCATCGATCCGGAACTGGCCTCGCAGACCCGCACCTACTATCGCGCCATGGATGCCGGCGAGCGGTCGCGCGCGGTACGCGATGCCGGCGGCCTCGCGCATGTCCGCTCCGAGCTGCGGGCGGCCGAGCTGTACCACTTCGCGCACAAGCTGGACGCCTGCGTGGCCGATGTCTTCGATGCCCGCACGCCGCGCGGTGCGGTGCGTCTGATCGAACGGCTCGCCGCCGGCAAGCACGGCGCGGCCCTCATCGCCGACGCGAAGCGCTACGATCCCGATGGCTATGCCTTCGATCTGACCGGTTACGGCGACCGCCCGAATCAGGCGCAGCGGGTGGCCGCGGCGTACGACACGCTCTCCGTCCACTGGCGCACCATCGGCACGAAACAGGGCAGCGACGAAGCGGTCAAGGTGTTCGCGGAAACCATGCTGCGCATGGCTGCGGTCACCGACGGCAAATGCATTCCCGACCCGAAACTCCACACTCTCCTCGACTCCAGGCCATGACCACTGCGCCTCCAATGTGCGGCCGCATCGAGGGCGATGCGCCTTCGTTTCCGGATCGTGAGGCGTCTGTTGGAACGAATCCTGCCTGCTCGCCGTTCGGACGAGCGACGATGCTGCTGGCTCTCGGACTGGCATGTGCGCTGACGGCGCCTGCTTTCGCATCGGACAAGGACCAAGCCGAGCCGTTGATGCAAATGGTGGGGCGCGAAACGAAAAAGCCGAATTTTCTCGTCCGTTTGGATGCGGAGGAGCGATTCGAGCGGTGCGTGACGGCTGCGTTCCAGGCCGGCGGTATCGATGAAGATGAAGCTTTCGAAGCGGTGATCGCGAAAGGCAAGGTGGGTTCGCTGTATGCGGATCTGCAGAAGGACTGGATGCCTCGGGCGCTTCAGCAAATGGGAATCGATCCTCATGGTGGCGCCGATGATCGGGCCAAACTCAAGGCGGTCACGGCGGCCATCGCGCGTCCTGTCGACGATCCTGCCTTTGCGATGACCGGGCCTCGGCTGTCGGCGAGGTTGCGCATCGCGCAGCTCGATGGGCTTGGCCTCTCCTCGTGCGATGTGCCCGCGCATCTGCTGCCTGGCGGAGACCCGGAGCGTGACTGGATGATGGCGAATGATGAACTGGTCGCCGAAATGATGGAGGCCGGCGCCACGTTCGCCGGGTGCGTCGATGAAAAGTTGACCGATGACGACAGCCCTGACGTCGGGGCGTTGCACGACGCGATTCCTGCGGATGCGCAGGCTTCCATCCGCGCGCATGTCATATCCAGTCTGAGCGCCGACAAGTTGCTGCAGCGCGGAGACCGAGAAAAGATCGAGTCCGCCGAAACGATCGACGATGTGCTTTTGCTCTACAAGTTGTTGATGGGGGCAACCATGGACATGCGCCTGATCGGAAAGATGGTTTTATACGACAAGTACTACCAGAATCGCTATCTCAATCTGGGTTGTGATTTCAATCCCAGCCCCCGCTTGCGCGAACATCTCGGCATTCACGACGATCGTTGAAGCTTGCGTAACTACCTCAATTCCTCAACTCGACAAAACCATGACCACGATCACGAAGATCCACGCCCGCGAAATCCTCGACAGCCGCGGCAATCCCACGCTCGAAGCCGACGTTACGCTTTCCGACGGTTCGTTCGGTCGCGCGATGGTGCCCTCGGGCGCGTCCACCGGCACCAAGGAAGCCGTCGAACTGCGCGATGGCGACAAGACCCGTTACCTCGGCAAGGGCGTGCAGAAGGCGGTCGGTCACGTCAACGGCACGATCGCGCAGACGCTGACCGGTTTCGATGCCGCCGATCAGGCCGGCCTCGACCGCCGCCTGATCGATCTCGACGGCACCGAGAACAAGGGCCGGCTCGGCGCGAACGCGCTGCTCGGCGTGTCGATGGCCGC
>CAMLLG010000150.1 GCA_946480825.1 uncultured Lysobacteraceae bacterium
CCGGGGACGAACTGGACGCGGCGGGCCGCGATTCGCATGCGGTGATCGAGCAGGCAAAGGCTGCGGGCGTCTATGTCTTCGGCGGCGGCATCGACGAGCGCGAGCCGCCGCTGCGCGTGTCGGCCGACGGTGCGGTGGCCGAAGGCGGCTATCCGTGGGCGCCGCCGCTCACCGGCGGCTTCACGGTGCTGGAACTGCCCTCGCGCGAGGAGGCGATCGCGTGGGCGGCGCGGCTTGCGAAGGCCTGCCGCTGCGATCAGGAACTGCGGGTGTTCGGGTTCGATCCGGCCTCGTAGGCCGGCGAACACGAAACGGACACCGCACGCAGCCGGGGCCGGTGAAGCCCGGCATCGGATGCCGGGCTTCATTCCGTTCGGCACGGGCGGTCTGCGCGGGCGGCCGCGCCTCAGTCCTCGATGGCTTCCACGCCCTGCCGATCCAGTTCCGCCAGGCGCTCGCGCATGGTGGTGAGCTGTTCGGGCGTGTGGCCTATCCAGCCCTTCACTTCGGCGACCACGCGCAGGGGGTCGCGCGTGCGGTACGAGCGGGTGGGATTGCCGGGGAAGCGCTGGTTGGTGAGGTTGGGGTCGTCCTCGAACGGGCCGGTCGGTTCGACGATGTAGATGTGTCCGCGGCCTTCGCCGACGGCCAGTTCCGCGCCCCAGGTGGCGGCTTCCAGCATGGCGGTGAGGTAGACGTATCGGGCGACGCGGCGCTTGCCGAAGTTGGAGGTGTAGCCCGCGGCGATCAGGTCGCCGGGCGCCAGCGTGGCCTTGGTGCCGTGGTAGTAGATCTCGGTATCGCGCATGGGGGTGGTGTTCCGGTGGCCTGCCGTATCGGCAGGCCGGCGATACTGCAGCCCGCGGCGGGCCTTGCCGCAAGCCCCGGGGCGTTATATAAATTCGTGGTGGGAGGCGCGGCGCGCCTCCCTTTTTTGTGCGCGGATTGCGATATCCGATGCGCGGCGCGGCGGATCCGCATCCAGCGACGGAGGTCGTCGTCCGCGTGTGGAAGGCACGCGATGCCGGCTTCACCTCGTGCGCTCCGCCTGCTCGCGCTGCATGCCTTAAAGGCTTCTTAAAGTCGCGCCGCAACACTGCGCCACGGACTACGTATGCGCCGTCATTCCCTGCGCTGCGCCACGCCGCCGGTACTGCCGCGGCTTGCGCGCTTCTCTTCTTCTCCCAACAAGGTAACCGTCATGGCAGGCTGGACCACCTCCGATATGCCGTCCCAGGTCGGGCGAACCGTCCTGGTCACCGGGACGGGCGGCATCGGCTTCCATGTGTCCATGGCGCTGGCCCGGGCGGGCGCCACGGTGATCGTGGCGGGGCGTAACGCCGCCAAGGGTGCGGCCGCCGTCGCGCAGATAAGCCAATCAGCGCCGCGGGCGCGGGTGCGCTTCGGTGCTGTCGACCTCGCCAGCCTGGACTCCATAGAGACCTTCGCCGATACCCTGCTGCGCTCGCATGGCAGCCTGGACATGCTGGTCAACAATGCGGCGGTGATGACGCCGCCGCAGCGCAGGGAAACCGCCGACGGTTTCGAGCTGCAGCTGGGCACGAACCATCTGGGCCACTTCGCGCTCACGGCCAGGCTGCTGCCGTTGCTGCGCGAGGGACGCAATGCGCGCGTCGTGTCGCTGTCCAGCATCGCCGCACGCCAGGGTGCGATGGATTTCGACGACCTGCAGTCGCGCCGCCGTTATGTGCCCATGGCGGCGTACAGCCAGTCCAAGCTGGCATGCCTGTTGTTCGCGTTCGAGTTGCAGCGCCGGAGTGCGAGGGAAGGGTGGGGCATCCAGAGCATTGCGGCGCATCCGGGCATCGCGCGCACGGACCTGCTGCCTAACGGCGCCGGTCCGGGCAGTCCGCAGGCGCTGGCACGGCGCTATCTGTGGTTCCTGTTCCAGCCCGCCGAACAGGGCGCGTTGCCGCCGCTGTACGCGGCGACGGCGCCGACGGCGCGGGCGGGTGGTTACTACGGTCCTGACAAGCTGAGCGAGACGCGGGGTCATCCGGCTGCGGCCCGGGTGCCGGCGCAGGCAGAGGACCTGGGTGTCGCGGAGCGGCTGTGGCAGGAGTCGGAGCGGCTGACGGGTGCGACGTTCGCGAGCCGGCACGCGCGGAGTGCTCGTGCGTAGGATGGGTGGAGCGTAGCGGTTTCGGCGGAGCGGGTCCGCCTGTCGTCGTGACGCCGGTATGTCGTGGTTGATGGGTGTCGACTGCTGCTCAATCCATCCTGCAGTACTGTGTCACCTAACCAACGTCTATGCCGATGCGGCTCACGCGAATGCGATCAAGTGGATTATCAAGTGCGAGTGCCTTCAAAGCCTCCTGCAGCCGAAAGCTTGCTTCATCTGACTTCTCCACCGGATATCCATCCAGGGTGGCACGAACGGCGCTTCTCAGATCGTTTCCAGTTGTGGAGCGAAGCCAATCCAAAAGTTCGTCCTTAGTGGCGGCTGCTATGGTTTCAGCTGCAGCGGCCTGATCACCCATCCGAGTAGCGACATGTGCAAAGGCGGTCGAAAGCGTCATCCCGCGATTCGCCTGTTCTTGCGCCTTTACGATCTCGCTTCTGAACCACTCATCTTGTAGAGGTCTGAATAGTTCAACGTCTCGCATGTGGAAGGGGTTTCCCTTAATTGGCCGGCGATGCTCGATCCAGGCTCGGCCGCAATCCTCTGCCCATGCATCCTTTCCAAGATCGCGAAGAAGGCAAATGCTAGAGTCGATATTCATCGCGCTCTCGAAGGGAGTGGCTGCGAGGGATGCTGTGTAGAAGCGCTCTGCGAAC
>CAMLLG010000151.1 GCA_946480825.1 uncultured Lysobacteraceae bacterium
CAGAACCTGGGTGCCATCGGCTGGCAGCTGACGGCCGACCAGATCGCGCGCCTGGATGCGGCCAGCGCGATGGAAGCCCCGTATCCCTACTATCCCTACTGGCGCGGGCAGTTCTCCGAACGCAGTCCGCTGCCTGTCCAGGCCTTTCCCCCACATGCCGGAGCCGCCCCATGAAAGCCGTTGCACTTACCCGCTACCTGCCCATCGACGATCCGCAATCACTGCTGGATGTCGAACTCGAAACGCCCATCGCCACCGGTCACGACATCCTCGTGCGCGTGGAAGCCGTGTCGGTGAACCCGGTCGACACGAAGGTGCGCGCGCCGAAGCCGCAGATCGAGGCGCAACCTAAGGTGCTCGGCTACGACGCCGCCGGCGTGGTGGAAGCCGTCGGCGAGGCGGTGACGCGCTTCAAGCCCGGCGACGCGGTCTACTACGCGGGCGACATCACCCGCCCCGGCAGCAATGCGCAGTTCCAGCTGGTCGACGAACGCATCGTCGGCCGCAAGCCCGCGTCGCTGGACTTCGCGCAGGCCGCTGCCTTGCCGCTGACGACCATCACGGCATGGGAGCTGCTGTTCGACCGCATGCCTTACGCCCTCGAGGGCGGCGGTGCCGGCAAGTCGCTGCTCGTCATCGCCGGCGCGGGTGGCGTGGGCTCGATCGCGATCCAGCTGGCGAAGCGCGCCGGCTTCACCGTGATCGCCACCGCCTCGCGGCAGGACACCATCGACTGGTGCATGTCGCTGGGAGCGGACCATGTGATCAACCATCGCCAGGCGCTGGGTCCGCAGCTGAAGGCGCTGGGCTTCGACAACATCGATGCCGCCCTGAACCTGGCCGATACCGACCGCTACTGGACCGAACTGGGCGACCTGCTGGCGCCGCTGGGCCACGTCGGCCTGATCGTCGAACCCAAGGGCGAACTGCGGATCGGCGACCCCTACAAGGCCAAGAGCATCGGCATCCACTGGGAAATGATGTTCGCCCGCCCGCGCTTCCGTACCGCCGACATGGGCGAACAGGGCGCACTGCTGGACCGCGTGGCGGACCTGATAGACGCCGGCGATGTACGCGGCACGCTGACTGGCACGCTGTCGCCGATCAATGCGGCGAACCTGCGCGAAGCCCATCGCCGGCTGGAATCCGGCACCACCATCGGCAAGCTCGTGCTCGCCGGCTGGTAGAGCTGCCGCCGTCGGGCATGGGGGACGGAAAGGGCGCCGGCGGCCGGGTGGGAACAGCTACCGGCGCCCCGGCGACTTGCGATATCGTGGCTGGCCGCAGCGCGCTCCGGCGCGATCCGCCCGCCTTTCCGATCCCGCCATGCCCTTTTCCCCGGCGCTGCCGCGCCCGCCACATCACAATGCCAGCCCACCGCGGCGGTGCGTGCGGCCATGACGCAGGCGCCCGCCCTGTTCCCGTTGCTGCCCAGCGGCCTGTTCGGCCCCCTGGCGTCGCCCAACCGGGAACACTACTGGCTGCTGCTGTGCCGGCTGTTCGATGAGTTCTTCGGGCCGGACGCGCCGGTGCCACCCAGCATGGGTTTCCAGCGCCGCGAGATCACCGCGGCGCTGGAGCGCTATCTGCTCGCCGATGACCCCTGGGAAGACGAGGACGGCGATACCCCGGACACGCCACTGCCGGTCAGGGTCAACAACATCTACGACCGTTTCCGTGGCGCGGGCTGGCTGCGGCAGGAACGGGTCGGCGCGCGCGAGATGGTCACCATGCCGCCGGTCGTGCACCAGTTCCTCTCGCTGCTGGTCGAGTTCGCCGAGCATGGCCCGACCTTCGTGTCGGCGAAGATGCGCTCGATCGAACACCAGCTGCAGCAGGTGGCGGAGGGCAAGGCCGCCGGCGACGCCCTGGACGAGGCCGCCGACCAGGCGCGTCGGCTGCTGGTGTCGCTGTCCTCGATGAGCCTGCAGGTCCGCGACCTGATGCCGGAGCTGAGCAAGGCCGAATCCACCGCGCAGTTCGCGCGCCAGTGGTTCGAGCGCTACGTGAGCGACTTCTTCATCGGCGACTACGCCGAGCTGCACACCGGCGATCACCCGCTGGCGCGGCGCAGCGCGATCCTGTCGATGGCGCAGCAGATCGAGACCGGCGAGCGCCGCACGGCGCTGCTGGCGTGGTACCGCGAGCATGTCGGCGGCGGCGACGCCGGGCGCGGCAGCCAGCGCTTCGCGCGCAGCCTGCGGCGCCTGCGCGAACTGGACCGCATCGACGAATACCTGGGCCGGCTGGACGACGACATCCGCCAGGCCAACCGGCGCGCGCTCGCCTTCCTCGACTATCGCCTGCGTGCGCCCGACAAGCTGGACATCCTGCTGCGCCGTGCCTGCCGTGGCGTGCAGCACGCGCCGGAAGGCGAACTGCGCCTGCCGGTGGCGCCGGGCGCGCTGATGGATACCAGCCGCCTGCGCCCGCCGCGGCAGAAGCCGCAACCCATCCCGCGCAGCGCCAACGCCACGCAGCCGCCGACGCCGGAACAACTGGCCCGGCTCAGCCTGCTGCGGCGGATGAAGCGCGCACGGCTGGTCACCGCCGAGGACATGGCTCGCTACGTCGGCCCGCATCTGGAGACGACGGACGCCGTCGAATCGGGCGCGTTCTCCATCGCCAGCATCGAGGACCTGCGCGCCTACCAGACCCTGCTCACG